>NZ_JAEUMO010000013.1 GCF_016793285.1 Phenylobacterium sp.
CCTGGGGGCGGATTCGAACCACCGACACGCGGATTTTCAATCCGCTGCTCTACCAACTGAGCTACCCAGGCCCTCAGCCCGCCGCGCGGGAGGTGGCGTCTATAGAAGAGGCGACCGGCGAAGTCCAGCGACCGCGGCGGAGGAATTTCGGGGCGCCCATTCCCGCCTGTCCGCGCCCTATTCCTCGCTGGAATCTTCGTCGGGCAGGCCCTCGTCCTCCTCGGACGGGATGGCGTAGCCGCCGGAGAGCCAGCGCTGCAGGTCGACGTCGGCGCAGCGGCGCGAGCAGAACGGCCGGTAGGCCGGATCGACGGGCTTGCCGCAGATGGCGCACCGGGGCTGGACGGAGGGCTCGGTCATGCCGCGGAGACGTCCAGCCGCTCGCGCGGGCGCACCGGGTCGGCGGTGACGGCGAAGCGCGCGCCGAACCGCTCGGCCAGGCCTTGGACCAGCGGCTCCGCCGCCTTGGCGACATCGGGCGCGCAGGCGGCAGCCAGGCGGGCGCCGGGCTGGGCGGCGGCCTCGTCCTCCAGCCGGCGGACAAGGCGCTGGGCGAGCGTGCGGGCGCTGAGGCCGCCGGTCGCGTCGGCGAGGCGTTCGGCGAGCGGGCGGGTGCGCCGCGGGATCGACAGCTCCATGGTCCCGAAACGCCCGACCGGGCCGATCGCGACGCCGGGGTTGTCCGGCGCGAAGGCGAGCCGCGCGGCGGCCAGCAGGGCCGCGCCGTCGTGGCCGCGGCCGACGAGGTCCAGCACGACAAGACCGCCCAGGCTCTTCAGCCGCAGGAGCCGCGCGGCCTCCCCGAGCGCCGCGAGGTTGGCCTGGCGCGCCGCGCGCTTGGCGTCGGCGCCCTTGCGCTCCCCGAGGTCGACGTCGATGGCGGTGAGCGCGCGGGTGGGCTCGATGGCGAGCGCGCCGCCGCCCGGGAGCGGGTGGATCGTCTCCAGCGCCTCGGCCTCGGCCTCGTCGGCGGCGGCGCGCGCCGCGCGGCCCCCGGCGGGGTCGGCGTCACGAACGATGGCGCGCAGGATGTCGGCGACGCCGGGCGGCGCCTGGAGAAGCCGCGGCGCGCCCTCCCCGCGCCCGAGTTCGCGGGCCACGGCCAGCTTGCCGGCGCGCGGTTCGCTGCGGATCTCCACCTCGACGGCCGCGCCGCGGACCGGGCGTGCGTCCGGCTTGAAGGGGAGGATGGCCTCGAGCCCGCCGCCGAGGTCGAGGAAGGCCGTCGCGACCGCCGGCTCCACGCTGGCCACGCGGGCCACGAGCCTCGCACCGAGGCTGAGGCGGGGGTCGTCGTCGTCGCGCACGAGGATCAGCCGCTCGGGTCGCCCGTCGAGGGTGACGACGCCGCGGGTCTCGCCCACGCTGCGGTCGAGGAAGATCGCGCGCTGGCTCATGACCGGCGGAATCCCAGGCCTTCGAGGAGGTTCGCGGTCTCGTAGAGCGGCAGGCCCACGACGCCCGAATAGGAGCCCTGGAGCGCGATGACCAGGGCGCCGGCGCGGCCCTGGATGGCGTAGCCGCCGGCCTTGCCGATCCCCTCCCCGCACGCGACGTAGGCGTCGACGTCGGCGGCGCTCAGGCGCTTGAAGTGGACGCGGCTCTCCACGAGGCGCGCGGCCGACCGGCCGTCCGGCGCCGCCACCGCGATCCCGGTGAGGACGCGATGCGCCCGGCCCGACAGCAGCGCCAGGCAGGTGCGAACCTCGGCGGCGGCCTCCGCTTTCGGCAGCACGCGGCGGCCGACCGCGACCACCGTGTCGGCCGCCACCACGTAGGCCCCGTCGTGGCGCGCGGCGACACAGGCCGCCTTGGCCCGCGCGAGGCGCAGCGCCAACTGGCGCGGGGTTTCCTGGTGGAGCGGGGTTTCGTCCAGTTCGGCGGCGTCGACCGCGTCGGGGATGACGCCGATCTGGCTCAGCAGGTCGAGCCGGCGCGGGCTCGCGGAGGCCAGGACGAGGCGCTGCTCAGAAGACAAGTCGAGCGCCTCGGTCAGGTCAGCGGACGCGGAAGGTGATGCGGCCCTTGGTCAGGTCGTAGGGCGTCATCTCCACGAGCACCTTGTCGCCGGCGGAAACCCGGATGCGGTTCTTGCGCATCTTGCCCGCGGTGTGGGCGATGATCTCGTGATCGTTCTCGAGCTTCACGCGGAACGTCGCGTTGGGCAGCACTTCGCTGACCGTGCCCGGAAACTCCAGCAGTTCTTCCTTCGCCATGCGGCTCCTTGATCCTTCTCACATACGACGACGGCTCGCGCCGTCTGGCTGCGAGCCGCACATCTGCGACGCGGAATATAGCGCATCGCGCAGGCAAAGGTCGATACGGCCGCGCGTCAGCGTCCGAAACGCGTCCGGATCCGCTGCGCGAGGCCGTCCCGCACCTGCCGGTACGACTCGAGCCGGTGGTCGCGGGAGCCCTCGACGAGGGTCGGGTCCATCGTCGGCCAGTACTCGATCTCGGCGTCGCGGCCGCGGGCGATCTCGATCGCCCGGTGCTGGGCCTCGGGGGTGAGCGAGATGACGAGGTCGAACGAGTCGTCCTCGAGGTCGTCGAAGATCTTGCAGCGGTGACGGGTGAGGTCGACGCCCAGCTCCAGCATGACCGCCGCGGCGAGCGGATCCACCTCCATGTCGTCCTCGTCGGGGTCGAACCTGGCGCGGCGCAGGCCGCAACTGTCGACGAAGATCCGCGTGCCGACGATGTGCTTGAGCAGCGACTCGGCCATCGGCGAGCGCACCTGATTGTAGTTGCAGCAGAAGAGGACCGCGTCCGGGAGCCGTTCGCCGGGGTCGTCCGACATGCCCCGTCAGCCCCGCCAGTGCAGGGCGCAGATCAGCGTGAAGAGGCGCCGCGCCGTGTCGAGGTCCGTCTCGATCTTGCCGGAGAGCCGGGTCTGCAGAAGCTCCGACGCCTCGTTGTGCAGGCCGCGGCGGCCCATGTCCAAGGCCTCGATCTGCTGCGGCGTCGAGTTGCGGATCGCCTGGTAGTAGCTGTCGCAGATCATGAAGTAGTCCTTGATCAGCGTCCGGAACGGCGACAGCGACAGGATGTGGCGGCGTTCGTAGGTCGGGCCGCGGATATCGAGGACCAGGCGGTTCTCGAGCAGGCCCATGCGCAGGTCGTAAGGGCCGCCCTCGGCGCCTTCCGGATGGAAGAAGTTCTCCTCCAGGAGGTCGAAGATCGCGATCTGGCGTTCCTGCTCCTGGTCGCGCGAAACCGCGGCGAGCGACTCTTCGTCGAGCTCGACCTTCTGGAGGCGGTGGGTCTTTCGCGCGTCGTCGGCCATGGGTCTGAGCGGAGCTTTATTGCAAACCGGGGGCGGTCGTCATCCCGCTGCGTGGAAGCTGGGCCTTGGATACGGAAAAAGGCGCGGCCCGGCGGCAGCGCCACGCCGGACGCGAGCCGTTCAGTCGGGCGGGCGGACGCCGTCGCCGAACGCGCGCGGCTCGTCGAAGCGCGCGCGCTGTTCCTCCAGGGGCTCCGCCGTGACGGGCGTCGTCTTCACGGGCGTGAAGATGCCCTCGTCGTCCAGCGCGTTCTTGAGCCGGCGGTTGAACTCGCGGCCCACCTTCCACTGCCACTTGGGCTGGGTGGTCATGCGCGCCTTCAGCCAGACCGCGTTGTCGGTGAGCCGGTCGACGCCCATCACCTCGCAGGGCCGGGTGATCAGCTTGCCGAGCTCGGGGTCCTTGGCGAGGTCGTCGCCGATGCGCTGCAGGATGGCGAGCGCCGCGTCGACGTCGCTGTCGTAGCTGATCGGGATCTCGACGACGTAGGACGAGAAGAGCTTCGTCCGGTTGTGGATCACCTGGGCCTCGCTGTAGGGGAAGATGTGCAGCGTGCCATCGGCGTCGCGCAGGCGGATCGTCCGCAGCGTCATCGCCTCGACCGTGCCGGCGCCCTCCCCGATCCGCACGTTGTCGCCCACCGAGACGACGTCCTCGGCGACGAGGAAGAGCCCGGTCAGGAAGTCCTTCACCAGGGTCTGGGCCCCGAAGCCCACCGCGATGCCGACCACGCCGGCGCTGGCCAGGATGGGGCCGACCTTGAGGCCGACCTCCGACAGGAAGGTGATCAGCCCGACCACGATGATGACGGCCTGCGCCGAGCCGCGCAGCAGCGGCGCCAGCGTGCGCAACTGGGCCGACCGGCGCAGGTCGGCGCTGCGGCCGGCGAAGCCCTCGACCAGGCGCGTGATGACGAAGCCGCTCCCTTCGACCAGCGCGCTGACGAGGACCACGATGAGCACCAGGCGCACCAGGCGCGCGCCTGCCTCGCCGGACAGGAACGTCCAGGGGTCGATTCCCCAGACCCCCATCACCATCAGGCCGGCGGCCAGCAGCACGGCCAGGCGAACGAGCGTCCAGGTCAGGCCGGCGGCCTTTTGGGCGCGGCTGTCTTCCGGGAGGTCGCCGGGCGCCTTGGCGACGAACAGCGCCATCAGGCGGTCGATGCCGCGCTTCAGGAGCCAGATCGCCCCCAGCGCGAAGAGCACCACCGCGGCGGAGACCAGCGCGTTGATGCCCGTCTCGCGGGCGTCGAGATGGATCAGTTGATCCCAGGCGCGGTCGCCGAATCCGAGGATCTGTTCGGCGAGGCTGGGCTGAACGGCTTCGGCGGCGGCCGGCGTGGCCGCCGACGGTGGTGTTGCAACAGGCACAGAAGCTCCTCGACCGCCCCAGGCGGCAACGCCCCGCCGACGGCGAAGGTTCCGCCCGCTAGCGTCCCTGCCCGAGCCGGATCGCGGCGGACCGGGCGTGCGCGGGCAGGCCTTCCGCCTCGGCCAGCGCGATCGTCGCGGGCGCCAGGGCGGCGAACGAGGCCGCGTCGCACTTCACGATCGAGGTGCGCTTGAGGAAGTCATGGAGGGAGAGGCCCGAGGAGAACCGCGCCGCGCGGCTGGTGGGCAGCACATGGTTGGAGCCGGCCACGTAGTCGCCGACCGCCTCGGGGGCGTGGCGGCCCAGGAAGATGGCGCCGGCGTGCCGGACGCGGTCGGCCAGGCGCTCGGGATGGTCCAGGGCGAACTCGACGTGCTCGGGGGCGATCTGGTCCACCAGCGCCGGGCTCTCGTCGAGGGGCGCGATGACCACCGCGCCGTGGGTTTCCCAAGAGGCGCGCGCATCGGCGCCGGTGGCCAGCGCCGAGAGCTGCACCTCGACGGCCGCCTCGACCCGGGCGGCGAAGGCCGCGTCGTCGGTGATGAGGATGGATTGCGCGGCGGGGTCGTGCTCGGCCTGCGAGAGCAGGTCGGCGGCGATCCAGTCCGGGTCGTTCGCGCCGTCGGCGACCACCACGATCTCCGACGGGCCGGCCAGGGCGTCGATGCCGACCGCGCCGTAGACGCGCCGCTTGGCCGCCGTGACGAAGGCGTTGCCGGGTCCCACGATCTTGTCGACCGGGCGGATCGGGCCGGCGCCATAGGCCAGCGCGGCCACGGCCTGCGCCCCGCCGACGCGCCAGATCTCGGTCACGCCCGCTTCCTTCGCCGCAGCCAGCACCGCCGGTTGCAGGCGGCCCGGCGGCGTGACCATGGCGATCCGCCCGACCCCGGCCGCGGCGGCGGGCACGGCGTTCATCAGGACCGTCGAGGGATAGGCGGCGCGTCCGCCGGGGACGTAGATCCCCACCGCCTCCAGCGGCCCCCAGCGCCAGCCCAGCTCGACGCCCGCCGCGTCCACGAAGCGTTGGTCGGCCGGGCGCTGGCGCTCGTGGTAGGCGCGGATCCGCGCGGCGGCGAAGGCGATCGCCTCGCGCACCTCCGCCGAACAGGCCGCGGCCCCCTCGGCGATCTCCGCGGCGCTCACCCGCAGGGTGGCCTCGGTCAACTCGACCTTGTCGAACTCGCGGGCGTAGCGCAGCAGCGCGCTCACGCCCTCGGCGCGGACCGCGGCCAGCACGTCCCGGACGATCGCGTCCACCTCCTCGGGCGTCTCGCGCCGTTCGGCCACGAAGGCGGAGAAGGTGTCGGAGAAGCCCGGTTGGTCGAAGCGGAAGCGGCGCATGGCGCGGCTCTCTTAGCGGCGCGCGCCCGCCAACGCCATGCGTGTCAGGAATCGTGCGCCGGCGCGCGGGGGGTCGGCCAGGGCTGCGAGACGTCGGCCAGGATCGCGTCGATGCACTCGATCTCGGCCCGCAGGTCGCCGCCGCCGGCGAAGCTCAGCGTCAGGACCCCGCCCGGCGGCTCGCCGGCGTCGAAGGCGATGGTCAGCAGCTCGACCACCGCATCCTTGCGCTCGCGCCGGATCCTGCGCGCCTTGAGGTCCAGGATCCCGCCGACCTGCAGCGCCGAGCGCACGCGCTGGCGCTCGCCCGCCTCCCAGCGATAGCGGTTGAACGCGATCGTCAGCCGCCGCGCCCGCGCCTCGAAGGCGATGTCGCCCACCTTGGCCACGGCGTCCTGCAAGGCGGCCGAGATCACCGCGAGGTCGTCCGGATCCTGCGCGAGGAGATGTAGCGGCGCGGCCTGGGGCATCGGCTACTCGACCTCCTCGCCGCCGTCGCCCTTCAGGCGACGCACCTGGGCCCCGCAGGCGCCGAGCTTTTCCTCGAGCCGCTCGAACCCGCGATCCAGGTGGTAGACGCGGTTGACGATGGTCTCGCCGCGCGCGGCCAGGCCCGCGATCACCAGGCTGACGGACGCCCGCAGGTCGGTGGCCATCACCTGGGCCCCCTCGAGCGACTCCACGCCGCGCACGCGCGCCTCGCCGCCATGCACCGAGATGTCGGCCCCCAGCCGGCCCAGTTCGGGCACGTGCATGAAGCGGTTCTCGAAGATCGTCTCGCGGATCACGCTCTCGCCCTCGGCCAGCGACATCAGCGCCATGAACTGCGCCTGCAGGTCGGTCGCGAAGCCGGGATAGGGATCGGTGGTGATCTCGACGGCCTTCAGGCGCCCGCCGTTGCGCTTCACCGTCAGGCCGTCGTTGTGGGGCGTCACCTCGACGCCCGCCTCGACCATCTTGTCGATCAGCGCCTGGATGAAGTCGCTGCGGGTGCGGGTCAGCCGCACCTCCCCGCCCGCCATGGCGGCGGCCAGCGCGTAGGTGCCGGTCTCGATGCGGTCGGGCAGCACGGCGTGCGTGGCGCCCGACAGGCGGCTCACGCCCTGGATGGTGATGGTCGGCGTGCCCGCGCCGCTGACCTTCGCGCCCATCCGGTTCAGGCATTCGGCCAGGTCGGTGATCTCGGGCTCGCAGGCGGCGTTGGTCATCACCGTCTCGCCGTGCGCGAGCACGGCGGCCAGCAGAGTGTGCTCGGTCGCGCCGACCGAGACGAAGGGGAACTCCACCTGCCCGCCCTGCAGGCCGCGCGGGGCCTGGGCGTACACGTAGCCCTCGTGCAGGTCGATCTTCGCGCCCAGCGCTTCCAGCGCCTTCAGGTGCAGGTCGACGGGCCGCGCCCCGATGGTGCAGCCGCCGGGCAGCGACACCTTGGCCTGCCCGCTGCGCGCCAGCAGCGGGCCCAGCACGTTGAACGACGCCCGCATCTGGCGCACGAGGTCGTAGGGCGCGAAGCCGCTGACGATCTCGCGCGTGGTCAGCAGCGTCTCCGGCCCCTCCGCGCCGTCCGATTCGACCACCTCGGTCCCCAGGCGCTGCAACAGCCGGCCCAGGAACCGCGTGTCCGCCAGCCGCGGCATGTTGGTGAGGCGCAGCGGCTCCTCGGTGAGCAGGCTCGCCGCCATGAGCTTGATGGCCGAGTTCTTGGCGCCGCTGATGGGGATTTCCCCATTCAGCCGGGCGCCGCCGGTGATGGCGATGCGATCCAATCGGGTTCCTAACGAAGCACGCGCGGGGCCGCGTCCCACGGCGCCCATCCTCGCCGATATCTAGCGTGCCGCGCGCGGGCCCGCAAAGTGCTCAATCCGCGTCGCTTTCGTGTGCTTTCGGTCGAGGCGGCGCGGCCCCGGCGGCCTTCCGGCGGCGCAGGTTGGTCCGCAGCGCCTGGGCAAGCTTCGCCTCGCGCGATTCGCGCTCGTTCGGCTTGTCCTCGGGACGCTCGGGCATGGCGATGAGGTGCGGCGAGGCGTCCCGCCCGTCAAGCGCGTGGGTGTCGATTTGGGGCTTCACGCCGCGCCCGGCTCCCGCTATAGCGCCCGCCTTCGCCGCCGTAGCTCAGTGGTAGAGCGCATCCTTGGTAAGGCTGAGGTCGGCAGTTCAATCCTGCCCGGCGGCACCAGCGGAAGAGCCCGGACACGCGTTCGGGCTCTTCCGACCTCCTCATGAAACAGATTCATTTGACCCCGGCGCCGGCGGTCGCTCCCGTTCGGCCGCGGCTTGCGCGCCCCGGAGGCGGACGAGCGGCCGATCCTTGCAAAGTCCGCGGAAGTATAATTATACCCGGATATATTTGATGCGCCGCCGTCGGCGCGGCATGCCTCCAGCGGAACCCGATGACCGACACCGCCACCTTCACCGCCTTCGTCGGCCACCGGATCCTGGCGTCGGGCGACCTCGCCGCCGTGGCGGCGGCCGCCGCGGCGTCGCCCGACCCGGCCCTCGTGTTCGACGACCTCACGGGACGCATCGTGGAGCTCGACCTGCGCAAGGGCCCGGAGCATGCCGCGTCCGAACTCCGCGCCCGGACGGCCCCGCCTGCGGACGATGAGGCCCCGGCTCGGCAGGGCCGCGGACGGCCCCGGCTCGGCGTCGTCGCCCGGGAGGTGACGTTGCTGCCGCGCCACTGGGCGTGGCTGGCGGACCAGCCCGGCGGCGCGTCCGCCGCCCTGCGGCGCCTGGTCGAGGACGCCCGCCGCGACCCGGCGGCCGCCGACCGCAAGGTCCGGGAGACCGCCTATCGCGTCATGACCGTGCTGGCGGGCGACCTCCCCGGCTACGAGGACGCCGCCCGCGCCCTGTTCGCCGGCGACGCAGCCCGCCTCGCCGAGCTCGCAGGCGTCTGGCCGGCGGACGTCGCGGCCTACGTCCGCGGGTTCTATCCGCCCTCCTGAGCGCGCGGCGCCGGCGGCGCGGGCTGCGCCCGGCAGGCGATGCTGAAGGTGAAGCTCGCCCCGAGGCCGAGGCCGCCCTGGTACTGGCGGTCGCACTGGGCGGCGTGGTCGCTCAGCAGCTTCAGCACCTCCGCATCGCCGGGCCGCCCCGGCAGCGACGCGCAGCCGCAAAGGCCGAGCGCGAGCCCGGCCGCCATCATCGTTCTCATGTCGTGTCTCCTAACTGTTCGGCGTGGCGGGCGGGCTGGCGGCGACGGGCCGCGCCGTCTCGAGCCGCTCCAGCCGTCCGGAATTGGCGGTCCACACCTGCGCCAGCGCCCAGGCGAGCAGGGCCGCCACGACACCCCAGGTGCGGCTCTTCAGCCCCTCGACGGCGGCCAGCGTGGACGCCGCCGTGGACTTGATCTCGGCGAGCCGCTCCTCGCAGCGGGCCTCGTGATCGGTGATGCGCTGCTCGAGGGCGGCCAGGCGTTCGGACGGCGTGGCCATCAGAACGGGGCTTTCAGTCCCGCCTCCACGCCCTTGGTGGTCGTGGTGCTCCGGCTCGATTGGGTTCCCTGCTCCTGCTGCCCGATGAACAGGTTCAGGGGCAGGCCGGACAGCGCCGCGACGATCTGCTGCGTGGTGGTCACCGGCGCCTGGAGTTGTTCGTTCTCCACGCCCCGCATCATCGTTCCGAGCTCGGCGCGCGTAGCCAGGTTCGCGCGGCGATTGACGTCGAGGCCGGCCGCGATCCCGGCGAGCTGGTCGGCGGCCGCCAGCTTCTGCTGGTTGGCCTGGAGCCCGAAGCCGAACCTGTTCGCCTGGTCCTGCAGCTTGAGCTGGGCGTTGCCGATCCGCGCCTGCGTGGCGCGCTCGGCGTCTCCGGCCGCCGCCCCCAGCGCGCTGTCGTAGGCCTGCGATCTCAGCCCCGAAAGCGTGCTCGCCCGCGCCCGGGCCAGTTCGCCTTCGGTCATGCTCTGCGTCAGCGCCGCGCCGGATCCCCCGAACGCGCCCGACCCGGCGAGATCCAGCGCCTGCTGCGCGCGGACCTGCCCGGCGTTGGCGTCGAAGTCCGCCGCGCTCGCGTCCACGACTTCGGCGAGATAGGGGTTCAGGTACTTGCCGACGTAGTCGTAGGCTTTGCCGCCGGACGCGAAGGGCGTGTCCGCCGCCAGGAACGGCTGGGCCCAGCCCGTGTACGCGGCGTCGCGCGTCAGGTCGGTCGCGTGGGCGAAGTTGCCGTTGTAGCCGTCGAGCTCGCTCGCGTCCCACGCCGCCTGCTGCTGCAGCGGGTTCGGCCCCGCGACGAGCGACTGCGGATCCACGCCCAGCAGGCTGTTGATCCGGCCGGCGGCGCCCTGCACGACGTCGCTGGTCCACGGCGGCGCGATGGGCGTCGTGGTCCTGTTGAATGTGCCCGACGAGTTGCTGGCGCTCTTGCTGCCGCTCACGCCGAAGTTGAACATCCGATCGAGGTCCGACAAGGCATCCTCCTGTTTTTCCTGAAATTTAGCGCTCGCCCGCCCGGGCGACGTCGAAGGTCGGCTGGCCGATGCGGCAGCCCGTGGGCGCGCTGTCGCCCGAGAAGCGCAGGGCGAAGAGCCGCCCGCTCAGCAGCAGGTCGGCCTTGGCGTCCGAAGCCGCCATCGCGACGGCCTGCGAGGCCGTGACCGGCCCCTGCGGATAGAGGCGCGCCGAGGCGCCGACGTTCACGGGCCCGATCTGGTCCTTGAAATCCGGCCACAACCCGCGGACCAGCAGCGTCGTCCCGGCGTCGAGATAGCTGTCCGCCGTCTCGATGAACCAGGAGAACGCCCCGCCGTCGGCCGAGCGGCCCTTCTCGTGCAGGAACACGGCCCCGTCGTAGGTCGCGCCGATCGGATAGGCCGACGGGCCGGCGTCCATGAAGGCCGTCCGCGCCATCGCGCCGCGATGCCAGGCCCCGGCGTCGGGGCCGCTGACGGCCAGCGCCACGTAGCGGCTGTTTTCGTAGCCGTCGCGCCGGTCGGGATAGTCGAAGCGGATTTCCGAGAACTCGGCGTTCGACGAGGCGACGATCTTGTCGCCCTGGCTCGCCGCCAGCTCCTCCGCGAAATCGCGTCGGATCGGGCAAGGGATCGGCTCCGGCTGGCCGCCCGGCGCGTATCTGTAGAACTGTCGGTCGGGACTGGCCCAGAACGCCGTCTGCCCCACGATCACCGCCGCGTTCGGCCCGATGAGGCCGCAGTTGCGCCCCACCCGTTCGAACCGCCACGGCTGGTTCAGCGCCCCGACGAACGTGCCGAGGAACAGCGCGTCGCCGGTCCAGACCAGCAGCCACGGGCCGCACATGCGTCCCGCCACGATCCGGCCGCCGCCGGTCAGCACGTACTCCCGCGCGGTCGACCCGCTCGCGCTCGTGCTCCACTGCGTGTTGTTCCGGATCGACGAGTGCCGGATGCACAGCGGGTTGAAGTCGCCCGAGACCTCCTCGTTGCAGCCCAGCGCGAAGACCTGGTAGCCGCCGCTCAGCGGCGCCACGAGCATGTGGGTCACCTGCGCCGGCGCGTTCGCCAGCGCCTGCGCCGCCTGCGCGGTGACGTTGGTCCAGGCGAAGATGGTCTGGTTGCGCGGGCTCGCCAGCAACTGCTGGCCCCACGCGCCGAACGACCAGGTCAGCGGGAAGTAGTCCGTCGTGGAGGGCAGGCCGTAGCCGCCGACGCCGTAGCCGCCGGTGCCGTAGCCCGCGGATCCCGAACCGTCGATCGCGCCCGCCGCGAACCCCGACGCCGGCGTCACGTCGAACAGCTCGCCGCCGCGCCACACGTGCAGGTTCGAATGCGTGCCGAACGCGATGTCGAGCACCCCGTCGTTGTCCGTCCACGGGAAGATCGCGCGGCAGACGCCGGTCAGCGGATCGCTCATCAGCCGCTCCCATCCCCCGATCGTCTCGGGCCGGCCCAGCCGGAAGCGCACGTTCGATCCGTCCGCCCAGCGGCCGCCGGCCGCGTGGGTCGTGTCGTCGCCGTTGAGCCCCGGCGGCAGTTCGAGGGGAATCTTCATCTCGATCTCGCTGTTGAATGGGCCGCGCGCCGCGCCGGACGGCGGCTTGTGTCAGGCGCGCTGAGGCTCCATTGATCCGCGTCCTCTCCAGCCCGCGCTCAAGGTCTCAGGTGTCCGACGCTCTTTCCGCCACGGCCGTCATCCGCGCCGAGCCCGACGGCTACGACATGGCCAAGGTGGAGCTGATGGGGCGGCAGTCGGCGGGGAACGGCTTCCTGCGCGCGGCGGTCCAGGGCCGCGGCGACCACCCGATCTACGGCTTTTCGCCCCTCGCCAGTTCGGCCGACGGCTTCCGGGCCATGGTGCGCAGGATCGACCCGGCCGCCGCGTTCGAGTTCATCCCCGCGCCGCAGCTCGAGCGCATCGGCGGCGTCGGTGTGCTCTACCTGGCCGACTCCACCGTCGCGACCCATGCCCGCCAGCGCCAGCGGGCCGGCCTGACGTCGTTCTCGGTGTGCGGCGTCACGCACACCACGGCCAGCACCACCGCGATGGACGAGATCGTCGGTCTGCTACGCGAACCGGTCGCGCCGTGGGACGCGCTGGTCTGCACCTCGACATCGGTCGTCGAGACTGTCCGCCGCCTGCACGAGCTGGAGCGCGACTACCAGCGCTGGCGCTATGGCGCCGAGATCCGCGGCGAGCCGCCCCAACTCCCGCTGATCCCTCTGGGCGTCCACTGCGACGACTACGCCTGCGACGACGACGCCCGCGTCGCCGCCCGCGCGGCCCTGGGCCTGGAGCCCGACGAGGTGGCCGCCCTGTTCGTGGGGCGGCTCGTCTACCACGCCAAGGCCCACCCTTATCCGATGTTCCGGGGCCTCCAGGCGGCAGCCGAGCGCACCGGCCGCAAGGTGGTCCTCGTCATGGCCGGCTGGTTCCCCAACGAACCCGTGGCCGAGGCCTTCAAGGACGGCGCGCGCCGGTTCGCGCCGGACGTCCGCTGCCTCTGGATCGACGGCCGCAAGCCCGACCTGCGTGACCACTGCTGGGCGGGGTCCGACATCTTCGTCTCGCTGCCCGACAACATCCAGGAGACCTTCGGCCTGACCCCGATCGAGGCCATGGCCGCCGGCCTGCCCGTCGTGGTCAGCGACTGGGACGGCTACAAGGACACCGTGCGTCACGGCGTCGACGGCTTCCGCGTCCGCACCCTGATGCCCCAGGCCGGCATGGGCCAGGCCCTGGCCCGTGCGCTGGAGACCGCCTCGCTCAACTACGACCACTATTCCTGGGCCGCGGCCCAGGCGACGGCGGTCGACATCGCCGACTTCACCGAGGTCGTCTCGGCCCTGATCGAGAACCCCGACATGCGCCGCCGCATGGGCGCCGCCGGCCGCGCCCGCGCCCGCGAAGTCTACGACTGGTCGGTGATCTACCGGCAGTACCAGGCCCTGTGGACCGAGCTGAACGCCCGCCGCCGCTCGGCGGCGAACGATCCCGCGATGCAGGCCTGGATCGCCGCCCTGCCCCGCGCCGCGCCTGCGCGCCCCGACCCGTTCGCCATCTTCGAGCACTACCCGACGGCCACCTTCGGCCGCCACGCCCGCGTCGCGCTGGCGCCCGGCGCGACCCGCGCCGAACTCGACGGCCTGCTGGCCCACCCCCTGTTCGGCGCGCGCGCCAGCACCGACGAAACCACCCGCAGGATCTTCGACGCGCTGCTGGCCGGCGGCGAGCTCACCCTCGCCGAACTCGCCGCGCGCTCCGCGAACAACGAACCCACCGCCCTGCGCAACGCCGCGCTCCTGGCGAAGCTCGGCCTGGCGACCATCCACGCCGCCCCCGGCGCCTGACGGGGCCGGCGCCCGGCCGCCGCCGTCAGGTCCGGCCCGATCCCTCAGCTCAGCGCAAGGACGGACGTGTGCCCCACCGCCTCGCGCCGGGGCCGGATGACGATCTCCACGTCGCAGTCGAGCAGGTTGAGGAAGCTCATCAGCTTCTCGACGGAGAACTGATCGAGGCGGTAGTTCGCGAGGGCGGAGACCTTGGATTGCGGGACATGAAGGATGGCCGCCGCGTCCGTCTGCTTGATGCGACGCGCCTTGAGCAGCGCATTCACCTGCATCGCGAGACGCGTCTTGGTTTGCCGATCCGCCGCATCGGGCAGACCCAGATCGGCGAATACGTTGCCGGTCCCTTCCGTGATGTCATTCGCCATTACCTGCCTGCCTTACTTGCCTGCCTTGCCCTTCGGCCCGGACTGGTGGTGCTCTTCGTAATGATCCCGCGCCGCCCTGAGGCGCCAGGTCACCATGTTCTGGTCGGTCCGGGCGGTCTTCCTTCCAGAGGGCGACTTCTTCTGGAAGGCGTGCAGCACATAGATCACGCCCTCGAAACGCACGGTGTAGAGCGCCCGATACGCGTCACCGTCGAAGCTCTCCACGATCTCGAACACCCCGGCGCCGTCGCCTTTCCAGGGTTTGGCGGAAGGGTGCTTGCCGCCGAGTTGCGCGACGCCCAGCGCATATCCTAGCTCGCTGACGACCTCCTGTGGGAACTCAAGGAGATCAGCCTTCGAGGTGCCCACCCAGTAGACAGGCCTCTCCAGCTGCATGGACGTGGGCCTCGCCATGAGGCTATATATATCAATATGGGTATATACATCAAGCTCAGGGCTGCATCGCCGCGCGGCGATCATAACCTCGCCGAACTCTACCCGCCGCAACCAGTCGAACAGACGAGCGATCCGGCCGCACCTTCGTTCTCGGACATCTAGGTGCTACGGCTTTCCAGTGAACAACCCGGCAAACAGCGACGTGACTGAGGCATACGGCCTCAAGTTTGCCTTCCCGTCGGGGGACACCGTCGTCGGAGCGTTCTTGCGCGACTACGGTGAATTCTCGCGCGTCATCGGAGACTTGGCAGTCGATTTGAAAGGACCATTTCTTGATGTCGGCGCGAATATCGGAACTGTCGCATTACTAGCCGCATCTCGGGGCATAGCCGTCACCGCAGTTGAGCC
>NZ_JAEUMO010000020.1 GCF_016793285.1 Phenylobacterium sp.
CTGCTTGGCGGCGCGGTGGAGCAGCTTGATCACCACCTGGCCGTTCTCGCTGTCGAGCGCGCTGGTGGGCTCGTCGGCGAAGATCAGTTGCGGGTCCTTGGCGAGCGCCCGGGCGATGGCGACGCGCTGCTTCTCGCCGCCGGAGAGCTCGGCGGGACGCTGCCCCATGCGCGCCTCCAGGCCGACTTCCATCAGCGCGTTGGCGGCGCGCTCGCGGGCCTGGCGCCGGGGCACGCCCTGGTACTTCAGGATGATCTCGACCTGCTGCAGTGCCGTCAGCGCCGAGAACAGGTTGAAGCCCTGGAAGATGAAGCCGCAGTGGTCGAGGCGGAAGCGGTCGGCCTTGCCCGAGCGCAGGCTCCAGATGTCCTGGCCCAGCGACGTGACCTTGCCCTCGTCGGGCTTCAGCAGCCCCGAGAGCGCCGCGACCAGGGTCGACTTGCCCGAGCCCGAGGGGCCCATGACCATCGTGACCTCGCCGTGGTCGGCGTCGAAGTCGACCCGCTTCAGCACCTCGATGTGGGTGCGGCCGGTCTTGAAGCGCTTGTAGACGCCGGTGGCGGCGATCGCCTGTTGCGAAGCACTCATCTCAGCAGGTCCGCGGGCTGGCTCTTCTTCAGGACGCCGAGGGCCAGGAGGCCCGACGCCGCCGAGATGATGAGCAGGAGGATGGAGACGCCGACGATCCACGGCACGGGGAAACCCATCGGCACCCCGTTGCCGCTCGCCAGCAGGTAGACGCCGAAGGTGAAGACCGCCGTCGCGGCGAGGCCCACCAGGCCCACCCACCACGAGAGCTCCATGACGATGACGCGCAGCGGGCCCATGCCGACGCCCAGCGCCCGCAGCGAAGCGAACTCCTTGATCGAACTCAGGATCGCGCCGCGCAGGGTCTGGCTGGTGATGCCCACGCCGATCAGGAAGGCGAGGAACACCGAGAAGCCCACGAACATGCCGATGATCTGCTCCTGCATGATCGCGCCCTCGTTGGCGTCGGCGAGTTCCTGGCGGGTCCAGGCGCGGTACGCGCCCTTGGCGCTGGCGTTGAGCTGGTCGCGGACGGCCACGGCGCGGGCCGGGTCCTTGATGCGGACCATCAGGGGGCCGGTCTTGCCGTTCTTGGTCAGCATGCCGAGCAGACGCAGCGTGTCGCGGCTGACCGTGACCGAGGCGTTGTTGATGTCGGGATAGCCGTGGAGGATGGCGCGGACCCGCACCGTCTTGCCGTTCAGCGTTGCGGAGTCGCCCAGCTTCACGCCCAGGCGCGCCAACTGGCTCTCGTCGATCGCCACGGCATAGGGCTCGAGCAGCGCCACCCGCGTCGCCTCGGGATAGTCGACGGGCAGCGCCACCGCGCCCGGGCGCGTGTCGACCATGTTGACGTTGACGTAGGTGGTGACGGCCTTCTTGCCGTCCTTCGGCTGGTTCACCCAGCGGCCGCCGTCGTTGTCCCAGGCCGCGACCTCGGTCACCTCGGGGTTCAGGTAGATCTGCGGCTGCAGGCGCGCGGGCAGGGCGCCGCTGCCGCCGTTGATCAGGCTCTCCATCTTGGCCGGCAGGATCATGATGTCGGCGCGGCTGCGGTCGATCGTGGCGGTGACGCCCCTGACGATGCCGGTGAACATCCCGACCTGGGCCAGGATCAGCAGGCCCGAGAACGCGAGCGCGACGACGGCGGCGGTGTAGCGCCGCCATTCGTACAGCAGAGTTGCCAGCGCCAGAGACATCGTGACGAACCGCCCTCACCTTCGAGCGTGGGGTGTCGTGTCGGCGGGGTCCGCGAGCCAGTTAATTCGTCGTAAGGCCGGTCGGACCGCCGCCTGCAAGCCGCGCTCGATCCTAAGAGGCGCGAGGGGTTTGCGGCGGATGCGGCGGGGGCGATTAAACCTTCGTAACCTGTGACCGGCCGCCCGGCGCGGGGGGCGCTTGCGCTCCGGGCGCTTTCGGCGTGCATTGCTGCCCTTGAGCCGCTGACTCGGCGACGCATCGGGGGATGCATGTTCGGCTTCGGTCTGGAGAACGCCCAGAGTCTGGTCGGCGTCGCCGCCATCCTGGCGATCTGCTGGGCCGCCTCCGAGAACCGCGGCCGGTTTCCCTGGAAGCTCGCCATCGGCGTGATGGCTGTGCAGGGCCTGCTGGTCCTGGCGCTCTTCGGCCTGCCGGCGCTGCGGGCCGGGCTGGAGGGGGTCGGCGTCGCCGTCGACGGTCTGGCGACTTCCACCCAGGCGGGCGTCGCCTTCGTGTTCGGCTTCCTGGCGGGCACGCCGAACCAGCCCTACGCGCTGACCGACCCGGGCTCGCTGTTCGTCTTCGCCTTCCGCGTGCTGCCGGTGATCCTGGTGGTCTGCGCGCTGGCGGCGCTGCTGTGGCACTGGAAGATCCTGGTCTGGATCACCCAGGGCTTCGGGATCGTCTTCGAGCGCACCATGGGGCTGCGCGGCCCGCCGGCGCTGGCCACCGCCGCCACCGTCTTCATGGGCCAGGTGGAAGGGCCGATCTTCATCCGCAGCTACCTGCCCAGCCTCTCGCGCTCGGAACTGTTCATGCTGATCACCGTCGGCATGGCCTGCGTCTCGGGCTCGACGATGGTGGCCTACGCCACGATCCTGAAGGACGTGCTGCCGGGCGCCGCCGCCCATGTGCTGACCGCCTCGATCGTCTCGGCCCCGGCCGGCGTGCTGCTGGCCCGCATCATCGTGCCCCGCGACGCCGCCATCGAGGAGGCGCAGGCCTACGATCCGCTGGCCGCCAAGAAGTACGACAGCTCCATCGACGCCCTGATCAAGGGCACGACCGACGGCCTGCAGATCGTCATGAACGTGGGCGCGACCCTGATCGTGTTCGTGGCCCTGGTCGCCATGCTCAACAAGATCCTGGGCTCGGTCGGCGACCTCGTCGGCTACAAGCTCTCGGTCGAGGCCGGCCTCGGCGTGATCTTCGCCCCGCTGGCCTGGGCCATCGGCGTGCCGTGGCACGACGCGCCCGTCGCCGGCTCGCTGCTGGGCGTGAAGCTGGTGCTGACCGAGTTCACCGCCTTCATCACCATGGGCGGCATCCCCGTCGATGCGATGGATCCGCGCTCGCGCGTCCTGATGACCTATGCGCTGTGCGGCTTCGCCAACGTGGCCTCGGTGGGGATCAACCTCGCCGGGTTCTCGGTCCTGGTGCCCGAGCGGCGCAACGAGATCGTCGGCATGGTCTGGAAGGCGATGATGGCCGGCTTCCTCGCCACCTGCCTCACCGCCTCGATCGTCGGCCTGCTCCCGGCGGCTCAGCTCGCGTCGTGACGGGCCGTCGGGCGACCCGATGAGGCGCGCCGCTAACTGAAGATCCAGTCGCCGGCGACCAGGTTGTACTTGTTCGACAGCGTGATGGTCTCGGTCGCCCCGGTCACGCCGTCGGTGATGATCCAGTTGGTCAGGCTGCCCGTCACCTTCGCGATGGTCGAGCCTGCGCCCCAGCCGTGCAGCTCCAGCTTCTCGCCGGCCGCGAAGTCGGTGATCGTGTCGCCGGCCGCCTGGCCCTTCTGGAACACGAACCGGTCGAGGTCCGCGCCGCCGGTCAGCTTGTCGACGCCCGCGCCGCCGTCGAGCGTGTCGGTGCCGGCGCCGCCGCTGAGCGTGTCGCCGCCGTCCAGTCCGGAGAGCCGGTTCGCCGCGGCGTTGCCGGTGAGCGTGTTCCCGAGCGTGTTGCCGCTCCCGTTTGCGGCGGCCGTCCCCGTGAGGGTCAGCTTCTCGATGTTGTCGCCCAGCGTGAAGCTGACGCTGCTCGACACCAGGTCGGTCCCGGCGTTCGGGCCCTCGACGGCCACGTCGCCGACGTCGTCGACGTAGTAGGTGTCGTCGCCGCCGCCGCCTTCCATCCGGTCGGCGCCCGCGCCGCCCGTCAGCTTGTCGTTGCCGGCCCCGCCCAGCAGCGTGTCGTTCCCGGCGTTGGCGCTGATCGTGTCGGCGCCGTCGCCGCCGTCGATCACGTTGGCGCCCGTGTTGCCGGTGATGGCGTTGTCGAGGCCGTTGCCGGTCCCGTTGATGTTGGTCGTCCCGGTCAGCGTCAGCCGCTCGATGTTGGCGCCCAGCGTGTAGGTCGCCGACGTGCTGGTGACGATGTCGTTGCCGCCGCCGCCGGCGCCTTCGCTCGCCACGTCGCCTGCGTCGTCGACGTAGTAGGCGTCGTCGCCCAGGCCGCCGTCCATCGAGTCGGCGCCGGTCCCGCCGTTCAGCCTGTCGTTCCCCTCGCCGCCCAGCAGGGTGTCGGCGCCCTCGTTGCCGTTGAGGGTGTCGTCGCCGAGGTCGCCGGTGAGGACGTTGCCGGCGGTGTTGCCGGCCAGGGTGTTCGCGAGCGTGTTGCCCGTGCCGTTGATCGCCGCGGTCCCCGAGAGCGTCAGCCGTTCGAGGTTGGCGCCCAGCGTGTAGGTGATCGCGCTGGTGACGAGGTCGTTGCCCTCGTTCGCGGCCTCGACCACCACATCGCCGGCGCTGTCGACGTCGTAGGTGTCGTCGCCCTGTCCGCCGGCCATGAAGTCGGCCTCGGTTCCTCCGGTCAGCTTGTCGTTGCCCTGGCCGCCGATCAGCGTGTCGGCGCCCGCGCCGCCGACAAGCGTGTCCGCGCCCGCCAGCCCGTCCAGCACGTTGCCGGCCGAATTGCCGGTGAGGGTGTTGTCGAGCTCGTTGCCCGTGCCGTTGACGGCGGCCGCGCCGGTCAGCGTCAGTTTCTCGAGATTGGCCCCCAGGACGTAGCTGCCGGCGCTGTTGACCAGGTCGACGCCTTCGTTCGAACCTTCGACGATCGTGTCGCTGGCGTCGGCGGTGTAGGTGTCGTTGCCCTGGCCGCCGACCAGGCGGTCGACGCCGGGGCCGCCGTCCAGCTTGTCGTTGCCCGCGCCGCCCGAAAGGGTGTCGTCGAACACGCTCGACTTCGACAGGCCCGCGGGCGCGGCCGTGAGCGAGATGGTGTCGGCCGACGCCGTGCCGGTGACGGACACCCCGGCCGGCGAGATGTCGTAGATCAGCGCCGAGACGTCGAGGCGGCCGCCCGTCACCGTCTTGCCCGCCAGCGAGGCCGTCGGCGTCGTCGCGGCCAGCAGGTCCGCGCGGATCTGCGCGGCGCTCGCGCCGGGGTTCAGCGCCGCATACATCGCCACCGCGCCGGTGACGAAGGGCGTCGCCATCGACGTGCCGCTTTTCGCGCCGTAGCCGCCGGGGATCGTCGAATTGATGTTCGTGCCCGGCGCCCCCAGGTCGACCGTGGCCGCGCCATAGTTGGAGAAGCTGGAGAGCGCGCCTGCCGAGGTGATCGAGGCGACCGCGATCACGGCGTCGTAGCCGGCCATGGCGACGGTGTCGTAGTTCGACGGGTAGTTCGGCACGACGTTGTTGTTGTCGCCGACCTGGTCGTCGCCGCCGTTGCCGGCCGCGGCGATGAACAGCACGTCCGCCTGCGCGCCGCGGCCGATGGCGTCCCCGAGCAGGGGCGAGACCCCGCCGCCGCCCCAACTGTTGTTGGTCGCCACGATCGAACTCGCGCCGGGCGCGGCGCTGAGCGCGGTGACGTAGTCCAGGGCCCGGATCGCGTCCGACGTGTAGCCGCCGTCGGGCCCCAGGAACTTGGCCACGATCAGTTGCGTCGACCAGGTGACGCCCGCCACGCCGACGCCGTTGCCGCCTTGCGCGGCGATGATGCCGCCCACATGCGTCCCGTGGCCGACGTCGTCGAACGGGTCGTTGTCGTTGTTGATGAAGTCCCAGCCGATCAGGTCGTCGGTGTAGCCGTTGCCGTCCTCGTCCAGCCCGTTCTCCCAGCGGGAGTCGGCCAGCAGGTCGCCGGCGTCGATGCGGCCGTTCGCGTTCAGGTCGCTGACCTGGCCGGCGTTGGCCGCGGCGTTCAGGTCGCGGAAGCCGATGTGGCCGTCGCTGTCGGTGTCGACCAGCAGGGCCCGCAGCGCGACGGGGATCTCGCCCGGGTTCAGCCAGACGTTCAGGTAGAGGTCGGGATGGGTGTAGTCGAGGCCGCTGTCGACGAGCCCGACGGCCACCTTGCTGGAGCCGGTGTAGCCCGCCGTCCAGGCCTCCCCGGCCTGGCTGCCGTTGACGTTCGCCTTGGCGGTGGTGTCGCCGTACATTCCCCAGCTCTGGCCGCCCGTGTAGACCGGGTCGTTCGAGACGTCCTGGGCGGTGACCTCCAGGGTCGGCGGGTCCAGGACGACCGGGTCGTCGCCGCCGCCCTTGTCGAGGCCCCCGCCGAACGGCACGGGGTCGCCGCCGAGGATCGGGTCCGCATCGCCGCCGCCGCCCGGATCGCCGCCCCCGTCGTCGCCGCCCCCTTCGCCGCCCCCTTCGCCGCCGCCGCCATCGTCGCCGTCGTCGAAGGTGTTGAGCACGTAGTCCGGCTGCGCGGTCTTGACGCCGGGTATCTGCGAGATCTGCTGGATCGCGTCCTCGATCTGCGTCCCGGCGCTGACGGTCAGCCGCAGGAACGCCGAGGCGGCCGCCCCATTGCCCGGTCCCGCCACGACCGCCAGTCCGCCCAGCGCCGTCTTCAGGGCCGCGATGTCCGCGCCCGACTCCAGCGTGATCAGCACCGTCCCCGGCCGCACGGCGTAGCTCTGGAAGGTGTTGTCGATCGCGGGCACCTGGACGTCCTCGGGCTACTCACGCCTCAGGACCAATGGACGCCCGGGACTGTCGGCCCCGCGTCGGCCGCGCCCGTTGTGCCCCGCCAGCCCCATGTGGCGGCGCCGACTATGACCGCTTCCGCCCGATCGGCGAGCGGATTCTCCCCTGGCGCGAGACGCAGGCGCCCGTGCTCAGCGGGGCGCGATCAGGGCCAGCGAGGCGATCCGTTCCTCCAGCGACGGGCCGGTGGCCATGACGAACACCTCCTGCGCGCCGCTGGCCTGCGCCTTGGCCTCGAGCCGCGCGCGCACCGCCTCTCCGCTGCCGGCGATCGTGCGGCCCTCGACGTCGGCCAGCAGCGGCGAGCCCTTCCACTCCGCCAGGAACGCCTCGGCGCCCTCGACGTCGGCGAACCGCCGGCGATGGCCCGACAGCATCGAGACGGTCGCCGCGCGCCGCACCGCGTCGCCGCGCCAGCCGGCCTCCTCGGTCTCGGCCGCGTAGGCCACCACCGCCGTCCCGGCCCAGGGCTCGCGACGGAACTCGGACGGCTGGAACGCCCTGCGGTAGGCTGCGATCGCCGGACCGCCCTCGGCGCGGGCGATGAATTCCGCGAAGACCATGCTCACGCCCATCATGCCGGCGAAGGTGGCGCTTTCCTCCGAGGTGCAGAGCACGAAGACGTCGGGGTGCGACGGGCCGGACGGGTTGGCCCTGATGTCGTGGATCGGGTGGCCCTCGGGGATCGGGACCTTCCCGCTGGCGTCCAGCAGCCACGCCGCCAGAAGCTGGAAGTAGCGGGGGAAGGCCTCGGACCCGACCGAGCGCAGCGCCCCGCCGGTCCGGCCGTCGGCGCCCAGGGCGCGGCCCACGCCCAGGTCGATGCGGCCCGGCGCCAGAGCCTCCAGCTCCATGAAGGTCTCGGCCACCTTCAGCGGCGAGTAGTTGACCAGCATCACCCCGCCCGAGCCCAGGCGGATGGTCGAGGTCACCTGGCTGATCGCCGCGATCAGGATCTCCGGGTTCGGCGAGCCCAGGCCGGCGATGTTGTGGTGCTCGGCCAGCCACAGGCGGTGGTAGCCCAGCCGCTCGGCGGCCCTGGCCACCTCGATCGTCTCGCGCACGGCCTGCGCCTGCGTCGCCTCGCCGGTCACCGGCGACAGGTCCAGCACGGAAAGGAGGGTCATCGGCCGGGCTCCATCCACCGCCCGCGGGTCCAGCGCTCCGGGCGCAGGACCGCGGCGATGCCGTCGGGCGTGAGGGGGCGGGGCGCCATGCCGGACCTAGCCGCGCACGGTCGTCTTCTTCAGCACCGACGAGAAGGCCGCCACCGGGCCGCCCGGCGCGCTGATGATCCCACGGACGAAGACCATGCTGCGGCCGGCCTTCACCACCTCGCCGCGGCACTCCACCAGTTCGCCGATCCGCGCCGTGCCGACCAGCTCGCAGTTGAAGGTGGCGGTGACCGTCCGGCTGCCGTCGATCGCGTCGCGCGCGATCACGAACAGGCTGAAGTCGGCGAAGGTCATCACGCAGCCGCCATGCATGAAGAGGCCGCCGTTCATGTGCTTGTGCTCGGCCCGGAAGGCGCAGACCTTCTGCCCGTCGGCCTCGACCTTGTAGTAGAACGGGCCCGCCAGGTCCTCGAACGGATCGCCGCCCGGATAGCACTGCCAGCCCGCCCACTCGCCGTCCGTGACGGTGGTGAGTTTCGAGATGTAGGTGTTCTCCAGAACCTCGCCGCCGTCCATTGCACGCCTCTCCGAACCGCCTAGGCTGGCGCTCTTGGCATGAGGGACGCCGATGGGAAAGGGTTTGCTCGGGCTGTTGGGGTTCGGGCGAGGCGGGAAGCTGCTGGACCTCTTCGCCTTTCGAGAACGCGTCGCCTCCAAGGTTCGGGCTCTCCATCCCGACGCGGTGATCGAACGCGAAGGCGACGAGACGTTGCTTGTGAGGCTTTCGGGCGACGTCGAAGCGGCGACGTTGAACTGCGCTCGCCTTCACCAGTTCTACTGCCAGTCGCCAGCGGACCTGGACGTTCACGTCGGACAACTCGCCGCTGCGGTTGATGGACGATCCACTACGGCGGCGGCTGACGCGCTGCGGGTGCTCGTGCGTCCAGAGACTTATCTTTTCAACGGCGACGACGCGCAGCTCAGCCGGCCTCTCGTCGGCGACCTTTGCGCGATCGTCGCCATCGACTCGGATGCCGCGGTGGGCTTCC
>NZ_JAEUMO010000089.1 GCF_016793285.1 Phenylobacterium sp.
AACAGCGTTTCGCGGTCCAGCAATGCGCCTGAAGGGTCCTGCGCCTCTGTCAGGCCGTCCGTGAAAAACAACAGGGTCTCATCCGACCCAAGAAGATGGGTCTCGTCCGGGTAGGGAAAGCCCTCGTCCACACAGAGCGGCGGGCCGCCGTCGAGCGCGATCTCGCGCACCCGGCCCGCGCCATCCACAACCAGCGGGTTCTCGTGGCCCGCCGAACAGAGGTGCAGGGTCCCGTCATCGGGGTGCAGCACGCCCACCAGCAGCGAGACCGCCATGGCCTGGCGGTTGTCGCGCGAGAGTTCGGCGTTGATCTCTCCCACAGCGGCGGCCAGCGGGGTGTCGGGCCGCATCAGGAGGCTGCGCGAAAGGGCCTTGGCGAGCGCCATGAACAGCGAGGCCGGCACGCCCTTGCCGGTGACGTCGCCGACCAGGAAGCAGACGCGGCCGTCGTCGAACGGAAAGGCGTCGT
The DNA here is from genome assembly GCF_016793285.1 of Phenylobacterium sp. GTDB lineage: Bacteria > Pseudomonadota > Alphaproteobacteria > Caulobacterales > Caulobacteraceae > Phenylobacterium. The sequence continues at coordinate 470 of NZ_JAEUMO010000089.1, forward strand.
AGAGGTCGCCGCCGACAGTCTTGGCCGACTGCAGCGCCGCGTCGATCTCCACGGCCGGCGAGACGCGCGCGAGTTCGGCCCGCGGCATCAGCATCCCCAACTGGATCTCGCTGGCCGCGGCCAGCTCGCCCGAGATGCGCGCGGCCGACAGGCGTTCGTCCTCGAGCTGGCCGCGCAGGCGCGTCTGGACGCGGCGGCCTTCGACGAAGAGCAGCAGCACCATCACCGCCGAGGTCGCCGCGCCCGGGACGAGCATGGGCAGCGGGTCGAGGATCAGATCCTGGCGGAAGGCGATCCAGCTCGCGGCGAAGGCGGCGACGACCTCGGCCGCGGCGATGGCGGAGATGGCTCCGATCGGCAGGCGCGGCACCGCGAGCCAGGCCAGCAGCACCAGCGCCAGGCCCACGCCCCACTCGGCCAGCGGCGCCCAGGCGGGCCGGTCGAGGGCGGCGCTGCGCAGGATCGCGTCGACCGCCTGCGCCTGGACGAAGACGCCGTAGGTCTCGGACGCGCGCGGCGTGGTCACGACGTCGGAGGTGCCGGCCGCGGTCAGGCCGACCAGCACGATCTTGCCCTCGAAGGCGTCGGCGGGGAGGCCCTGGCGCAGCAGGTCGGCCGCCGAGTAGGTCATGAAGTCGGCGAGGCCCTTCTCCTTCGCACCCGCCGGCGCGGCGAAGCGCAGTTCGACCCGTCCTCCGGCGTCGACCGGCACGCGATGGCGGCCCAGGCGGATGGCGGCCAGCGCGTCCTTCGTCCCGTCGAGGCGGATCACGTCCTGCCCCTCGGCGACCCGGACGAGGTCGAGGGCCAGGCTGGGCGTGAGCGCGCCCGCCGCCTTGCCGAGCAGGGGGACCCGGCGGATCACGCCGTCCGGATCGGGCGGGCCGTTGGCGAGGCCGTGGCCCAGCGCCGCGCCGTCCAGGATGTCGAGGTTCGCCGCCACCGTCGGGTAGGTCGGGACGGCCGCGGGGACCGGCCCCCGGAACTGCACGTCCGGCGGCAGGGGCGGGGCGGCGGCGGCCTCGTCGCCCTCCAGCTTGTCGAAGGTCTCGTCGCCCACGCCGGCGCGGGCGAGCACCACGGGGCTGCGCCCGATCACGCGCGCGAAGACGGCGTCCATCGACGGCAGCGTCGAGACCTCGCCGGCCGCGGTCCCCGAAAGCTCGGGGTAGAGCTTGATGAAGTCGGCCGGCGCCTGGCGGTCGGGCTCGGGGAACAGGAAGTCGAAGCCGATGGCCGTCGCGCCGCGGGCGGCGATCTGCTCGGTCAGCCGCGCCATCGTGTAGCGCGACCAGGGCCAGCCGCCGACGGCGGCGAGGCTGGGCGCGTCGACCGCCACGACCGCCACCTTCCCGGTCGGGAGCGGCGGCGGGGCGATGTTCTGCGCCAGGTCGAACAGCGGCTGGCGGAGCGCCGTGCCCGTGGCCGCCAGCAGCATCGCCCCCAGGATCGCGGCGACCAGCCCGATGACCCGGACCCGCACGCGCGCCCAGCGGTCCAGTTCTCCGAGGGCGCCGTCCGGCGACGCGCCGAACATCGGCAGGCGCGCCCGCCGCGCGACCGGCCCGGGAGCGTCAGACCCTGACTTCGAGTCCGTCATACGCGCACAGCACCTCCAGCGGCGGCCGGTCCGCGCGGACCAGCTCCTCGTAACGGATGGTCTCGCCGTGCATACGCTGGATGTCGCGATCCGAGTAGGTGGGCTCGTGGTGGAACAGCACCAGCCGCTTGGCGTGGGCCGCGTGGCAGAGGTCGACGGCCACCACGTTGGAGGAGTGACCCCAGTCCTGCTTCAGGCTGACGGTGTCGCCCAGCGAGTACATGGTGTCGCAGATCACGAGGTCGCCATCCCTGAAGAAGGCCTCGAAGGCGGCTTCGGCCTCCATGTTGTCGATCTTGTGCTCGGAGTCGGTGGAGTAGATCACCGCCTTGCCGCCCGTCTCGAACCGGAAGCCGTAGGAGTCGTGGCTGTGGTACTGGCTGGCGAGGCTGACGGTCACGCCCGCGACTTCGAAGGTCTCGCCCGGCTGGTGGACGATGAACTCGAACTTCGCCTTCAGCCAGTCGAACGGCACCGGGAAGCTGATCTCCTCCTGCTGGCGGCGCAGCGCCTCCTCGGCGTCGGGATGACCCGAGTGGACATAGATGTGCGCCCCGGGGTCGAAGGCCGGCCCGAAGAACGGGAAGCCCATGATGTGATCCCAGTGCAGGTGGCTGAGGAAGAAGTGGTAGACTCGCGGGTGGCCCTCGGCGCAGCGGCGGAACGCGTCGATGCCGAACTCGCGCAGGCCCGAGCCCATGTCGCAGACGAAGAAGCAGTCCCTGGCGCCCTCGATCTCGACGCAGGAACTCGCGCCGCCGTAGCTGCCGTAGGTGGAGAATTCCAGGTTCTTGCGCGCCCAGGTGTCAGCTTCGAGTTCGTGGACGAACTTGCGGCCGCCAGCCGCGACCAGCGCCCGGGCGATCTTGCCCTGGATCGCCAGCGCGGGGCGGGCCACCGGCAACGACCCGCGCGTGCCCCAGAAGCGTACCAGCATCGAAGAAATCCCCTCGTCCCCGATCAGGTGCTCAAGAGCCGACGCTGTCGGCGATGGTGAACAGCTTGTCGTAGCGGCTGATCGCGAGGATCTCGCGCATCCGCGCGTTGGGCGCGGCCAGCGTGATCTTCACGGCCTCCCCCGCCTCGCGCCGGCCGATGGTCAGCGCCCGCAGGCCCCGCGAGGACATGTACTCGAGCCTGGAGAGATCGACGATCAGCGGCAGGCCGGCCTGGGCGGCGTCGCGCACGGCGGCGATGAGGTGGCCGGAGAAGGCCTCCCAGGTGGTCTCGTCCACGCGGCCCTCCGGCGCGCCGACGAGCCTGTCGCCCGCATTCCGAAGCTGCCAACTCAAGCTCATGCCCAGTTCCCCGCCCGAACACCACGGCCGCCCCGGGCGGCCCGTGTCCCGTCACGCATCCCCACCGAGCGCCAGACTGAGCGCGCCCGCCGAGCCCGCGCAACAATATTCGCGCGACAGGCGCGTCGCTCGCGGGCCGCGACGGGCCGCGTCACAGGGCGTGGGACGCTCGGGCTGCCGGGCCCGGGCCTGTGGCGAATCGGGCGGGACGGAGCGGGCGCCGGGCGCGCGATCCCGTGAACCGGCCGACGGAGGAGCGGCGGGACCGCGCCGCGACGATTTTGATGCGGATATCTAAACCGTGGTCACTTGAGGCGGGGCCTCGGGGCGCGCGGCGTTCCCCTGGGTCAGGGCGCAGCATCTCCTTACGTCATAGGCTGTTGCGCGGGCGCCGCGTTCAGAGGACATCGTTGCCCGAACGGGGGAATTTGTGTGGCGAAGCTGCAATAATCACCCTCTTAATCCTCCCACTCAGGCGGGCCCACACATGAGGCTTCCGAGGGGAGGAAAACCATGTCGAAAGGCAGATTCTTCTGCAGCGCGTCGATGCTGGCCGCTCTGGCCACGCTCGGCGCATCGGGCCAGGCCCATGCTCAGGCCGCCCAGGCCGCAGGGCAGGCCAGTTCCACCGAGATCGGTGAAGTCGTCGTCACCGGCTCGTTCATCCGCGGCACGCCGGAGGACGCGGCGCTTCCCGTCGACGTCATCAGCCAGGAAGATCTCGAGAAGCAGGGTGCGCCGTCGACCCTCGAACTGATCAAGGGGATGTCGGTCAGTTCCGGCGTGCTCGGCGACACCAACCAGTTCGACACCCGCGCTCAGGGCTCGGAGGGCTCGGGTTCGATCAACCTGCGCGGCCTCGGCGCGGCGCGGACCCTCGTGCTGCTGAACGGCCGGCGCATGGCGCCCAACCCGTTCGGCCAGGGCGCCTCGGGCATCGTCGACACCAACATCCTGCCCACCGCCGCCATCGGCCGGGTCGAAATCCTGAAGGAAGGCGCCGCGGCGACCTACGGCTCTGACGCCATCGGCGGCGTGGTGAACTTCATCACCCGCACCAACTTCGAGGGCCTCGAGGTCGGCGGCAGCTACAAGTACATCGACGGCTCGAAGGGCGACTGGGACGCTTCGGCGGTGTGGGGCCAGGCCTGGGAAAACGGCAACATCCTGCTGACCGCGGGCTACCAGCACCGCTCCGAGCTGAAGGTGATCGACCGCGACTTCGCGGTGCGCTCCTTCGCCGACAACGACATCGGCGGCTGGTCGGGCGGCTCCAGCGTGACGGCCTTTGCGCCGATCACGCAGAACGCCGCCGGCGCCTGGGTGCCGCTGGCCGGCTTCCAGCTCGACAACGGCTGTACGCCGCTGGGCGGCGCGGCCATCGGCGGGGGGCTTCCGGCCTGTAACTTCCACTTCTCGGAGTACGACAACCTCATCGAGCACGAGAATCGGTTGCAGATCTACGGCGAGATCAACGCCGACCTCTCGGAGAACCATCACCTGCACGTCGAGGCGCTTTATTCCAAGACGGACATGCCGCGCTGGAAGACCTCGCCGTCGTACCTCGCGCTGCAGTCGCCCACGGCGACCACGAACCCGACGGTCGGCACCCTGACGCCGGCCCTGCTGCAAGGCTACTTCGTGCCGGCGAACAACCCTGGCCTGATCGCCTACCGGGCCGCGAACCCGACGGCGATCCCGGCCGCCGCGACCGGCGTCCACATCCCCGGCGTGCGTTACCGGCCGCTGTCGTTCCAGGGCAACCCGATCTTCGGCGACGACAGCCGGCCGTCGGAAGGCCTGCGCCAGTATGAGGCCTATCGGGTCTCCGCCAACCTGAAGGGCGACCTGCCCTTCGGCGGGCTGGGCTACGACGTGGCGGTCACCTACGGCCAGGAAGTGGCCCGCCGGACCGGCTACGACAGCCTGGTGTCGCGCCTCCAGCTCGCCCTGCGCGGCTTCGGCTCGACGGCCAGCGGCGCGGCCGGCGGCTGTACGGCGGCAGAGACCAACAACTTCACCACCAACGCCGGCAACACCGCGCTGGGCTGCTACTTCTTCAACCCGTTCTCCAACTCGATCCAGGCGAACGCCATCACGGGCCAGACGAACCCGGGCTACACCGCCTCGGTCGCCAACAATCCCGACGTGGTCCGCTGGTTCTTCCAGCAGCTCTCGACCAAGCAGGCCCAGCGCCTGTTCGTGGTCGACTCCGTGATCACCGGCGAAACCGGCATCGAGCTGGGCGGCGGGCCGGTGGCCTGGGCGGCCGGCGTGCAGTTCCGCAACGACGTCTACGAGACCCGTTACAACGCCTTCGGCGACGCCGACGTCACCCCCTGCATCGACACCGTGGTGACGGGGGCGACGAACTGCGGCGGCAAGGCCGGGGCCTTCCTGTTCCTGGCCACGGCCAGCAAGGCTGACCTGGACCAGCAGGTCTATGCCGGCTTCGCGGAGGTCTCCGTACCCTTCAGCGAGGACATCCAGCTCCAGCTCGCCGCGCGCTACGAGGACTACAACGGCGACGTGGGGTCGACCTTCAATCCGAAGGCCTCGCTGCGCTGGCAGGTCACCCCGTCCGCGGCGGCGCGGGCACTACGTTCCGCGGCCCGCCGCTGGCGTCGCTGAACCCCTCCACCGGCACGGGCTTCTCGTTCATCGGCGGCGCCTTCCGCGCCATCGACTTCACGGGCAATCCGAACCTGAAGCCCGAGAAGGCCGACAACTACACCGCTGGCCTGATCTTCAACACCGGCGGCTTGAAGGCGACCATCGACTACTGGCGCTTCGACTTCCGCAAGCCCATCGTGGCCGAGCCGTCGGGCGCCATGGTCGCTACCATGTTCCCAGGCGGCGCGGCGACGAACTGCAACAACCCGGCCTTCGCCGGCCTGCAGGCGCGCTTCACGTTCTCGGGCGGGACCTGCGGCCAGGCCAACATCTCGCGGGTGTCGAGCTTCGTGGTCAACGGGCCCAACCTGAAGACCTCGGGCATCGACTTCCTGGCCGACTACGACTTCGGCGAGGTGTTCGCAGGCGGCAATGCCCGGGTCGGCGTCTCAGCGACCTACACGATCAACTACAAGCTGGACGACTTCTCGGTCGGCGGCGTGGTCGTGCAGCGCGGCTACGACGCCGTGGGTCTCCTGAACTACCAGCTATCGGCCACGCCGCTGCCGGAGTGGAAGGGCCAGGCGTTCGCCGAGTACACGCTGGGCGCCCACAATATCCGCCTCACCGCCAGCTACATCGACTCCTACCATGACCAGCGGGCCGACGTGCCCGGCGCCGGGATCCTGGCGCCGAACGCGCAGACCGGCCTGGTCAACACCAAGGGGACGAACATCAAGTCGACCGTCCTGGTCGACCTCGACTACCGCTGGCAGGCGCCGTGGGACACGACGATCGTGCTCTCGGTCGACAACATCTTCGACCGTGATCCCTCGTTCGCCCGCCTCGACCTGAACTACGACCCTTTCACCGGCAATCCGCTGGGCCGGGTCTTCAAGATCTCGGCGAAGAAGCGCTTCTGAGCCGAACGTAGAACCAGAGTCGCTTTTGAGCGCCGCCGGCCCCGCCGGCGGCGCTCAATCCTTTATGGGGCTGGGGGTTGCGGCCCTATTGACGGACCCGTGTTTTTCCAAACAACGGTATTCTTTTCCCTGAAATCCCGCCAAGAATGTGGCGATCCCGGGGGGTGGATCCGCGCAAAGACGCGGGCGGCCGGTCACGGGAGGGGAAGGACAAAGTCACATGAACAAACGCAGTCAATTCTGCGGCGGGTCGGCGCTGGCCGTCGCCGTCGCCCTCGGTGTCGCCGCGCCCGCGAGCGCGCAAACGGCGGCCAGCGAACCGGCAGACGTCCAGGAAGTGGTCGTCACCGGCTCGTTCATCCGCGGCACGGCGGAGGACGCGGCGCTGCCGGTCGAAGTGATCGGTGCCGAAGAGCTCCAGAAGCGCGGCTCGCCGAACACCATCGAACTGATCAAGAGCCTGCCAGTCAGCGGGCCGGTGCTGGGCGACTCCAACCAGTTCTCCACCGCCGCCCAGGGCCAGGTCGGCGCGGGCTCCATCAACCTGCGCAGCCTCGGCAGCCTGCGGACGCTGGTGCTGGTGAACGGCCGCCGCGTCGTGTCCTCGGCGGGCGCCGGCAGCGGCGGCGTCGACACCAACCTGCTGCCCGTCTCGGCCATCGGCCGCGTCGAGGTGCTGAAGGACGGCGCCGCGGCGACCTACGGCTCGGACGCCATCGCCGGCGTGGTGAACTTCATCACCCGCAACCGCTTCGACGGCCTGGAAGTGAGCGGCGACTACCGCCTCGTCGACGGCTCGAACGGCGACTACACGGCCAACGCCATCTACGGGAAGACCTTCGACAACGCCGAC
>NZ_JAEUMO010000135.1 GCF_016793285.1 Phenylobacterium sp.
CGCCTGATGGCCGGCAACGCGCGCTACGTCGCCGACCAGGCCGGACACCCGCACCTCACGCTCGCGCGGCGCACCGAGGTCGCCGGCGGCCAGCATCCGTTCGCCGCCATCCTCGCCTGCGCCGACAGCCGCGTGGCCCCCGAACTGATCTTCGACCAGGGCCTGGGCGACCTCTTCACCGTCCGCGTGGCCGGCAACGTGGTCGACGACGCCGTCCTGGCCAGCCTCGAATATTCCGTGATCCACCTGGGCTCGACGCTCATCATGGTGCTGGGCCACGAGCGCTGCGGGGCCGTGCGCGCCACCGCCGACGCCCTGGCCGGCCGGGGCGACCCCGCCGACGCCGGCACCAGGATCGCCGCGCTCGCCGGCCTGATCGCGCCCGCCGTCCGCACCGTCCCGGCCGGCGTCGCCGATCCGGTGGACGCGGCGGTCTCGCTCAACGCCGCGCGCACCGCCCAGGAGATCTTCGCCCAGTCGGCGCCGCTCCGCGCCCGCGTGCTCTCGGGCGACCTGAAGATCGTCGCCGCCCGCTACGACCTCGACGACGGCCGCGTCAGCCCCGCCCGCGGCGGGGCGAGCGCCTGATCTAAGCATGGCGCCGAAAAGTGGCCGCCGGTTCGCCTGAACCGCCGTCGCCGCGCCGGACGCAAACGAAAGCCCCCGGCAGCAGGCGCTCCCGGGGGCTCGGTCGTTTCTGACCGCGTTCGTCGGCGGTCGCAGGTCCGGTCCGGACCTACTTCTTTTCCGCCGTCGCGTCGTTGATCGCCGCGTTGGCGTTCGCCGCCGCTTCGTTGGCCTTGTCGGCGGCCATGTTGGCGCCCGCCGCGGCGGTGTCCGCCGCCTGGCCGGCCGCCGCGCTCGTGGCGTCGGCCGCGTTGGCCGCCGCCTGGTTGGCGCTGGCCGCTGCGTCGGACGCCGCCGCCGCGGCGTTGTTGGCCGCGTCCGCGGCCGGGGTCGAGGCGTCTTCCTGCTTCTGGGTGCAGGCGCCGAGCGCCAGGGCGGCCACGCCGCAGGCGAGGAGAAGGGTGGTGCGCATGTTCAGATGTCTCCCGACTTCTACGGCCCATCCGGACACGCGCTTGCCGCGCCCCCCAAAGGCCAACACCCTCACAACTCCGTGTATCGCCCCCTGTTCCCGCGAACGTGAGATTTCGTTGTGGAACCTTCGCCTCAGCAGGCGACGCCGGTGCAGCTCGACGGCGCCTTGCCGCCGTTGCGCGACATCGCCTCCTGGTCGCGCAGCCTGCGCGCCTCCCATTCCGCCGGCGTCGCGCAGATCCGCCGCTTGAAGTGCGACCCGAGCTGCGCCTCGGTCACGCAGACCTTGTCCGGCTTGGGCTGGGCGGCCTTCTGCCCGGCGCCGGCGGCGGGGGGCGGCTTCGCGCCGTCCGTCCCGGCCGCGGCCGCCGCCGGGTCCGCGGCCTGCGCCGCCAGCGCGCCCGCCAGGATCAGTCCCACCATCGTCGCCATCGCGTTCCTCCCCCCGTCGAACCGGGCGACAGCCTAGCCGCCGCGCCCGCGGCCGCAAGGCCGGGCCGGTCCGGACCAGCCTTCCCGCGGCGGCGCTCGCGGCCCCGCCTTGACATCGCCGGGGCCGGAGGCTCCCCTCGGCGCTCAGATTCAGGCGCCCCCGGCATCCGACGACGCCGCGGCGGGCCAGGGCCGGGCAGGGGCGCGGCCGCGTCCACCGAACACGAGGCCGCCTCCCATGTCCGACGCCGTCGCCCCCACCCTGCTGACCAGCCTGGGCCAGGTCCGCGTCGTGTCCAACGAAGGCGGCAAGGCGGTGATCGAGTACGAGTGCGGGCCGCACATGTGCCACTCCGGCGGCGTCGCCCAGGGCGGCTTCGTCTGCGGCTGGATCGACTCGGCGATGGCCCACGCCTCCATCGGCCTGCTGCCCGACATGTCGCCCATGTCGCTGGAGCTGAAGGTCAGCTACTTCGCCCCCGCCCGTCCCGGCCGGGTCGTCGCCGAGGGCTGGATCGAGCGCAGGGGCCGCGCCACCTGCTTCGCCGAGGGCCGCCTGCTCGACCCCGACGGCGCCGTCCTCGCCAAGGCCAGCTCCACCATCCGCCTCATCCCGCGCGACACCGTCGAGGCCCAGGCCAGGCGCGCCAGCGCCGGCAAGTCGGTCCTCCCCCGCAAGGCGGGGAGGGGGACCACGAAGTGGTGGAGGGGGGGCGGGCGCGCCTTACGCCAGCACCGCCTCGGCCTCGATCTCCACACGTGCGTTCGGGTCGACCAGCGCCGTCACCCCCACCAGCGTCATCGCCGGAAAGTGCCGTCCCAGCGTCGCGCCCCACGCCTCGCCCACCTCGGCGCCGCCGGCGTTGAACTCGGCCATGTCGGTCACATAGGCCCGCAGCATCACGATGTTGCCCACCTCGCCGCCTGCCGCCCGCACCACGGTCACCAGGTTCTCCAGCGCATAGCG
>NZ_JAEUMO010000100.1 GCF_016793285.1 Phenylobacterium sp.
CCCAGCCCGCCGAACACCGGAAGCTGATGGCGCCACGAGATCGAAAGCTCGGGCCAGCCGTGGACGAAGACGATCGGGGTCGCGCCCGCGGGCCCGCTTTCCAGGTAGGCGCTGGTGTGGCGCGCGCTCTTCGCGACGCCCGCGGTGACGGTCTGGCTCAAAATTCGTCCTCGATGGAGGCGCGGAAGTTCTCGAACACCTCGCGCAGCTTCTGGTCGGGTTCCCCTTCTTTCCTTTCGAGGGGGTCGGGCTCGGTCTCTTCCGGCTCCGGCGGCTCGTTCGCCGTGAGCCGCCCGACCACCGCCCCGTGCTGCACCAGCAGGATCTCCTCCCCGGCCGGGAGGTCGGTGAGCAGGGCCGCGATCCGCGGCGGCAGGTCGTCGAGGTCGAGACGGGCCATCTACGCTCCTTGGGCGCCTATCCTAGACCGCCTTCCACGGCGCAGGTAAACCGCGCGCATGGCTTACCGATCGCTGCGCGAGTTCCTCGGCAAACTGGAGGCGGCCGGCGAACTGGTCCGCGTGACCGAGCCGGTGTCGTCCGTGCTGGAGATGACCGAGATCCAGCGCCGCCTGCTGGCCGCCGGCGGCCCGGCCGTGCTGTTCGAGAACGTCATCCGCGCCGACGGCGAGCGCTCGGCGATGCCCGCGCTCTGCAACCTCTTCGGCACGGTCAAGCGCGTCGCCATGGGCGTGACGCTCGAGGGCAAGGAACGCACCACCGCGGGCGAGCTGCGCGAAGTCGGCGAACTGCTGGCGTTCCTGCGCCAGCCCGAGCCGCCGCGGGGCCTCAAGGACGCGATGGACATGCTGCCGCTGGCCCGCACCGTGATGGGCATGCGTCCGCAGACGCGCAAGACCGCGCCGGTGCAGGAGGTGGTCTGGAAGGGCGACCGGATCGACCTCGCGAAACTCCCGATCCAGACCTGCTGGCCGGGCGAGCCGGCGCCGCTGATCACCTGGCCGCTGGTGGTCACCAAGGGGCCCGGCGACTCCAGGGAGGACGACTACAACCTCGGCATCTACCGCATGCAGGTGATCGGCCGCGACCGCACCATCATGCGCTGGCTGGCGCACCGCGGCGGCGCCCAGCACCACCGCCGCTGGAAGGCGCAGGGCAAGCGCGAACCGCTCCCCGCCTGCGCCGTCATCGGCGCCGACCCCGGCACGATCCTGGCCGCGGTGACGCCCGTCCCGGACACCCTCAGCGAGTACCAGTTCGCGGGCCTCCTGCGCGGCGCCAAGCTCGACCTCGTGCCGGCCAAGACCGTGCCGCTGCTGGTCCCGGCCCACGCCGAGATCGTGCTGGAGGGACTGGTCCACCTCGACGACTACGCCGACGAGGGCCCCTACGGCGACCACACCGGCTACTACAACTCCGTCGAGCGCTTCCCGGTGTTCGAGGTGACCGCGGTCACCATGCGCAGGGACCCGATCTACCTCACCACCTTCACCGGACGCCCGCCGGACGAGCCGTCGGTGCTGGGCGAGGCGCTGAACGAGGTCTTCATCCCGCTCCTGCAGCAGCAGTTCCCGGAGATCGTCGACTTCTGGCTGCCGCCCGAGGGCTGCAGCTACCGCATCGCCGTCGTCTCGATGAAGAAGGCCTACGCCGGCCACGCCAAGCGCGTGATGATGGGCGTCTGGAGCTACCTTCGCCAGTTCATGTACACCAAGTGGGTGATCGTCGTGGACGACGACATCGACGCCCGCGACTGGAAGGACGTCATGTGGGCCATCTCTACCCGCATGGACCCGGCGCGCGACGTCACCCTCGTCGAGAACACCCCCATCGACTACCTGGACTTCGCCTCGCCCGAGAGCGGGCTGGGCTCCAAGATCGGCCTCGACGCCACCAACAAATGGCCGCCCGAGACGAAGCGCGAGTGGGGCGAGAAGCTGGGCATGGACGCCGACACCGTGGCCCGGGTCACGCAGATGTGGGCGAAGCTGGGCCTGCCGGGCGACGGCCGGCCCGTGGACTGAGGTTTCCGGGACTGAGATAAGGTTCGCGCATGGACCCCCTGGCCCCCGCCCACGCCGCCGCCCTCTGGGTCGGCCTCCACCTCATCCTGCTGCTGGTGCTGTCGGTGCTGGTGACGCGCCAGCGGCGCAGGCACCGCGTCGAGATCGGCGACGGCGGCGTGCCGTCGCTGAACCAGGCGATCCGCGCCTTCGGCAACGCCACGGAGTACGTGCCCGCAGCCCTCGTCGGCCTGGGCGTCCTGGCCCTCGTGGGGGCGTCGCCGCTGCTGATCCACCCCATCGGGCTGGTGCTGTTCGCCGGCCGCGTGCTGCACGCCGTGGGCCTCTCGCGCTCCACCGCCGCCACCTGGCCCCGCGCCGCGGGCGTGCTGGCCACCTGGATCAGCTACGTCGCCATCGCTGCCGCCCTGATCTTCTACGCCATTCCGTAGGGTTGTACCGGCGGGCGGCGTCGGCCATATCCCCGCGATGGACGAAACCCTGCTGAACGACGTCGTGGCCGCGGCCCTCAGAGCCGGCGCCGACGCCGCCGAAGCCGTGGGCGCCGAGCGCCGCAGCCTGTCGATCACCGTGCGCCAGGGCGACCTGGAAGAGGTGGAGCGCGAGGAGTCGCGCGACCTGGGCCTGCGCGTCTTCGTGGGCCAGCGCCAGGCCACCGTCTCCGGCTCCGACATCTCGGCCGAAGCGCGGGCCAGGCTGGTCGAGCGCGCCGTCGCCATGGCCCGGCTCGCGCCCGAGGATCCCTACGCGGGCCTCGCCGACCCGGACCGCCTCGCCCGCGGCCCCCTGCCCGACCTCGACCTCTACGACCCGACCGAGCCCACCGCCGAGGCGCTGGAGGAGCGCGCCCGCGTCGCCGAGGCCGCGGCCCGCGCCGTGCCGGGGGTCACCAACTCCGACGGCGCCTCGGGCTCGTGGTCGTCGTCGCGCTGGACGATGGTCACCAGCGGCGGCTTCACCGGCGTCCACCGCGCGTCGGGCTTCTCCATCGGCGCCTCGGCCATCGCCGGCGACGACGGCGGCATGGAGACCGACTACGACGGCCGCTCGACCCGCTGGCAGGCCGACCTGCCCACGCCCGAGAGCCTCGGCACGTCCGCCGGCGAACGCGCCGCGCGGCGCCTGGGCGCGCGCAAGATCGCCTCGACCACCGCCCCGGTGATCTTCGACAACCGGCTGTCCGGCGCGCTGATGAGCCCGCTGATCGGCGCGATCTCGGGGCCGGCCATCGCCCGCGGCTCCTCGTTCCTGAAGGACAAGCTCCACCAGCAGCTCTTCTCCAGGGGCATCGTCATCCGCGACGAGCCGCATCGCCGCCGCGGCCTGGGCTCCTCGCCGTTCGACGACGAGGGTGTCGCCAACGGGGCCCGCAACCTGATCGACGACGGCGTGCTGACCACCTGGCTGCTGAACTCCTCGTCCGCCCGCCAGCTCGGGCTGACCACCACCGGCCACGCCTCGCGCGGCCTCGCCGGGCCGCCCGGCGTCTCGACCTCGAACCTCACCTTCCAGCCGGGCGACAAGGACCGCGCCGGGCTGATGAAGGACGCCGGCGCCGGCCTCGTCATCACCTCGATGTTCGGCCCCTCGCTCAACGCCAACACCGGCGACTGGTCGGTGGGCTGCGCGGGCTACTGGTTCGAGGGCGGCGAGCTCGCCTATCCGGTCAGCGAGATCACCGTCGCGGGCAACCTGCTGGAGATGTTCGGCCGTGTCGTCCCGGGCTCCGACCTGGAGATCCGCGGCGCGTCGAACGGCCCGTCGCTGCTGGTCGACGCCCTCGCCATCGCAGGGCGATGAAGGACGACCTCGCGCTCATCGTCGACGCGGCCCGCGAGGCCGGCGAACTGGCGCGCTCGATCCGCCGCCGGGGCCTGGAGGTCGAGTTCAAGCCCGACGACCACAGTCCGGTCACCAACGCCGACCTCGCCGCCGACCGGCTGCTGACCGAGCGCCTGCGCAGCGCGCGGCCCGGCTACGGCTGGCTCTCCGAGGAGACCGCCGACGACCTGGAGCGCCTGGAGCGCCGACGCATCTTCGTGGTCGACCCCATCGACGGCACCCGCGCCTTCCTGAAGGACAAGCCGTGGTGGTCCGTCGCCATCGCCGTGGTCGAGGACGAACGCCCGGTCGCCGCCGCCGTCTTCGCCGCGGAGCTCGGCGAGATGTACGCCGCCGTGGCCGGCGGCGGCGCCACGCGCAACGGCCTGCCGATCGCCCCCACCGGAGCCGCCTCGGTCGACGACTGCCGCATGGCCGGCGACCCCGTCGTCTTCGCCCACTGGTCCTGGCCCACCGCCTGGCCGGCCACCATGCAGGTCGAGCAGCGCAACTCCACCGCCTACCGCATGTGCGCCGTGGCCGCCGGCGAGTTCGACGCGGCCGTCGCGCCGATCCGCAAGTCCGACTGGGACGTCGCCGCCGGCGACCTGATCGCCCGCGAGGCGGGTTGCTTCGTCGGCGATCACACGGGCGAGGGCTTCCGCTTCAACCGGGCGCGCCCGTCGCAGGCGAGCCTGGTCTGCTGCACGCAGGCGCTCGCCCCATTGATCCTGGCGCGCGTCGGGCATATTGGCGCGCGCAACTGATTTCACCTGAAACGAACCGCACCCTCATGTCCGACAAACAGCTCCTCCACCTCGTCATCGGCGGCGAACTGAAATCCCTCGAAGGCCCGCCCGAGTTCAGCGACCTGACCAAGGTCGACCTCGTCGGCGCCTACCCGACCTACGAGGACGCCGCCCGCGCCTGGCGCGCCAAGGCCCAGCAGACGGTCGACAACGCCCTGATGCGCTACTTCATCATCCACGCCCACAAGCTGCTCGACCCCGACAGCGACGACCACGAGCACTAAGGCGGCGACCAGTTCCT
>NZ_JAEUMO010000203.1 GCF_016793285.1 Phenylobacterium sp.
GCGCTTGCCGAGCCAGACGCGGCCGTCCGGGTGGAAGAGCACCACGCCCACGTTCGGGCGGTAGAATGACAGGTCGGAAGGGGTCATGGGTCGTCGGGCGCGTCAGCGCTTGGCGGTGAGGGCGCTGGCGGGCGCCAACTGGTAGCCTCTCTGTTCCACCTCATTGGCCCAGGACGCAACCTTCTCCAGCGTCACGGGATAGGCGAAGCCCGACCCGAGGGCCTGGCCGCGCTGCAGGGCGCCGGCCTCGAGGGCCGCAAGCTGCTGGTCGATAGCCGGCCCAGAGAGCTTGTCGTCGATCACCCGCTCGGCCGTGGCGCGGGACATGCCGCCGCCGCGCCGCGCCGCCGAGCCGTCGTCGATGAAGGCGAGGCCGCGGGCCTTCACGGAACTGGCGAAGGCGTTGTAGGCCGTGTCGACGCCGAGGAAGCGCGAGCCCAGGTAGTTGGTCAAGCCGAAGTAGCCGGTGGCGCGGCTGAGGATCCACTCCAGCTTCTTCACCGTCTCGGGCGGCTGGCCGGCCGCCATCAGGGTGTAGGGACCGGGGTCGTTGTCCGGGTAGTCGACCGGCTCCATCGGCGTCTCGAGCAGCACTTCGTGCCCGTGGGCGCGGGCCATGTCGATCCAGCCCTGCAGGCCTTCCGCGTAGACCACGAACGAGAGGGTGACCTCGGGGCGCAGAGTCTCGATCGCCTGGCGGGTGGCGCGGGCGTTGAGGCCCAGGCCGCCGACGACCAGCGCCACCTTGGGTCGCCCGTTGGCGGTGAACGGCCGGGCGTAGGCCTGGGCCGGGGTGCGGCCGTCCTGCGCGATGATCGGCAGAGGGCCGCCGGGGCCGGGCGCATAGAAGCCCGCGATCGGCGCCGCGGCGAGGCCAGGCCCGCTGTAGGCCGGCGCCGACGCCGAATGCGCGGCGGGCGCGCCCGCGCCGGGCGCCAGCGGGCGCTCGGAGAGCCGGACGACGTCGCGGTAGGTGTGCGGCTGGCCATGCACGGGCTTCAGCGCCTCGCGCCAGCCGGCCGGCGCGTGGCCGCCCCCGAGCGGCACGCGCACCTCGGTCGCGCCGCCGCCGACCGGCCCCAGCAGGTTGACCAGCGCGAACACGCAGCCCACGAACAGCGCGGCCGCCGCGCCCAGGCCCACGGCCGGGCTCCTGAACACGCCGCGCAGATCGACCTGCGGCGCCTTGAACTGGGGGAGCGCGATGCTGGCCAAGGTGGGAATTCTCCTTGAGCCTACCCTCGTCCAATATGGTTAACGCCGGCTTTCGGACCGCCGGACACGCGGACTGCGCCGGCTCCGTTTCCGGTCAGCCGCGGGTCCCGAAACGACAGAGCCTCCGCTTTCGCGGAGGCTCGCCGGAAGCAGCGCGGAGCCGCCTTCGTTATTTCTGCGCCGTCGGCGGCGGCTTCACTTCGGCGACCTTGGCCTTCGAGACGATTTCGGCCAGGCGCGCTGTGGGCTTCGGCAGCTTCGGCGTCGCCGCCACCGAGCCGTACTTCAGCACGTCGACGGCGCGGGCCACCTGGAAGTCCTTCTTCTCGTCGAAGTTTTCCGGCGGCGCCTCGGCGGGCTCGTGGGCGCCGCGGCGCACTTTGCCCTCGTCGGCGTTCAGCGCGTTCTTGAAGCTGGCCTCCGAGAACTGGTAGCTGCGGTTGGCGATGATCTGGGCCTCTTCGCGGCTGGACGCGACCTCGAGATCCGGCGTGATGCCGGTCTTCTGGATCGAACGGCCGGAGGGGGTGAAGTAGCGCGCCGTGGTCAGCTTCAGCGCGCCGTCGATCCCGCCGCGGAGCGGGATCACGGTCTGCACCGAGCCCTTGCCGAAGCTGGTCAGGCCCACGAGTTCCGCACGCTTGCGGTCCTGCAGGGCGCCGGCGACGATTTCCGCCGCCGAGGCCGAGCCCGAGTTGATCAGCACCACGATCGGCATCCCGCCGGTGATGTCGCCCGGCCGGGCGTTGTAGCGCTCCACGTCGCGCGGATCGCGACCGCGCTGGCTGACGATCTCGCCGCCCTCCAGGAACAGGTCCGACACGCCGACCGCCTGGTCCAGCAGGCCGCCCGGATTGTTGCGCAGGTCGAGGATCAAGCCCTTGGCCTTCGGGTTCTTGGCGCGGGCGTCGGCGAACGCCGCCTCGGCCTCGTCCGTCGTCTTCTCGTTGAAGCTGGCGATGCGCAGGACGATGTCGTCGCCCTCCAGCCGCGCCGTGACGTTCTTCGGCTTGATGACCTCGCGCACCAGCTTCACGTCGAACGGGTCCGACTTCTCGCGGGCGATGGTGAGCGAGACGGTCTCGCCCGGCTTGCCGCGCATCTGCTTGACCGCCTCGGTGACCGACAGACCCAGCACGCTCTCGCCGTTCACGGCGGTGATGTAGTCGCCGGCCTTGATCCCGGCGCGCGACGCCGGCGTGCCGTCCATCGGCGAGATCACCTTCACGACGCCGTCTTCCGACGTGACCTCGATGCCGAGGCCGCCGTATTCGCCGCGCGTCTGGTCGCGCATGTCGTCGAAGTCTTCGGGATCCAGGTAGCCGGAGTGCGGGTCGAGCGAGGTGAGCATGCCGTCGATCGCCGACTGGATCAGCTTCGTATCGTCCACTTCGGTGACGTACTGGTTCTCGACGGTGTTCAGCACGTCGCCGAACAGGCCGAGCATCCGGTAGGTCTTGGCCCGCGGCTGCGACGAGGCCAGCGCCTGCTGGCTGACGTAGGCCATGGAACCCGCGCCGAGAACGAACGCCGACGCGCCGATCAGGAGATACTTCTTCATAGCCTGGCTCAAACTCCCTTTCGCGGAGACGCCCCGCTTATGGATCAGGCCGAGACGACGGTTTTGAGGCCGCAATCAGCCCGACGTGTTTCAACCGCCCGCCTTACCCAACCATCGGGCCGGATCGACGGGCGAACCCTGCTCGCGCAGCTCCAGATAGAGCTCCGAGGCCGCATGTCGGTCACCGGTAGCCCATCCGACAGGTTGACCCTCCGCGACGGATTGTCCGACCTGAACCGACGTTCTCTCCAGACCAGCAAGCACGAGATGATATCCACCCGCTAGTCTTAATATCACGATGACGCCCCAACCCTTGACCGGGCCCACGTACTGCACGAACCCGGCCGCCGGGCTGACCGCCCGCCCGCCCCGCGGGGCCGAGAGCGTCAGGCCGTTGGAGCGGCCGCCGCCGGCGAGCGGATCGCCGAACCTGCGCAATACGTTCCCGGAGACCGGATAGATGAGCCGCGCGGGCGGCGTGAGCTGAGCCGCGTCGGCGCCGACCGCGCCCCTAAGTCGCAGGCCCGCCGACGACTCCGGCGTCGGCAGGGCTTCGGCCGCGAGGCTGTCCCGCTCGAAGAGGGCCTCGCTCTGGACCGCCGCCAGCCGCCGCTGGCGCATCACCTCGGTGGCGCCCTGGGCATAGGTCTGAGCCCGGCCGGTCAGCTCGGGCGTCATCGCCCGGACCAGGATCGCGGCGCGCACCGCATCACGGGCGTCGCGCGGCGAAACCAGGAGCGCCGGCGGCGGATCGCGCCGCAGCAGCTCCAGCACCGACAGCAGGCGCGAGAGCCGGTGGGCGTTGGCGCCCTGATCGACCGAGAGCGTGGTCTCGGCCGCGTTCAGCCGTTCCAGCCGGTCGTTGGTGGCGGCGAAGGCGGCGGCGCCGGCCAGCAAGGCCGCGACGCCCGAGAACAGGAGGATCCGCATCAGTCCCGATGATACGGTGATCCGGCCAGAATGGAGACCGCCCGGTAGATTTGTTCGCAGAGCATCGCGCGGGCCAGCGCGTGCGGCCAGGTCTGCGGCCCGAACGCCAGCGTTCCCTGCGCCGACTGCACCAGTTCGGGATCGAGCCCGTCGGCCCCGCCGATCAGGAACACGAGCCGCCGCACGCCGCGATCCCGGAGCGTCCCGATCTCTCCGGCGAAGGCCCGCGAAGCCCGCGCCTTGCCGCGCTCGTCGCAGGCGACGACGTGGCTGTCGGCGAGGTGGGCCCGCAGCGCCTCGGCCTCGGCCGGCTTGCCGGGCTTCCGGCTCTCGACCTCCACCACCTCGACCGGCCCCAGGCCCAGCGCCCGCCCGGCCGCGGTGGCCCGCTCGACGTACAGCTTCACGAGCTCGGTCTCGGGCGAGCGCGAAAGCCGCCCGATGGCGACGACGGAGATCCTCACTCCGTCAGCGGCGGCGGCGGCACGAAGCCGCCGAACTCGCGTTCGATCAGGCCGGCCACATGGATGGTCGTGCGGTCCTCGAGGTAAGGGCCGACGATCTGCGCGCCGATGGGCAGGCCGCCCCTCGAGAAGCCGATCGGGATCGCCGTCGCCGGAAGGTTGGGCAGCAGCGCCACGCCCGGCCAGGCCAGTTGATCGAAGTAGATGGTGGCCTTGCCGTCGATCGTCAGCCGCTGCGCCTCGCGGTCCTCGCTGTCGTCGTGCGCGAACGCCGTGGTCCCGAACGTCGGCATGATCACCACGTCGAAGTCCTCGAAGAACGTCGCCCACAGCCGGCGGAAGTGGAGCTGGGCGTCCAGCGCGTTCATCCACTCGTGCGCGTTGATCGGCTGCGCGCCCGGAGTGCCCCGGCTCATCGCCGCGCCCAGGATCTGCATGTAGACGCCGTGCTGGGCCGCGAGGTCTGGCAGCGCGTCGCTGCCCCGGAAGACCGCACAGCCCAGGCGGTTCAGGCGCTCGCCCAGCGCCTCGACCGCCGCAGCGACTTCGCTGTCGGTGGCGGCCAGCGGATGGCGGGTCAGGACCAGGATGCGGTAGTCGGCTAGGTCCTTGTGCCGCGGCGGCGCCAGGTTCAGCGCATAGCCCTTCGCCTCCTCGGGCTCGGGGCCGGCGACGACGTCCAGCGCCCGCTGCAGGTCGGCCGCCGTCCGCGCCATCGGCCCCACCACCGCCAGCGGGATCGGCCCGCCATCCGTGCCCGGCGGAGTGTGGCCGCGGCTCGGGACGAGGTTGTAGGTCGGCTTGTGGCCGTAGACGCCGCAGAACGCCGCCGGGATGCGGATCGACCCGCCGATGTCCGAGCCGATCTCCAGCGGCGTCATGCCCGAGGCCAGGGCCGCGGCGCTGCCGCCCGACGAGCCGCCCGGCGACAGGCCCAGATCCCAGGGGTTCTTCGTGCGGCCATAGATCGGGTTGTTGCTCTGCCAGTCCGCCAGGAACGGCGGCACGTTGGTCTTGCCGACCACGATCGCGCCCGCCGCCCTCAGCCGCTGCACCGCCACAGCGTCGACAGGCGCGGTCCAGCCGGTGAAGGCCGGACTGCCCCAGGTCGACGGCAGGCCCTCGACGTTGTTGCTTTCCTTCACCGTCATCGGCAGGCCCAGCAGCGGGCGGCGCTCGCCCTTGGCGATCAGGGCGTCGGCAGCCTTCGCCGCGCTGCGGGCGCGATCGAAGTCGCGGACCACCACGGCGTTCAGCGCGCGGTCGCGATCCTCGATGCGGGCGATCAGCGCGTCGGTCAGCTCCAGCGCCCCCACCTTGCGCTGGGCGAGCATCTCGACGAGCTCGCCCGCGCTGTGGTCGACGACATCGCGGCCCGCCTTGTCGTGGCTGGGGGTCTCGGACATGGCGTTTTTCTCCCTGGAAGGATCGCATCACCCGGCCCGGCCGGAGTCCAGCCGCGAATGACGGGCTCAGGCCACGGGCTCGCCCAGCACCTCGCTCGAGCGCAGTTGCTCGCGGGCGTCGGCGAACAGGTGCTCGGCGATCTGCACCGCGTTCAGCGCCGCGCCCTTCAGGAGCTGGTCGCCCGAGACGAGCAGGCAGATCGAGCGGCCGGTGGGATCGGCCAGGTCGGTGCGGAAGCGGCCCGCCAGCACGTCGCCCTGCCCCTGGGATTCCGAGGGCATGGGGAAGTGGTTCGCTGCCCGGTCGTCGACGATCCGCACGCCCGGCGCGCCCGCGAGCGCCGCCCGGGCCGCGTCGGGACTGACCGGCTCTGGGAACTCCAGCGTCATGGCGATGGTGTGGGCCCGCAGCACCGGCACGCGGACGCTGGTGATGCCGACCGGCAGGTTCGGGCGGCCCAGCAGGCGCTGGGTCTCGGCGACCACCTTCAGCTCCTCGCCGTTGTAGCCGCTGTCGAGGTCGACGCCGCTGTCGTGGCTGAAGAGGTTGAAGGCGTAGGGATGCTGCAGCACCTGGGGCGTGAAGGTCTCGCCCGCCAGGTGGGCCACCGTCGAGGCCCGCAGTTCCTCCATCGCTGCGGCGCCGGCGCCGGACGCGGCCTGGTAGGTCGAGAGCCGCACCCGCGTCAGGCCGAACGCGCGATGCAGCGGCTGGATGGCCATGGTCGCGATGATCGCGACGCAGTTCGGGTTGGCCACGACGCCGCGGTGCGCCACCAGCATGTCGAGGTTCACCTCGGGCACGACCAGCGGGCAGTCCGGGTCCATCCGGAAGGCCGAGGAGTTGTCGACCACCACCGCGCCGGCGGCGACGGCGACGGGCGCCCAGACCTTCGACTGGCTGGCTCCGGCCGAGAACAGCGCCAGGTCGACGTCGTTGAAGCTTGCGCCGTCCACCGCGTCGACGGTCAGCTCCTCGCCGCGGAACGCCAGCTTGCGGCCGGCCGAGCGCGGCGAGGCCAGCAGCTTCAGCCGCGCCAGCGGGAAGTCGCGCTGCTCGAGGCAGCGGATCAGCTCGACGCCCACGGCGCCGGTCGCGCCGAGGATGGCGACGTTGGGATGGGCTCTGCGGAAGGACTGGAAGGTCATGGTGCGTCTCCTGGGTGGGCGGAGGCGCGGGGTGCTGGTCCGGTGATCGGGGCCCCGCGCTTCGGCGGGGCTCTCTCCGGGTGTGTGCTCGCTCAGATCACGCGCGCACCCGTCGACGCCCCGCAGGAGCGGGTCGTTTTCCGGGTGATAATCATGGTCGCGCGGACGAACATCGCCGCGCCCTCTAGCGGCCGCGGGCGCGGCTGTAAAGCACGATCAGACGACGGCGCGGTGGCCGCCGGTCTCGACCGACCAGATCTTCTCGATGTTGTAGAAGGAGCGGACCTCGGGCCGGAACAGGTGGACGATCACGTCTCCGGCGTCGATCAGCACCCAGTCCGCGCTGGGCATGCCTTCTACCCGGCACTTGCCGTAGCCCGCCTCCTTCAGCGCGCGCAGCAGGTGATCGGCCATCGCGCCCACGTGCCGCTGGGAGCGGCCGGACGCGACGATGAGCCCGTCGGCGACGGGGCTCTTTCCCTTGAGGTCGATGAAGACGACGTCCTGGGCCTGATCGTCGTCCAGACGATTGAGGATCAGGTCCTCGATCGCGGTGTTGCGGCCCTGGTCCTGAGTCGAAACCTCGGGCTTGGCCGGGGTCTCATGCGCACTCGGCGCGGGATTGCGGTTCAGCGGGGTAGCTCCTTTGTGTCCTCGCCAGTGGGAGCCTACCACATCAGGGGCTCGCGGTCAGGCGCCCTCGCAAGGCTATCAAGCCGCGGGACCGCGCCTGTGTTCCGCGCCGCTCAGGCCTTGGGCGCCGATGCGGTCCGGGCGCGGGCCCGAAGCGCCGTCGACGACTGGAAATTGAAGCGTCCGAACAGGAAGGCCCAGGCCGGCGTCCGGGCGTCGGGCAGGCGGATCACCGAGGCGCTGGGCAGGCGCGCGTGGGTGAAACGGCGGGCGGCCGGCGAGAAGCGACTCTTCAGCGAGATCCACGGCCGCGAGACCACGGCCACCGGAACCTCGCGCATGATGTCGGTCCAGCCCTTCCAGCGGTGGAAGCTGGCCAGGCTGTCGGCGCCCATGATCCAGACGAACTTCACGCCAGGGAAGCGCGCCTTCAACGTGCGGATCGTGTCGACGGTGTAGGCCGAGCCCAGTTTCGCCTCGGCGCCCGTGACGATCATCCCGGGGTCCTTGGTGACCGCCTTCACCGCGGCGATGCGCGCGTCGAAGTCGGCCGTCTCATGGCCGCGCTTGAGCGGGTTCTGCGGCGAGACCAGCCAGATGACCCGATCCAGGCCCAGGCGGCGCTTGGCCGTCTCCGCGACGTGGGCATGGCCATCGTGGACCGGATTGAACGAGCCGCCGTAGAGCCCGACCTTCATCCCCCGGCTGAGCGTGAACCCCAGCCGCAGCGCCTTCGGTCGGCCGGCGAGGGGTGCGCGCCGCGCAGGACCTGCGAACCACATCGGCGGCGGCTACCGGGCGCGAGGCGGGGTGGCTGCGCCCCCGCGGTCGAGGGCGAGGTCGGCCTGGCGCACGCGGGCGCGGACCGTGAACACGCCATCCCCGGCCAGCACGCCGCCCCGCGCGAAGAGCCGCCCCTGCTCCCAGTTGGAGAGTCCCAGCTCGGGCTTGCTCAGCGCGTACTGCCCGTCGACCCAGCGGGTGAATCCGTCGCCGACGAAGGGCGCGTCGATCGTCTCGTAGAACCGCGCGTGCGCCGCGGCGTCCTCGGAGATCAGGGTCGCGGCGAACCGCGGGCTGTGGCGGTTGAACAGGGCCACCGCCTCGGCGACGTCGGCCACCACCTTGAGCGTCACCTCCGGCGTCTCCTCCCACTCCCACTCGCGGCCGAGATCGGCGTCGGCCAGCGGCTCGGCCAGCGGCTCCTCGGTCGGACCCTCGGCGCGGACGACGGTGGCGCGCGCCGTGCGCCAGCGCGCCGGCAGGCGCTCCCAGTCGGCCTGCGCCACATGCAGCTTCACGCCCCTGCGGCGCTCGCCGGCGCGCTCCAGGGCCTCCAGGAACACCGCGATCAGCTCGTCCGCCCGCTCGCGCACGACGCAGCAGACGTTCAGCGTGTTGCAGACCTTGCGGTCCAGGGAGTGGAAGACCGCGGCATGGAAGCGGTCCGTGTCGGCGGTCGCGTCGGCCACCATCCAGGCGCCGCCCGTGCCGTGCAGGCTGACGGGCGTCCCGGCCTGCCGCGCGATGGCGCCCAGTTGCGCCACCGCCGGCCCCGAGCCCCGCGCCACCGCCAGCGAGAGCCGGCCGTCCGCGAACATCGCCCAGCCCGCCGCGTGCGCCGCGGAATCCACCAGCACCGCCGCGCCGTCCGGCAGTCCGGCCTCGGCGATCGCGGGGTCCAGCGCCTCGGCCACGATGGCGCGAGCGGTGCCCAGCGCGTCCGAGCCGATGCGGAAGACCACCGTGTTGCCCGCCCGGATCACGCCCGTGGCGTCGGCGAAGACGTTGGGCCGGCCCTCGAACACGAAGCCCACGGCGCCGAGCGGCGCGGTCACCTGCTCCACCATCCAGCCCTCGTGGGCCACCGTCTCGATCACGCGGCCGCGCGGTGGCTCGGCGTCGCGCCAGGCCCGCAGCCCGGCGACCATGTCGGCCCGCATCGCGTCCGACGCGATCAGCCGGGTCGTCGAACGGCCCCGCGCCCTGGCGCTCTGCACGTCGGCGGCGTTGGCCGCGGCGATCCTCGCCCAGACAGCGTCATCCTCCAGCCGGCGCGCGAAGGCGTCGAAGAAGGCGGTGACGGCGGCGTCGTCCACCTCGCCCATGCGCGCGAAGGCGCCGACGGCGCGGCCGACCGCGGCGGCGGCGGCGGCCTGTTCGCGGGCCGGGATGTGCAGGAGGTCCCCGGTGTCCTGGACCACCACCAGCCGGTCGCCCGGCCGGAAGGCGGCGGCGAGTTCGGCGCTCACGTAGGCGACGCGGTCGCCGGCGAACGGAATCGCCTGGCCAGGCGCGAGCGCTTCCAGCCGGCCGACGCCGGCCGTAGTCGGCTGCGCCGCCTGCGCCTCCCTGCCTGATGCGCCGTCGTCCACGGCTCCCCCTTATGCTCGCCCTGAGCCTAACCTAGGCGGTGAGAGCGCCCGCGGCCAGCGCATCCCAACGCGTAGGGCTTTTCCTCTAAACAGCATCCAATGTGCCCGCGACGCGCTGCAGCGCCAGATCGTCGGCGTGGACCACGGGCCCCGAGGTGTAGCCGAGCGCCGCCTCGACGGCGTCCGACTTCAGTCCACAGATCCGCGCCGCATGGTCCGAGGGATAGCGCACGAGGCCCCGGCCGATCTCGAGTCCCGCCTCGTCGCGCACGACCACGGCGTCGCCCTTGTCGAACCGGCCCGCGACCGCCTTGACGCCGGCGGCCAGCAGGCTCTTGCCGCGCCGCACGGCGGCCGCCGCGCCGGCGTCCACCGTCAACGACCCGGCCGGCGCCAGCGAGCCGGCGATCCACGCCTTGTAGGCCGCCCGCGGGCTCGTCTCCGGCTCGACCACGGTGGCCGCCGCGCCCGCCTCGATGGCCGCCAGGGGGGCCGAGCGCTCGCCCAGGGTGATGATCGTGGCGCAGCCGGCGTGGCTCGCGATCCGCGCCGCCTCCAGCTTGGTCGCCATGCCGCCCGTGCCGACGCCCGCCGTCGCGTTGGCGCCGCCGCCCATCGCCTCGATCTCCGGCGTCAGGCGCGGGACCCGCGGGATCAGCGTCGCCGCCGGATCGCGCCGCGGATCGGCCGTGTAGAGCCCTTCCACGTCGGACAGCAGCACCAGCGCCTCGGCGCCCACCAGTTGCGCCACGCGGGCCGAGAGCCGGTCGTTGTCGCCGACCCGGATCTCCTCGGTGACGACGGTGTCGTTCTCGTTGATCACCGGGATCACGCCGAGGCCCAGCAGCGTCTCCACGGTCGCGCGCGCGTTCAGCCAGCGGCGGCGCACCTCGGTGTCGTCGCGCGTCAGCAGCACCTGCGCGCAGATCAGGGCGCGCGGCGCCAGCGCCTCCTCCCACGCCTGCATCAGCGCCGACTGCCCGGCCGCCGCGGCGGCCTGCTTCTCGGGCAGGCTCAGCGCCCGCTTGCCCAGGCCCAGCCTGCGCCGCCCCAGCGCCACCGCGCCGGACGAGACGATCAGCACCTGCTGCCCCCGCGCCCGCAGCCGCGCCACGTCGGCGGCGAAGTCGGCGAGCCACGCGCCGTGCGCCGCGCCGTCGGGCCCCACCAGCAGCGCCGAGCCGACCTTCACGACGACCCGGCGGGCAGACGCGATCTCGCTCATCAGGGCCGCCATTCCTCGGGCGAGGCTTCCTCGGCGGCGATCTCGCCCTTCTTCTCGCGGACCAGGGCGTAGGCCGCGCGCAGGATCTCGGTGACGCCGATCTTCGCCACGCCGGAGACGCGCCGGACCTTGTGGCCCACCACCGCCTCCAGTTCGGCCGCCCTGGCCTCGATGGTCTCGGCGTCGAGCGCGTCGATCTTGTTCAGCGCCACGATCTCGGCCTTGTCCTCCAGGCCCTCGCCGTAGGCCTCGAGCTCATGCCGCACCGTCTGCCAGGCGCCGGCGACGTCCTCCTGCGTCGCGTCGACCAGATGCACCAGCACCGCCGTCCGCTCCACGTGGCCCAGGAACCGTGTCCCGATGCCGGCCCCCTCGCTCGCGCCCTCGATCAGGCCGGGGATGTCGGCCAGGACGAAGCGCTCGCCGACGGAGAGATCGACCATGCCGAGGTTCGGCGCCAGGGTGGTGAAGGGATAGTCGGCGATCTTGGGCTTCGCCGCGCTCGACGCGGCCAGGAAGGTGGACTTGCCCGCGTTGGGCAGCCCGACAAGCCCGACGTCGGCGATCAGCTTCAGCCGCAGCCAGAGCGCCATCTCCTGGCCTTCCTGGCCGGGGTTGGCGTGGCGGGGCGCCTGGTTCACGGGGCCCTTGAAGCGCTCGTTGCCCCAGCCGCCGTTGCCGCCCTGCAGGAGCTGGAGCCGCTGGCCCGCCACCGACATGTCGGCGATGAGGTTCTTGTCCTCGTCGAGGACCTCCGTCCCGACCGGGACCTTCAGGACGACGTCGGCGCCGGCGGCGCCGTGGCGGCTGCGGCCCATGCCGTGGACGCCCGTGCCCGCGCGGAAATGCTGCTGGTAGCGGTAGTCGATGAGGGTGTTCAGGCCCTCGACGGCCTCTATCCAGACGTCGCCGCCCCGGCCGCCGTCGCCGCCGTCGGGGCCGCCGAACTCGATGTACTTCTCGCGCCGGAACGAGACGGCGCCGCCGCCGCCCGCGCCGCTCTTCACGTAGACTTTGACCTGGTCGAGGAACTTCATCGGGACATCAGTCGGATCGTGGCCGCGGCGGCGAGCGATTTCAGCACCGCGCCGGGCAGGAGGGGGACGATGCCGACGGTCAGCGCCGGCTTCGGGTCCATGAACGCAGCGAGACCGGCCCAGCCGACCGCGAGCACGATGGCATGGCCGCCCAGGACGAGGAACCCGAGCGGGACCCAGCCCCTGGCCTTCGGCGCGGCCTCGCCCACGACCCAGACGGCGGCGGCCATCCCGGCCAGGAAGCCCGCCGTGTGGCCGGTCACCGCACGCCAGCCGCCGGCGCCGTCCGCCAGCACCGGCAGGCCGAACGCCGCGGCGGCGAGCCAGGCCAGCACCGCGAGCAGGCCCAGCCGCCCCCCGAACAGCCCGGCGATCACGAACAGCGCGTAGGTCTGCAGCGTGATCGGGACGGGGCCGAGGTCGAAGCTCACCCGCCCGGCCGCGGCCAGGGCGAGCGCCCCCGCCACCACCGCCGCGGCCTGGAAGGGCAGCGGCTGGCTGGAGGCGCCGGAAGCGCGGCGGCGGGAAGCGGCGGCGGTCATGGCGTGCGCATACCAGCCCTAGGCGAGCCAGACCATCATGCGGGTGGCCACCGCCTCGTCGCGGGCCACGCTGAAGCGCTGCTCGACGTCGCCCGTATAGAGGAAGCCCGCCTTCACCAGCACGCCGGCCGAGGCGCGGTTGTCGGCGAAGTGGCCGGCCCAGACCGCATTGCGACCCCAGTCGCCGCGCGCCCAGACCATCGCCGCCTTCAGCGCCTCGCTGGCATAGCCGCGGCCCCAGAACGGCCGGCCCAGCCAGTAGCCGACCTCCGGCCGCCGAGGGTCGGTCCCGTCGAAGCCCAGCACGCCCATCACGCCGAGCTGGCGATGCTCGATGGCGAAGTTGACCTCGCGCCGCGGATCGCGCCCCTGGGTGTAGCCCACGAACCACTCGGCGTCGGAGAGCGCATAGGGATGCGGGATGCGCGCGGTCATGGCCGCCACGTCGAAGTCACCCGCCAGTTCGGCCATCGCCGGCGCGTCGCCCGGCACGAGCCCGCGGAGCACCAGGCGTTCGGTCCCGATCGCCGGCCGCACATCGACTGCACACATTTCCCTACCTCCCGGCCCCTTCTTGGTTGTGTGGGGGCCCAAAACGACTGCGGGGAGCCCGGACGCACCGGACTCCCCGCGAAGGTCGTCTGTCCGGTCCGCCGTAAGTAGCTGGCGGACCCGGAGAAAGAGGGTTCCGCCTATTCGGCTGCGATCACCTTGTCGGCCGGCACCACGGTGGCGTAGGTGCGATTCTTGGCCTTGGTGACGAACTTCACCGCGCCGGTGACGAGCGCGAAGAGGGTATGGTCCTTGCCCATGCCCACGCCTTCGCCCGGCCAGAACTTGGTGCCGCGCTGGCGCACGATGATCGAGCCGGCGTTGATGGCTTCGCCGCCGAACTTCTTCACGCCGAGACGGCGGCCCGCGGAATCGCGACCGTTGCGCGACGAACCACCGGATTTCTTGTGAGCCATGAGGTGCTCCTGTCCTTACTGAGCGGCCGGATTACTCCGCCGCGTCGTCCTTCTTGGCAGCCGCCTTCTTGGCGGCCGGCTTCTTGGCTTCACCTTCGGCCTTGGGGGCGGCGGCCTTCTTCGGCGCGGCCTTCCTGGCTTCGGTTTCCACCGGGGCGTTCGCCTGGGCGGCCGCAGCGGCTTCCTCGACGACCTCGTCGGTCACCTTGGGGGCCTTGGCCTTCGCGGCGGCCTTCGGGGCCGGCGCGGCCTCGGCGGCCTGCTCGGCGCGGGTCTTGCGCGGCTGGTTCATCGTCGCGAAGTCGAGGCCGCGGGCGCGGGCGTCCAGCTCGGCCTTGGTGACCAGCGAGACTTCGCCGTCCCACTTGGTCTCCTTGCCGCCGGCGGTGATGCCGGTGACGCGCAGGACCGACTCGGCCTGGCGGTGACCGCGGGTGCGGCGATAGCCCTGGCGACGGATCTTCTTGAAGATCTTCACCTTGTCGCCCTTGCGGGTCTCGATGAGGGTCGCGGCGACGGACGCGCCGGCCACGAGGGGGGCGCCGACCGTCACGGTCTCGCCTTCGCCCAGGAGCAGGACGTCGCCGAACGCGACCTTCGCGCCGGGCTCGCCATCCAGCTTTTCGACGACCAGCAGGTCCCCGGGCTGAACCCGGTACTGCTTGCCGCCGGTCTTGATCACCGCGTACATCGTCTCTCGCGCCTTTGTATTTCTTCTTGATTGAAAGCGTTTTCGCGCCCGACGGAGACCCGCCGGACGAGGGAGGCGCGGTTATACAGCGGGACGTCCGCGAGTCAACGGTGGGGCGCGCGGTGACCCGGTGCTGGCGCCCGCTGGACTCATTGCGCCGATCCGAAGACCGGGCCGGAGGGTCTGCCTGGCCATCCGCCCCGCCCGGCATCCCGAACAAACGCGGCGGACGCTGCGCCTGCATGATCCAGTCTCGGAGGCCGCCCATTGAGCATGGGCATTGTCGCGACCGCGGCCGAGTAGCCGCTGAACGCAAAGATCGCATCCAGATCCCCGGCTAACATTTGCCGCGCAGGGCGGTCTTTCGTCGGCAAGCTGGGGGCGAGACAGGATGTCCAAGGGTCTTCGGGCGGCGGCGTGGCTGGGGATCGTCGCAGCAGTGTCGGCCGGCGCGCCCGCGGCTGAAGCGCAACTCGGCGTGCAGACCCGGCCGGAGCTCCCCGAGGTCTCCTCGGCCTGGCGGACCCTGATCGACGCCGACCTGACCTTCCTCGCGGCCACCATCCAAAGGAACTACATCTACGCGAACTATCAGGCTGGCCCCGAGTGGCGGACCCTGTTCGACGGGGCGCTGTCGCAGGCGCGCCGGGAGGCCCGGCTCGTGGGCGATTTCGGCAGCTACCGCGCCGTGATCCAGCACTACCTCGGAGCCTTCCAGGACCCGCACCTCAGCGGGTACTTCCAGGCCAAGCCGGCGGCCGGCCGCTTCCCGGGTTTCACCATGAAGTACAGCGGCGGACACTTCGTGGTGGACCGCACCTTCCGCAGGGATATTGCGTCGGGCGCAGAGATCGAGAGTTGCGATGGCAAGCCGACCGCCGCGCTGATCGACGAGGTCTCGCCCTTCTTCGGCGGGCCGCGCGGCCGCGACACGACCCGCGCCACAGTGGCCCAGCAGTATCTGATCGACACGGCCAACCCGCTCTACGCCTTGCCGAAGGTCTGCCGCGTCGCCGGCAAGGACCTGACCCTGACCTGGTCGACCCCGCCCGACGGCGTGCTGGACGCCGTGCCCGCCCGGTCCGGGGAATCGCCCTCGACGCTGCGGGACGAGACCCTCGCCATCAGCGACTTCGGGCCGAACGGCGCCTGGGTGCGCGTGGGGACCATGTACCCGGTCACGCAGGATCAGGCGGCCGCCTTCCAGGCGCTGATCGACCGCGCCCCGTCGCTCCGCACCAGGCAGGTCGTAGTGTTCGACGTCCGCGGAAACCGCGGCGGCAACTACAACTGGTTCATGGGCTTGCTGCGCGGCCTGTATGGACAGCCCTACGCCGACCACTACGCCCGCGCCCGTCTCGGGATCGCGCCGGTGATCTTCACGCCCCCCGGCGAGCGCCAGGACCCCAGCGCGGGATTCGCCGGCGAAGCGCTGACCATCAAGCCGCCAGCCGACCCGCCGCTGACACTGTCGGCCCCGAAGGTCAGCACGCTGGCGAATGGGGGCACGCTGATGCAGATGGCGGCGCCACTGGCGTCCATCACCTATCCGACCGCCGCGCCGGCGAGCTTGACCAAGGCGAAGGTCTACGTCCTGACGGACTTCGGCTGCGCCAGCGCCTGCATCTCCTTCGTCGACGAGATGATGCGGTTCCCGGGGGTGACCCTCGTCGGCGCCGAGACGCACATCGACCGGCGCGCAGGGGGCTTCCCGCTGGGGTACGAAGCGCCGAGCGGTCTGGTGGTCGCCCGGATGGGCCGTATGACCCGCGAGGGTCGGGCCCGCGGCGAGAACGAGGCGTGGGCGCCCGGCGCCGAGAACCGCTATTCCGGCGACATTGCGGACACGGCCGCGGTGAAGCAGTGGCTGACGAGGTCGGTGCTGCCGCGCGATCGTGCGGCCGGCGCGAAGTGGACCCAGACGGCGACGCTGAAGGGACCCGAGTAGCGGGCAGAGAATCGGATGCCGCGTGCGCGTCGGAGCTGGCAGAGTGGGGTCGGCTTGACACGCCTCGCCCCGCAGGCTCGCAATCAACCATGGATTTAGGGGCGGGAAGCATCCCTCGGGATGCCTCCTTCGGGGACGGACAGCTTTGCAGGAGTCAGGGTTCAGGCGCTTCCTCGCCGGTCGGCTGGGGGAGAGGTCGATCGACAGCTACATCGCCTACTGCCAGCGGGTGCGGCGGGACGTCGGGCTCGATCTCGATACCTCCGACCTCAGCGAGGTCGGCCTTGCGAACATCCGCCGCGAGCTCGCGGCGGCGGGGGCTGCGGAAGCCAGCGCCCGCAACTGCCTTTCGGCGTTGCGGGCCTACGCGGAGTTCCGCGACGGAGCCCGGCCCGACGCGCGGGCCAGAGTCACGGGCATGCAGATCACACGCGAACAGCGGGAGGCCTGGGCGGCAAACACGGCCGATGGTCCCTTCAACCGCTGGCTCGACGCACAGGTGCGCGGCGAGGATGGCCGGTTGGACGCCGAGCGGCTGCATGCGCTGGCCGAGCAGTATGGCGTGCATCGCCGCGCCGAGTACGCCCATCTGAACGCAGGGCAGCAGCGGATGAACCTGGGCAACATGCTGCGCAGCCGCGTGCCGCGCTCAGCCTACGAGACGGCGCCCGACGCCGAGAGCTCGGCGCCACTCGCCCCCCCGCCGCTCGGGGCGCCGATCGCGAACGTGGCGATTTCGGCGCCTCCTGCCGCGCCGCCGCGACCGGACTTCATCACCGGCGCAAGGGTCGGAGAACTCCTCGGGCTCTACGGCCAGATCATGGACGAGCTGCGCGCCCGCGACGTGGTGCGGACGGGAAACTCGCCGGTCGGAGACTACGCCGAGTTGCTGTTCGCCCGCGCATTCGACTGGACGCTGGCGGGCAATTCGGCGGCCGGCCACGACGCCACCGACGCGGATGGGCGTCGTTACCAGATCAAGGGGCGACGGCTGACCTCGCCGTCTGCGTCCCGGCAGTTGAGCGCCATACGCAAGCTGCACGAGCAACCCTTCGACTACCTGGCCGCCGTCCTGTTCGACGCCTCTTTCAAGGTCAGCAGGGCCATCATCCTGCCCCTCGACGTGGTCGCGGCAAGGGCGCGGCGGACGGATCACACGAACAGTTGGCTGTTCATCCTCGACGACCGCCTGTGGCAGGCGCCGGGGGCTCGCGACGTCACGGCCGAGATCGCGGTGGCGGCGGGGCTGCTGTAGGGCACGAAGCATCCCGGAAGCACGAAGCATCCCGGAAGGATGCCTGAGGAGCGAACTGATGAACTGGGACCTCCTGCGGCCGTCGCGGCTGCTCAACAGCATTCCGGAGGTGCTGGCGGTCTATGCGGCGGCGTATGCGACCTGCGTCGTCGTCGTGAAGGTGTCCGAGGCGTGGAGCGTTCCGGACGCGCTGTGGTTCGGACTGGTGACGATCACCACGACCGGCTACGGCGACCTGTCTCCGCACAGCGTCACGGGCCGGATGGCCGCCGCGGCGCTGATGGTCGTGAGCTGGCTGCTGAACATCCTGCTTGCGGGTCAGGTCGCCGCCAAGCTGATCGTCAACAGCGACGCCTGGACCAACGACGAACAGGAGGAGGTGAAGCGCCTGCTGCGGGAAATCCGCGCGCGGGTGGAGCCGTGATCGCCGGGCGGGGCGCCGTGCGGCTGACGGCGTTGCTGGGCGCGGGCGAGGCGCGGGCGGCCGACGAGTACATGT
>NZ_JAEUMO010000046.1 GCF_016793285.1 Phenylobacterium sp.
CGCCTACTGCATCTCCAAGGCCGCCGACATGCAGCTCGCCCGCAACCTCGCCGGCGAGCTCGGCCCCTACAACATCCGCGTGAACTGCGTGGCCCCGGGCCTGGTGAAGACCGACTTCGCCAAGGCGCTGTGGGACAATCCGGCCGGCGAGGAGCGCGCCAGCTCGGGCACGCCGCTGCGCCGCCTGGGCGAACCCGACGACCTCGCCGGCGCCGCCGTCTACCTCGCCAGCCGCGCGGGCGCCTGGACCACCGGCCAGACCATCGTGGTGGACGGCGGCAGCACGTCCTGAACGACGGCTGGGCGGTGCGCCGCCTGACCAACCCCTATCGGAACTAGCGGATGGCGCTCAGAGCCACGGTGGCCGAGGCTTCCTCGATGCGGGCGCGGTCTGCGGGCCAGGCGGCGTCGGCGGCCTGGTAGCGCTTGCCCAGCCTGTCGATCGTGGCGGCGAGTGTCGGCTGCTCCGCGACCAGCGCCGTACAGCCCTCGTAGGCCGCGAGGTCCGGCGTCGCCGCGCACTGGGCGATCGCCGCGTCGAGCGCGGCGGTCTGCGCCGCCGCCGTGGCCCTGAGCGCCGCCAGCCCGTCGCCGTGGGCCTTGTGCGCCTGGTCGGCCTCGGCCCGCGCCGCGTTCACGGCGCGCGTGTCGCCGCGCAGGGCGGCGGCTGCCGCCCGGTCGGCCGCCGCGCGGATCTTCTTCTGCCCCGCGTCGATCGCCGCCAGCTCGGTCGCGGCGGCGGCGGCGTAGTCCCGGGCGGCCTTCAGCGCGGCATCCACGGCGTCCGCGCCCTCGGGCCGCGCCGGCGTGGCGGTCGTCGCGGCCACGGCCGGCGCCGCGGCGGCGGGGGGCTGCGGCGCCGGCGCCGCCGTCTCCGCCGCGGGCTTCGAGCCCTGCGAGCACCCGGCCAGCGCCAGGGCCGCCATCACCGTCAGTCCAACCACGCGCGGCATCGCCCACTCCCGCCAGCCTCGCGGCGATAGCGGGCCCGCACGGACCAAGTGTCAAGCACGACCCCAAACGAAGGCGGCCCCGGCGGCCATCGAAGGCGCCAGGGCCGCACACCCGTCGCAGGCGGCCGGTAAGGGGAAGCCGGGGGACCTGCGCGATCGAGCCCCATATGGGGGCCCGCCGCCGCCGCGCAAGAGGCGCCCGCCGTCGCGTCGGCCTTGCCCCGCGCCGCGCCCCGCCGTCAGATGGCGCAGACGCGAAAACGGGCAGGAACCCCATGATGAAGCTCTACTCCGGCGACCTCAGCCCGTACTCCGCCCGCGTGCGGATGCAGATCTACGCCAAGGGCCTGGAGGACAGGGTCGCGCTGGAACGTCCCGCCACCTTCGGCTCGCCGCAGTTCCGCGAGCAGAACCCCATCGGCCGCATCCCCGTCCTCGACATCGACGGCGACCTGATGCCCGAGTCCGAGGTGATCGCGGAGTACCTGGAGGAGGTCTTCCCGACCCCGCCGATGCTGGCCGCCACGCCGCGCGAGACCGCCCACATCCGCACGCTGGCCCGCATCGGCGACATCTACCTGATGAACAACCTCTTCATGCTGGCAGGCCAGGTCTACGCGCCCGAGAAGGACAAGGGCGTCGTCGAGCTGCTGTCCGGCCAGGTGCTGCGCAACCTGAAGGCGCTCGACCGCATGATCGGCCCGAAGGCCGGCGAGGACGGCTTCGCCTGCTGCGGCCGCCTCACCATGGCCGACTGCGCCCTGGTCCCGGCCCTCTTCCTGGTCGAGAACACCCTGACCGCCGCCACCGGCGAGCCGAGCCCCATCCCCAAGCTGCCCAACGTCGCCGCCTGGTGGGCGGCCATCCAGCGGAACGAACACGCCGCCCGGACCCTGGTCGAGCTCAACCGCGGCCTCGAGGAGCGCAAGGAGCTCATCCGCACCGGCGCCTTCGCCAGGATGATGGCCGCCATGCGCGCCGCCCAGGCCAAGGCCGACGCCGAGGCCTGACC
>NZ_JAEUMO010000052.1 GCF_016793285.1 Phenylobacterium sp.
CTTGGTCAGTAGACCGTCTAGGACGCTCTCTGAGCGATCTGGTGGGCTTCCTGAGCGACATCCAAGCCCGAGGCTGCGACCTCTATCTGCACCAGCAGGCCATCGACACCAGTACGCCATCCGGCCGCATGCTCTTCCAGATGCTCGGGGTCTTTGCCGAATTTGAGAGGGCGATTCTAAAATCCAGAATATCGGCCGGGCTGGCACGGGCTCGCGCCAACAATGTCCGCATAGGCCGTCCGCCCATGCCAATCAGCCGTGCCGAGAAGGTCAGGAAAGCCTTGCGCGACGGTCACTCGATCCGGGCGGTAGCCGCCGCTACCGGCGTCTCCACGGCCACCGTACAGCGTGTGAAACGGTCGATGAATCCCTCGCCGAAACGATAGCGGCGGAGATCGCCCCGAGACCCTCGCGGTATGATCTACGACCGCCTCCGACTGTGACCACTCGACCGTCACAGCCATGATCCGCCTGAGAGCGTCAGAACAGGCTCAACGCCTTGTTCCACCACGCTTTACTCGAAATCATCGTTAGCAGGCGTGGGTCTACGAATCTGAGGGTCGGACGTTCGAATCGTTCCGGGCGCGCCATTTCTTCCGCTGAATCAGCGCCTTGTTTGAGGGTTGGCCGAGCCTGATCCATCGCGCATGGCCCGAGGTCGCACCGGGGTCACGAGATTCAGACGCTATCCATAGCGGTTCGTCCGTTTGCGCCGCGCTTCACGGAGCGGAACGGGAGCGCGGAAGGGTCGTTGGCTTCAGGCAGCACACAGTAGGACGTGCATAGGTTCTGCTCGGCCCGCCTGTGCTCTACCTCTCCCTGTACATCAACCAGAACAAGGCCGACTACTATCGGCTGTCGCAGGCGGTCCGCACGGACGGCGTGTGGGAGGAGTGGTTGATCTATATGCTCGACGGGATCGAGCAGACGGCGTTCCAGATGACGCGGCTCGTCCATCGCATCCGGGATCTCATGCTCGATCACAAGGTCCGGTTGAGACGACAACTTCCTCGGATCTACAGTCAGGACCTGCTGAACAACATGTTCAGCCACCCCTACAGCAAGATCGCGTTCGTCGACCGTGACCTTGGTGTCAGTCGCATCACGGCCACACGCTACCTCGACGAACTCATGCGGATCGGCTTGATGCGGAAGCTCAAGATCGGCCGCGAGAGCTACTACATGAAAACGGCTCTGCTGGACCTCCTGGGCAACGTCCCAGGCCGTCTCGATGCGCGTCCTTCAACAGATGGCCGCGCTGGTTCGAGGGCGGGCGGCGTCATCCCGCCGCGGCCGCCGCCTTGCCGACGAACTTCATGACCTGGCCGCCGCCGGTTTCGTAGAGGTGCTGGCCGCTCGTGTCGGAGATGCGGTCGACGAGGGCGGCGATGGTCTCGGGCGTGTTCTCGGCCGGCGGCAGATAGACGCCCTCGGTCTCGTGCAGGTAGGTGCGCGAGACGCCGCCCGCGGTGGCGTTGAGGATCGTGCGGCGCGGGGCGTCCTCCGACACCAGGAAGAGCGCGGTGGGCGTCACCGACTCCGGCGTCATCAGCTCGAGGATGTCGGGCGTGATCAGCGCCTCGGTCATGCGCGTCGCCGCGCCGGGACCCAGCGTGTTCACCCGGATGCCGTTCTTCTCGCCCTCGATCTGCAGCACGTTCATCAGGCCGACCAGCGCGGTCTTGGCCGCGCCGTAGTTCGACTGCCCGAAGTTGCCGTAGAGTCCGCTGGACGAGGTGGTCATCAGGATGCGGCCGTAGTTCGCCGCGCGCATGTGCGGCCAGACCGCGTGGGTGCAGGTGACCGACCCCATCAGATGCACCTCCACCACCTTGCGGAAGTCGGCCAGGCTCATCTTGGCGAAGCTCGCGTCGCGCAGGATGCCGGCATTGTTGATCAGGATGTCGACCTGGCCCCAGGCGGTCATGGCGGCGGCGACCATGTCCGCCACCTGCCCGGGGCTGGTCACGTCCGCGCCGTGGGCGATCGCCTCGCCGCCGCCGGCGCGGATCTCGGCGGCGACGCGCTCGGCCGGCTCGGAGGAGGCGCCGCCCCCATGCACGTCGCCGCCGAAGTCGTTGACGACGACGCGCGCGCCACGCGCGGCGAGGCCGAGCGCATGGCTGCGGCCGAGGCCGGCGCCGGCGCCGGTGACGATGGCCACGCGGCCGTCGAAGCGGATGCTCATCTGGGATGTCCTTGGCTGGAGGTGTCGATATCGGGGTGAGCGCGCGCGGCGAGATCCTGCAGGCCGCGGAGGCGCCCGATCCCGGCGCCGCGCCGCCGGCCGCGTCGACGCCCAGCGCCGTCCACGGCGTAGGGGATGCCGAGGAAACGGCCGATCCTGCCCTCCCGCCGGCCGACGAACAGGCCGTCGGCGATCTCCGCCTCGACGTCAGTCACCGCCGAACTCCGGCGTCCGCCGCCGAAGGAAGGCCTCGCGGCCCTCGGCGAAGTCGCGGGAGCGGCTGGTCACCAGATACTGGTCGCGGTCCATGTAGCTGGCGGCGTGCGACAGCGCATGGGCCGTGGCGTTGACCTGCTCCTTGGTCATCCGGACCGGCAGCGGCGGCAGGGCGGCCACCCGCGCCGCCCAGGCCTGCGCGGCTTCGACCGCGGCGCCGTCGGCGACCACCTCGTCGGCCAGACCCCAATCGAGACAGGTCGGCGCGTCGGTGCGCTCGCCGAAGATCACGAAGCGCTTGGCCCGGGACGGGCCGGCCAGGGCGGTCACGCGCGGCACGGTGCGCCAGCTCATGTTGACGCCCAGCGCCACCTCGGGCAGCCGCAGGAACGCCGATGCGCCCAGGATGCGGAAGTCGCACGCCAGCGCCAGCGCGCAGGCGCCGCCGACGCAGTAGCCCTCGATCGCGGCGATGGTCACGGCCTCGATCTCCTCCCAGGCCCGGCACATGTCGGGCCCGGCCATGACGACGTCGCGAGTCTCCAGCAGCGTGGGGGCCCGGATGCGGTTCTCGAAGTCGGCGACGTCCGCGCCGGCCGAGAAGAAGGTCGGCGAGCCCGACAGGATCACCGCAGAGACATCGCTGCGCCGCCGCAGGTCGTGCGCCACCTCGGTCAGCTCGCGCAGGGTGACGGCGGTCAGCGCGTTGCGGGCCTCGGGCCGGGCGAGCGAGACCTCGACCGCCGCGCCCTCGCGGCGCAGACGGATGTCCGCGTAGCCGCGGGCCAGCGGATCGGCCGTCAAGGGAAGATCTCCACCAGCCCCGCCGCGCCCATGCCCGAGCCGACGCACATGGTGACCACCCCGTAACGCGCCCCGCGGCGGCGGCCTTCCAGCAACACGTGGCCGACGCAGCGCGCCCCGGTCATGCCGTAGGGGTGGCCGACCGCGATGGCGCCGCCGTTGACGTTGTATTTCGCCGGGTCGATGCTCAGGCGGCCGCGCGAGTAGAGGCACTGGGAGGCGAAGGCTTCGTTCAGTTCCCAAAGGTCGATGTCGTCCACGGTCAGGCCGTGGCGCTCCAGCAGGCGCGGGACGGCGAACACCGGGCCGATGCCCATCTCGTCGGGCTCGCAGCCCGCGACGGCGAAGCCGCGGAAGGCGCCCAGGGGCGAGAGCCCGCGCCGCGCGGCCTCCCTGGCCTCCATCATCACCAGCGCCGCCGCGCCGTCGGCCTGCTGCGAGGCGTTGCCGGCGGTGACCGTGCGCCCCTCGGCGAAGCGCTGGCCGTTCCTGAGCACCGGCTTCAGCGCCGCCAGCGCCTCGGCGGTCGTGTCGGGGCGGTTGCACTCGTCGCTGTCCAGCACGGCGTCGACGAGCCCGACGGCGCCGGTCGCCTTGTCGGCCACGGCGCGGCGGACGGACAGGGGAACGATCTCGTCGGCGAAGAGGCCCGCGGCCTGCGCGGCGGCGGTGCGGCGCTGGGACTCCAGCGCGTAGGCGTCCTGCGCCTCGCGGGTCACGCCGTAGCGGTCGGCCACGACCTCGGCGGTCTCGATCATCGACATCCACAGATCGGGCTTCGCCGCCGCGAGATCCGGCTCCTGCAGGTGGAAGGTGTTCATGTGGCCGCCCAGTTGAACGAGCGAGATGCTCTCGACGCCGCCGGCGGCGGCCACCGGCACGTCCTCGATGCGGATCCGGCCCGCCGCGGCGGCCACCGCCTGCAGGCCCGACGAGCAGAAGCGGTTCAGCGTCACGCCCGACGTCGTGACCGGGCAGCCGGCCTTCATCGCGGCGGTGCGGGCGATGTCGTAGCCGGTGGCGCCCTCCGGATGGCCGGAGCCCACCACCACGTCCTCGATCTCGGCCGGATCGACGCCGGCGCGGGAGATCGCGTGGCTCAGGGCATGGCCCGCGTAGGTGATCGGGTGCGTGGCGTTCAGGCTGCCGCGCAGCGACTTGGCCAGCCCGGTCCGGGCCACGGAGACGATGACGGCTTCACGCAAGTTGGGATCTCCGATCAGAGACTGAACAAATGTGCAGTATGCGAGGTCAGGCTGGGACGCAAGCTTCCTGAGCTGCCGCGCAGATCCGCGATCGCTGAACGTCTCGACGCACAGGGCGCGAAAAACCTGGATTCCCGCTGAACGCTTCTCCAGAGTCGTTCGCGGTGACTGGAGGGGCGGGTTTGGTTCAGGGACAGCGGGAAAACCCGGACGGGCGCGAGCGCCTGGTGCGCACGGCGTTCGTGCTCTTCGCGGACAAGGGGTTCGACGGCGTCACCGTCCGCGACATCGCCGCCGCCTCCAGCGTCAGCGTCGGCCTGATCAACCATCACTTCGGCTCGAAGGACGGCCTGCGCGAGGCGGTGGACGAGTTCTTCATCGCCCAGTTCGAGGACGCCATCACCGGCGCCGCGCCGCAGGAGTTGAGCACGACCCAGGATCCGGCGGAGGTTATCGACGCCTGGATCGAACGCCACGCCGACGACTGGCCCACCATCGTCGCCTACTTCCGCCGCGCGCTGCTGGAGGAGAGCGACTGGGGCTTCTCGCTCTTCCAGCGCTTCTACGGTTTCGTGCAGTCGACGGTGATGCGGATGGACGCGGCCGGTCAGCTCGCGCCCGACGTCGACCGGCTCTGGCTGCCGTTCCTGATGATGTACCTGGAGATCGGCACGATGGTGTTCGATCCCTACATCAAGCGCGTGCTGGGCCGGTCGGGGTACGACCGCGAACTCTGGCAGCGGCGCCATCGGGCCTACATGACCCTGATCCGCCGCGGGACCGCGCCGCGCCGCGCGCCCGACTAGCCGGCCGCCAGCGCCTCGGCTTTCAGCGCCATCTTGTCGACCTTGCCGTTGGGCAGTCGCGGCAGCTCCGCGGCCAGGGTGAAGGTCTTCGGGATCTTGTAGTTGGCGATGCGCGATTTCAGGAACGCGCGCAGGTCGTCGGCGCTCACATCGGCGCCCGCCGCCAGCTCGACGAAGGCGTGGCCCACCTCCTGGAAGGTCGGGTGCGGCGCCGCGACCACGGCGGCGATGGCCGCGGCGGGGTGCTCGCAGATCGCCTGCTCCACCTCGACCGGATAGACGTTGTAGCCGCCGGACTTGAACATCTCCTTCAGCCGTCCGCCGAAGACGACGTTGCCGTCCTCGCGCAGCACGCCGAGGTCGCCGGTGCGCAGAAAGCCATCGGCCGTGAAGGCCGCGGCCGTCGCCTCGGGATTCCGGAAGTAGCCGCTCATCAGATAAGGGCCGCGCACCTGGATCTCGCCCAGCTCGCCGATGGGCGTCGAAGCGTTCGTCGCCGGGTCGGCGACGCGCAACTCGGCGCCGGGCAGCACCTCGCCGATGGTCTCGGACATCACCCTCAGGCTCGCGTCGGCGGCGGTGCGGGTGATGATCCCGCAGGTCTCGGTCTGCCCGTAGACGTTGGCGAGCCGCAGGCCGGGCCGGGCGAACTGTTCCAGCACCGGCTCGGGCGTGACGGCGCCGCCGAACACGATCAGGCGCGTGGCGCCCAGGCGCTCGGCCATGCCCTGCGGCTGCTGCAGCATCATGGCGAAGCCGGTGGGGGACGAGACGAGATAGGTCGGCCGCTCGCGCCGGCTGATCTCGCCGATCGCGGCGACGTCCACGCGGGGGTGGAAGATGATGTGCCCGCCCGCGGCCAGCACCGGCATGCAGAGGTTGTTGATCGCGCCCACGTGGTTGACCGGCGCGGCGCAGACGGAACTGCGCAGGCCGTCGGCGCCCATCCAGGCGAGGTTGGCCAGCGCCGAGGCGGTGATGGTCGCCTGGGACAGCATCGCGCCCTTCGGCTTCCCGGTCGTGCCCGAGGTGTAGACGATCAGCGCGATGTCTTCCGGCGCGACGGCGGCGCGGGCGGCGGACAGCCCCGCGTCGTCGACGGCGGTTCCCGACGCCAGGAAGGCTTCGAGCGACATGGCCCCCGCCGTCGGCTCACCGTGGCACACCATCCGCAGCTCAGGCGAGATCGCCGCGAGCTCGGCGCAGTAGTCGCGTCCGTCGAACGGCGACATCACCGCCGCCAGCGTCGGCTCCGCATCGTCCAGAACGTGCCCGAAGTCGCGCGCCTGATAGCGCGGATTGATCCCCAGCCAGGTCACCCCGATCGACGTCGCGGCGTGGAAGGCGATCCAGAAGTCCACCGAAGGCGCCGTCAGCATCGCGAGGCGGTCGCCGCGCCGCAGCCCCTGCGCCAGGAGAGCCCGCGCATAGCGGTCGACCTCGCGGGCCAGCTCGCCGTACGTCAGCCGCCGTTCCGCCTCGGACGTCGCCGGCGCCTGCGGGTCAGCCGTCGCCGCGCTGCGCAGCAGTTGCGCCAGCAGGCCCGGCTCATCTTCGTATTCGACCATACGCTTGTTCATCCCCGGCCGCTCAGTCTGCGAATTCGCCTGCGTCATGACAAGGCGATGCGGCCTCAACGATGCCGCTTGCCAGGAGACTGTACAAGTGTTTAGTTTGAGACAACAGAGCGAGGCGGCCCGGGATTCGGGAAATCCTCCTCGCGGAAGGAAGCGCAACTGGCCCGTCTACGAGGCCTGAGGGGGAGTCTAGGATCATGAACATGCGTGCAATTCTTCTCGCGACGTGTGCGCTCGGGCTCGTCGCGCCGGGCGTCGCGGCGGCGGCCGACGACGACGGAACCGTGGCCGAACTGGTCGTCACGGCGCAGAAGCGCGAGGAGAAGCTCATCGAGGTGCCGCTGTCGGTGCAGTCGCTGAGCGGCGAGGCGGTCGAGCGCAGCGGCGCGGCGAAGGTCTCCGACCTGACCAAGCTGATCCCCGGCGCGAGCGTCGTCTCCAGCACCACCCCCGGCTTCGAGACCATCCAGATCCGCGGCGTCAGCAGTGGCACCACCGGCGACGGCCTGGTCGGCTACTACATCGACGACACCCCGTTCGGCGTGCCCAACCTGCAGCTCACGCCGCCGGCGCGGCTGCTCGACCTCGAGCGCGTGGAAGTGATCCGCGGACCGTCCGGCACCCTGTACGGCCAGGGCTCGATGGGCGGCACGATCAAGCTCATCACCGCCAAGCCCGATCCGAACAACTTCTCCGGCAAGGCGCAGGCCGAGATCTCGGCCACCGAGGGCGGCGGGACGAACTACAACGCCGACGGCGTGGTCAACATGCCGCTGATCAAGGGCCAGCTCGCGGCGCGCCTGTCGGCCGGCTACGAGCGCCTCAGCGGCTATGCCGAGGCGCCCGAACTGCAGCGGCGCAACGTCAACGACTTCACCGGCAAGAACGCGCGCCTGACGCTGGGCTGGGAGCCGACCGACGATGTCCGGCTCACCGGCTTCGTCTGGATCATCCGCAACGACCAGGACTTCTCGAACAGCCTGACGCCGAAGAACGCGACCACCTCGGCGCTGGCGCCCACGCCGTTCAACCTGCCCGGCATCGTCGGCACCGGCGGGCGGCTGGGTTACACCGACGTCGACGCCGACATCTATTCGGCCACCCTGAACTGGTCGACGAGCATCGGCGACCTGACCGTGAACACGTCCTACGTTGATCACGAGCTCGACTTCATCACCCCGCTGCTGACCATCCTCGTCAACGAGTCGAACTTCCACACGAAGTCGTACACGAACGAGGTGCGGCTCTCCTCGAAGGCCGACAGCCCGGTACGCTGGATCGTGGGCGGCTACACCCGCAA
The DNA here is from genome assembly GCF_016793285.1 of Phenylobacterium sp. Taxonomy (GTDB): domain Bacteria; phylum Pseudomonadota; class Alphaproteobacteria; order Caulobacterales; family Caulobacteraceae; genus Phenylobacterium. Next base: position 8,097 of record NZ_JAEUMO010000052.1, read on the forward strand.
CGCCAAGATCCGCTCGGACATCTTCTACTACTCGCAGGCCACGCGGACGGCGGCGAAGACCGGCATCATCAACACGCTGGGCACGATCGACACCGACTCGTACTCGGTGTTCGGCGAGGTCTCGGCGAAGTTCTTCGGCGGGCTGGTGGAGCCGCTGTTCGGCCTGTCCTACTTCAAGGACGACCGCAGCGTGGACGGCGTCGACCGGGCCACCGGCGCGCCGCGCGTGGGCCAACTGAAGTTCGACAGCTTCAACCCGCGCTTCAACCTCAAGATAAAGCCCGCCGAGAACGGCACGGTCTACCTCAACGTCGCCAAGGGCTTCCGCTCGGGCGCGTTGCAGACGCCGGCCCAGGCCAACGCGGCCAACGTGACGCTGGGCCTCCCCGCCGGCACGATCCAGACCAGCGTGCAGCCCGACAAGCTCTGGACCTACGAGCTGGGCACGCGCTGGGAAATGGCCGACGGCCAGCTCCTGGTCGAGGGCTCGGTCTACCGCACCGACTGGGACAACGTCCTGGTCCAGTTCGCCACCGCGGCGGTCATCTCGCTGGCCAACGGCGGCGACGCCAAGATCGAGGGCGCCGACTTCGGCATGGCCTATCGGCCGGACGGCGTGAGCGGACTGACCCTCGCCGCCACCGGCAACATCCAGAACGCGCGCTTCAAGCGCGTCGTCGGCAACCTCTCGGTGGGCACGGCCATCCGCAAGGGCGGCCGCGTGCCGAACGTGCCGGAGATGAGCTTCACGGTCTCCGCCGACTACAAGCGCGAGCTGTCGGCGCTCGGCGGCCTCACGGGCACGGCCTACCTGGGCTACTCGTTCCGCGACGACGTCATCGACGCCACGGTGAAGAACCTGAAGGCCGGCGAGCTCAACGACCTCACGGTCCGGCTGGGCGTCCAGAAGGACAACTGGCGGCTCGAGGGCTTCATGCTGAACGGCCTCGACGACAAGGACCCGGTCGCGCTGGGCTCGACCGCCGTGCAGATCCTCTACCCGCGCCGCTACGGCGTGCAACTCGCCGTGAACTTCTAGGGCGTCTTCCTCCCCGTCCTAGCGTACTGGCGGTCGCGGCGAACCGAGCCGCGGCCGTCGCCTTCCCGCGCGCCGGAGTGACGACATGGCGGCCTCGGCCCTGATGAGCATCGCCGAGCAGTCGGCGCACTTCCTGGATCGCCCGCACGAGCGGGCGCCCGCGGGCGCGGTCGGGGGCGAGGCCGCCTGGCTCGGCGCCGACCTGCGCCTCCGCAACGACTGGATCGAGCGGGTGTCGCCCGGGTTCGTCGCGGCGCTGGAAGACGTGGTCGCCCGCCTGCGCGCGTCGGCCAGACCCTGGTCCGACGTCTCCGAAGCCGATGTCGAGCTGCCGGGTGAGGGCGAAACGCTGCGGCGCTGGCGCCGCGCCCTGACCCACGGCCGCGGGTTCCTGATCCTCCGCGGCCTGCCGGTGGAGCGCTGGGACCTGGCCACGCAGCACCTGGCCACAGGCGTGCTGGGCCGCCAGTTCGGGCGTCTGGGCCTGCAGAACCCCCGGGGCGACGTGATCGGCGAGGTGCGGGCCACCGGCGTGGAGAAGGTCGATCCTTTCGCCCGCCTCTACGCGACCGCCGGCGAGTTCCGGTTCCACTGCGACGCGTCGGACCTCGTCGGGCTGCTCTGCATCCGCCCGGCGGCCGAGGGCGGCGAGAGCCGGCTGGCCAGTTCGGTCAGCGTCTACAACACGCTGCTCGCCACGCGTCCCGATCTGGCCGCCAGGATGTTCGAGCCGCAGCCCTACGATCTGCGCAACGAGCAGGCCGCGGGCGGGGAGCCCTACGCAGCGTTCGCGCCCTGCGCGTTCGGGGGCGACCGGTTGCGCACGTTCTACATCTCCGACTATTTCCGCACCGTGGCCCGCCACGGCATCGAACCCGACCTCGACCTGCTCGACACCTACGACGCCATCGCCGCGTCGCCGGAGGTCGGATTGCAGTTCTACCTGCAGCCGGGCGACCTGCAGATCCTCGACAACCACACGATGCTGCACGCGCGCAGCGCCTTCCGTGACGAGCCCGGCCGCGAGCGGCTGCTGCTGCGGTTCCTCGTCTCGATGGATCGAACGGCGGCGTGACCGGACAGCCTCTCGACGGCCTGCGGGTGCTGGAGCTCGTCGACGGACCGTCGGGCGGCTTCTGCGGTCGCCAGTTCGCCGCGTGGGGCGCCGACGTCGTGATGCTGGAGCCGCCGGCCGGCGGTCCGCTGCGCCGGGCCGCGCCACGCTGGGCGAAGGCCGGCGCGCAGGGTTCGGCCGCGTTCGACGCGCTCGCCTGCGGCAAGCGCAGCGTCGCGCTGGCCGACGCCGCGGCGCTGCTGGCGGTCGCCGACGTGCTGGTCTGCGACGTGCCGGCCGGTGCGCTGAGGGCCCGGCTGGGCGGCGGCGTGGCGGACCTGCGTCGCGCCAATCCCGGCCTCGTCGTCGTGACCCTGAGCGCGTTCGGCGACCCCGACGGCGCCGGCGCCGCCGTCGCCGAACTCGAAGCCATCAGCGGCTACCTCAGCCTGAACGGCCCGGCGGCGGGCGCGCCGCTCGTCTCGCCGGCCCGCATCATGGCCCACGCCATCGGCGCCAGCGCCTTCGCCGGCGCGGTGGCGGCGCTGATCGGGCGCGAGCGGACCGGGGTCGGCGACCACGTCGCGGTCTCCGGCCTGGAGACGGTCGCGAGCTTCGTCATGTGGCTGCGCGAACAGCATCAGGATGCGCCGACGGCGCGCAACGGCGGGACGCCGGAGGGCGCGCGGCTGATCCGCTGCGCGGACGGCTTCGTCTCGGTGGCGCCGGCCGTCGCGCCGCACCTGCCGGTCTACCGCGAGGTGCTGGAGGTTCCGGAGGGCGTGGACCTCGATGGCCTGGCCGAGGGCGGGCGGCTGGAGGCGGCGGACCGCGTGGCGGCCGCGCTCGCGCCCTATGCGGCGCGCCTCAGCGTCGAGGAGGTGTTCCTGGGCCTGCAGGTGCGCGGCGTCGCGTGCGGCAAGGTGCAGTCGCTGGCCGAGGTGCTGGACGACCGCCAACTGGACGACCGCGGCTTCTTCCAGTCGCTCGCGCACCCCGACGCGGGGCCTGTCCCGCTTGCCGGCCGGCCATCGCTGATGACCGACGCCGCGCCGATCGCGCCGAGACCCGCCCCGGCGCCGGGCTCGACCGACGTGGCGAGCCTCGGCTGGACCGTCGTCCCGAGGATCCGGACGCCGGATGGACGGCCGCCGCTGGCCGGGATGCGTGTCCTCGACCTGACCCAGGCGTGGATCGGCCCGATGGCCGCGGTCGCGCTCGCCGATCTGGGCGCCGAGGTGATCAAGGTGGAGGGCGTCGCCCGGCCGGACATCTGGCGCTTCCTGGGGCAGGCGCCCGGCGAGTCCACGGCGCCCGAAAACCGAAGCTGGTACTTCAACGGCGCGAACCGCAGCAAGCTGGGGCTGGGCCTCGACCTCAGCCGGCCGGCCGGCGCGGCGGTCTTCCGGCGCATGGTCGCCGACGCCGACGTCGTCCTGGAGAACTTCACGCCCAACGTGATGGCGCGGTTCGGCCTCGACTACGCCCGGCTCGCGGTCGCGCGGCCGGACCTCATCATGACGTCGTTCAGCGGCTTCGGGGCCTTTGGCCCGCACGCCGCCTTCAAGGCCAACGGCGCCTCGATCGAGGCGCTGGCCGGATGGGACGCGCTGCACCGCGACGAGGCGGGCCGGCCGGTGCTGATGGGCGGCTACCCGGCCGACCCGATCTGCGGCCTGCAGATGATCGCCTGCACCCTGGTCGCACTCTACCGCCGCCTCCGCACCGGCCGGGGCGCGCACGTCGAGGGCTCGATGATGGAGGCCGCCAGCGGCTACGTCGGCGACGCCCTTCTGGCCGAAGCCCTCGCGCAGTCCGGCGCCGCGGTCGAGGACGACCCGCCGCCTGCGGTCCCTCGGACCGTCGCCAGCACCTGGGAGGCCCTGGCCGAGCCGCGCCTCGCCGGCTGGTTCATTCCGCTGACGTCACCGGGGCTCGGGGCGGGGAAGCACGCCGGCCGGCTGTGGCGTTTCTCTGACGCGGCGCCCCCGGTGGCCACGCCGCCGCCGCGCCTGGGCGAGCACACGCGCGCCGTGTTGGCCGGGTGGCTCACGCCGCAGGAGATCGAGACGCTGATCGCCGACGGCGTGGCGGGGTCGCTGGCCTGACGACCTCTACCCTGAACGTCATCCCGCGACTTGTTCGCGGGATGACGATCCTAAGGGGAGGGTGGGGGCCCCTCAGTTGCCGGTGAAGCTGGGCGCGCGCTTGTCGAAGAAGGCCGCGACGGCTTCCTTGTAGTCCTCGGTCAGGCTGGAGAGCAGCCACTGGTCGGCGTCCATGTGCATCACCGCGCGGTCCAGCGCGCCGACGACGTGGTTGATGCTCTTCTTGATCATCTGCACCGAGTTCGGGGGGAGGGCGGCGTAGACCTCGGCCATCTCGCGCGCGGCGGCGTCGAGGTCGGCCAGCGGCACGACCTGGTCCAGGAAACCCCAGCGCTCCAGCGTCGCCGCGTCGAACAGCCTGCCGGTCATGATCATCTGCTTGGCGCGGGCCGGCCCGACGAGATGCACGCAGATCGGCACCGCGTGCCACATCAGGTTGATGCCCAGCTTCACCTCGCCGTAGCCGACGCGGGCGTTGTCGGCGCCCACGCGGAAGTCGCAGGCCGAGGTGATGCAGCCGCCGGCGCCCGTCGCGATGCCCTGCACGGCGCAGATCGTGGGCTGCGGGATCTCCTGCATCGATCGCATGAGCTGGGCGCCGAACTCGGCGCCGCGACGGCGCATGATCATCGAGGCCCCGGCGCGTTGCGACGGCGAGGCCTGGAGGTCGGCGCCCACCGAGAAGTCCTTGCCCTCGGCGCGGAAGATCACCACCCGGGTCTGCTCGTCGTGCAGGAACTCGCGGCTGATCCGCTCCAGGTCCTGCATCATCTCCAGGGTCACGGCGTTGCGGCGCTCGGCGCGCCCGATGGTCACGGTGGCCACGTGGCCGTCGCGCGTCAGCTCGATGAAAGACACCAATCCCCTCCGTCTCGTTGCGAGAGGACAGTAGACGCGAGGCTCAGACTGAGCAAATGTTTAGTCGAACGGCTGGAGGCATTTCGGATGCGGCGGCTCACGGCGGACGATCGGGCGCAATACGAGCGGGACGGCTACCTGTGCCTCCCCGCCTGGCTGGACGACGCGTGGCTCGACCGCCTGACCGCGGTCATGGACCGCTTCGTCGAGCGCAGCCGCAGCCTCGTCGTCAGCACGCCCGACCTGCTGCTGGGCCCCGGCCACACCGCCGACCGGCCGATGCTGCGGCGCATCCCGCAGACCGTGGCGTTCGATCCGGTGTTCGAGGACTTCGGCCTGCGCGGCCCCGTGGTCGACCTGGCCGAGGACCTGCTGGGCGCCGACGTGCGCTTCCACCACTCGAAGCTGAACTTCAAGTCCGGCGGGGGCGGCGAGGAGATCCGCTGGCACCAGGACATCCCGTTCTGGCCGCATTCGAACTACGGTCCGCTGACGATCGGCGTCTACCTCTGCGACGTGGACGAGGCGATGGCCCCGATGGGCGTGTTCGCCGGCAGCCATCGCGGCCCGATCCACGCCCTGCGCGACGAGGCGGGCGCGTGGACGGGGGCGCTCAGCGACGCCGAGGCCGCGCGGCTGGAGGGCTCGGACCTGCGCTGGCTCGCGGGCCCGCGCGGCACGGTCACGATCCACAACTGCCGCGTCGTCCACGGTTCGCGGGCCAACACCTCGCCCCGGATGCGGCCGTTGCTGCTGCACACCTACGCGCCGTGCGATGCGCTGCCGCTGACACGGATCATGGACCCGGTGAAGCTGGCCAACGTCATCGTGCGCGGCGGGCCGCCGGCCTACGCGCGGTTCGACGCCGAGCCGTGCCCGATGCCGCCGGACTGGGGGGCGGGCGAATACAGCTCGATCTTCTCGGTGCAGCAGGAGAAGCTGGGATAGCGGGTTCAGGACAGCGGCCTCGCCGGGGACAACGTCCTTTCCAAGAACAACGCCCTCCCAAAGACCGACGCCCTCACCAGGAACAACGTCCTCCCCAGTGAACGTCATGGCCGGGCCTGTCCCGGCCATCCAGACGTGCAGACGTGCGGAAGCGGCCCGCGGCGGGCGCCGCTGC
>NZ_JAEUMO010000099.1 GCF_016793285.1 Phenylobacterium sp.
GCGCCAACCTGGACGACCTGAGCCCGGTCGAACTCGCGGCCGTGATGCGCAAGGTGACGTCCGAACGGCCGAACGATGCCGAGGGCCTGCGGCTGCTGGGCATGGTGGAAAGCGCGTCCGACAATCCGATCGCCGCGATCCGGGCGCTCAGGCGCGCCGCCCAGCTCGCGCCGGGCAACGTCGACATCTGGCGTCAGCTCGGCGAGGCCGAGGTGGTGGCCGGCGGCGGCAAGATCGGCGACGGCGCCAGGCTCGCCTTCGGCCGGGTGCTGGCGCTCAGCCCCGGCGATGCGGGCGCCCGGTTCTACCTGGCGCGCGGCAAGGCCGAGGCGGGCAAGGCGGTCGAGGCGGCCGGCGACCTGCAGGACCTGCTGGCCGGGATGCCCCCGGGCGATCCGCGCCGCGCGGTCGTGGAGCGGGAGCTGGCCAACGTCCAGGGCCGCCCGGCCGCGCCGACCGCCGATCCGCAGCAGCTCGCGATGATCCAGGGCATGGTGGCCGGGCTGGCGGCCAAGATCGAGGCGGACCCGAACAATCCCGAGGGCTGGGTGCGGCTCGTTCGCGCCTATGCGGTCCTGGGCGATACTGCCAGACGCGATGCGGCCTACTCGAAGGCGCGCGCGCGATACGCGGGACAGCCCGCCATGCTGCAACAACTGGACGAGGCCGCCCGCGCGGAGACGATGCGATGAGCTTCCTGCCGAAATCCCGCAAGGCGCGGACCCGCCTCCTGCTCCTGTCGATCATCGCCCCCGTGGTGGTCGCCGCCGTCGGCCTGTCGCTGTGGGGCATGCGCGACTCGATCTCGCTGTTCTACACGCCGTCGCAGGCCGAGGCCGCGAACCCGCCGCCGGGACGCTCGATCCAGCTCGGCGGCCTCGTGACCGCGGGGTCGGTGCTCAAGCATCCCGACGGGCGCGTGGAGTTCACCGTCGCCGACCAGACGGCCTCGGACCGCGTCGTCTACCAGGGCGACCTTCCGGACCTGTTCCGCGAAGGACAGGGGATCGTCGCCGAGGGCTCGTACCGCAAGGACGGCGTCTTCGAGGCCAAGCGCGTGCTGGCCAAGCACGACGAGACCTACATGCCCAAGGCGCTGGCCGACGAACTGAAGGAAAAGGGCGAGTACCGCGGGGCCGGGACGACCTCGGCGGCCACCGGCGCGGGCGCGGGCCCCGGCCGATGATCGCGGAGATCGGCGCCTTCGCGCTGATCCTGGCGCTGGCGCTGTCCATCGCCCAGGCGGGGCTGTCGTTCGCGGCGCGCATGCGCCGCTCGAGCGCGCTGGCCGGAGCGGGCGAGGGCGCGGCGATCGCGGCGTTCCTGGGGGTGGCCGGGGCCTTCGCGGCCCTCATGCACGCCTTCGTCGCCTCGGACTTCTCGGTGGCGAACGTGGCGATGAACTCGCACTCGGAGAAGCCGCTGCTCTATCGCGTGGCCGGGACGTGGGGCAGCCACGAGGGCTCGATGCTGCTCTGGTGCCTGGCGCTGACCGGGTTCGGTGCGTCGGTCGCGGGGCTGGGCCGGACGCTGCCGCGGGGCCTGCGCGCGCTGACGGTGGGCGTGCAGGGGGTGCTGGGGACGGTGTTCCTGGCCTACACCGTCTTCGCCTCGAACCCGCTCGCGCGCGTGTTGCAGCCTCCGGTCGAGGGACGCTCGCTGAACCCGCTCCTCCAGGACCCGGCGCTCGCGGTGCATCCGCCGTTCCTCTACGCAGGCTATGTCGGCATGTCTGTCGTGTTCTCGCTGGCGGTCGCGGCGCTGATCGAGGGACGGGTGGATGCGGCCTGGTCGCGCTGGGTGCGGCCCTGGGCGCTGGCGGCGTGGAGCCTGCTGACGGTGGGCATCACGCTGGGGTCGTTCTGGGCCTACTACGAGCTGGGCTGGGGCGGCTGGTGGTTCTGGGACCCGGTGGAGAACGCCAGCTTCATGCCGTGGCTGATCGCCACCGCGCTGCTGCACTCGGCCATCGTCACCGAGAAACGCGGCGCGCTCGCCGGCTGGACCGTCTTCCTGGCGCTGGCGGCGTTCACCTTCTCGATGCTGGGCGCCTTCCTCGTGCGGTCGGGCGTGCTGACGAGCGTGCATGCGTTCGCGGTAGATCCGACGCGTGGCGTGTTGCTGCTCATCATCCTGGGGGTGACGTCGGGCTCGGCGTTCGGGCTCTTCGCGTGGCGGGCGCCGACGCTCGGCCGGGGCGGGATGTTCGCGCCCGTCAGTCGCGAGAGCGCGCTGGTCCTGAACAACATCCTGCTGGCGGCGGCGACGGCGACGGTGCTGCTGGGCACGCTCTATCCGCTGATCCGCGAGGCGATGTCGGGCGAGGCGATCTCCGTGGGGCCGCCCTACTTCAATCTCACCTTCACGCCGCTCATGGCGGTGTTGCTGGTCCTGCTGCCGATCGGGCCGCTGCTGGCCTGGAAGCGCGGCGACGCGGGCGGCGCGGCGAAGCGGCTGCAGGTCGCGGCGGCCGTGGCGGTCGTGGCTGCGCTGGTGGTGGGCCTGCTGGTCGCGCCGCGCAGCACCTGGGGCGCGCTGGGCGTGGGGCTGGGGGGCTGGCTGATCGCCGGCGCGCTGGCCGAGATCGCCGAACGCACGCGGGCGTTCCGCGTCCCCGGGGCCGAGACGTGGCGGCGCCTCACCGGCCTGCCGCGGGGGGCGTGGGGCATGACGCTGGCGCACCTGGGCCTGGGCGTGTTCGTGCTGGGCGCGGTGTTCGAGGTGTCGTGGAAGGTCGAGGCGGCCGAGGCCCTGCCGGTGGGCGGCGCGCTGGACGTGGGCGGCTACCATGTGCGCCTGGCCGACGTCCGGGGCGTGAACGGCCCCAACTACGACGCCGACCGCGGGACCGTGGTCGTCACGCGCGCCGGCGCCCCGGTGTGCGAGGTCCGGCCCGAGCGTCGGCTCTACCTGGTGGGCGGCCAGACGACCTCGGAGGTCGGCATCTGCTACCGCGGCCTCAGCCACCTCTACATCGTGCTGGGCGAGCATCGCGACGGCGGCACGTACCTCGTCCGCGCCTACTGGAACCCCTGGGCCAGCCTGATCTTCATCGGGCCGGTCGTCATGGGGCTGGGCGGACTGGTTTCGCTGTCGGACCGTCGCCTTCGGCTGGGCGTCGGGCGGCGGCGAAAGGCGCCGGCGACATGAGGCTGCGCGCCGCTCTCGCGGCCCTGGCCGGGGTCTTCTGCCTCGCCGCGGCGTCGGACCCCGCCGAGCGGTTGCCCGACCCCGGACAGGAGGCGCAGGCGCGCGCCATCTTCCGCGACGTGCGCTGCCTCGTCTGCCAGAACGAGTCGATCGACGACAGCGAGGCGGAACTCGCCCACGACCTGCGCCAGATCGTGCGCGAGCAGGTCAAGGCGGGCCGTTCGGACGCCGAGATCAAGCGCTTCCTCACCGACCGCTACGGGGAATTCGTGTTGCTGACGCCCTCGTGGTCGGCCGGCAACCTGGCCCTCTGGGGCGGTCCGTTTCTCGTGTTGATCCTCGGCGCGGCGCTGCTTTTCGCGAGGCTGCGCAACCGGACGCCCGAGGCCGAATTGACAGATGTGGAACTCGAGCGGCTCAGCTCGATTTCCAAGGACGAAACACCCTGACACCTTCCCGCCCCGAAATGGTCGTGAAGCGGTTCCTAGGGTGGATTGAAAGTAACTTGCGGGGGCGTTGCACTTCGGTGCATCCGACCTAGGTTGTTTGGGCGCGGTTCGACCCCGGAGACAGGGGTGCGCGCAGGGAAACGAAGACTGATGACTTCCAAGAAGACGGGTTACCTGCTGGGCGCCGTGGCCGGCGCGGGTGTGATGGCTGCCGCCGTGGCGGGCGCGGGCATGCGATTGCCGTCCGCCCATGCCGAAATGGCCCCGGGCGGCCTGATCAAGGCCTCGACCGCTCCGATCTTCGCGCCGCCTCCGGGCGCGCCGATGTCGTTCGCCGACATCTTCGACCGCGTGTCGCCGGCCGTGGTGTCGATCAACGTGACCAGCCGCGTCGAGGCCGGCGCGCTGAGCCGCATCCCCGGCCTCCCGTTCGGCATAATCCCGCGCGGGCCCCAAGGGGGTCCCGGGGGCGGCCAGGACGACGACGATGGTCCCGGCGCCGGCGACCAGGGCGGCCGCACCGATCGGGGCCAGCCGCGCCTGCCGACCCAGCAGTCGTCCGGCTCTGGCTTCTTCATCTCGGCCGACGGCTACATCGTCACCAACAACCACGTCGTCGAGAACGCCGAGACCATCAAGGTCGTGCTCAAGGACGAGACCGAGCTGGACGCCGAGGTGGTGGGCCGCGACGAGGCGACCGACCTGGCGGTGATCCGCGTGAAGAACCGCCGCGGGCCGTTCCCCTATGTGAACTTCGAGAACGCCGGCAAGCCGCGTGTGGGCGACTGGGTGATCACGGTCGGCAACCCGTTCGGCCTGGGCGGCACTGCCACGGCCGGCATCGTCTCGGCCTACGGCCGCGACATCGGCGAGACCTTCGTCGACTACATCCAGATCGACGCCCCCATCAACCGGGGCAACTCGGGCGGCCCGACGTTCGACGTCTACGGCCGGGTGATCGGCGTGAATACGGCGATCTTCTCGCCGTCGGGCGGCTCGGTCGGTATCGGCTTCGCGATCCCCTCGGAAGTGGCCGAGGCGGTGACCAAGCAGCTCATCAGCGGCGGCAAGATCGAGCGCGGCTACATCGGCGCCACGATCCAGAACTTCACCGCCGAGATGGCCGAAGCCCAGGGCCTGGGCGACCAGAAGGGCGCGATCGTTTCGGACCTGTCCCCCGGCGGCCCCTCGCAGCGCGCCGGAATGCAGGTGGGCGACGTGGTGGTGGCGGTCAACGGCGTTATCGTGAAGTCCAGTTCGGATCTCACCCGCCAGGTCGCGCGCGTGCGGGCCGGCGAGATGCTGCACCTCGACGTGATCCGCGACGGCAAGCGGCGCACGGTGGACATCCGGTCGGGCACGCGCCCATCCGAGCGTGAACTGGCGGCCAACGACAACAGCGGTCGCGGCGGCAGTGGCGGCGGCGCTCCCGGCGGGGCGGCTGCGCCGCGGGCCCCGGTGCTGGGCATGTCGCTGAGCCCGCTGGACGACGGCGCACGCAACCGGCTGAACCTGCCCGCCGAGGTTCGCGGCGCCCTGGTCGACAGTGTCGATCAGGCGTCGGATGCGGGCGCCAAGGGCCTGCGCCGCGGCGACGTGATCACGCTGGCCAACGGCCGCCCGATCGCGGGCGCCACCGATTTCGCCGCCGTGGTCGACGCCGCCAGGAAGGCCGGCCGCAGCAGCGTCGTCGTGGGCGTCTACCGCGCCGGCCGCACCGCCTTCCTGCCGATCAAGGTTTCGGGGTAGATTCCCCGCTCTTGCTGGGCGGGAATCACATGCGGATACTGATCGTCGAGGACGACCTGGAGGCGGCTGAAGCCATGGCGCGCGGCCTGACCGAGGCCGGCCACGACTGCGTCCGCGCCGCCGACGGCGAAGAAGGCCTGGCCGCGGCGCGCGACGCCGAGTTCGATGTCATGGTCGTCGACCGCATGATGCCGAAGATGAACGGCGTGCAACTCGTCGAGAGCCTGCGCCGCGAGGGCGACAGGACGCCCGTCCTGTTCCTGTCGGCGCTGGGCGAAGTGAGCGACCGCGTCGACGGCCTCCAGGCGGGAGGCGACGACTACCTCGTGAAGCCCTACGCCTTCCCCGAGCTGATCGCCCGGATCGAGGCGCTCAACCGGCGGCGCGACACCGGTTCGGTGCAGACCCTGCTCAAGGTGGGCGAACTGGAGATGGACCTGATCGCGCGCACGGTCCACCGCCAGGGCAAGGAGATCGACCTCCAGCCGCGCGAGTTCCAGCTTCTGGAATTCATGATGCGCCACGCCGGACAGTCGGTGACGCGCACGATGCTGCTCGAGAAGGTCTGGCACTATCACTTCGACCCGCAGACCAACGTGATCGACGTGCATATCAGCCGTCTGCGTTCGAAGATCGACAAGGGCTTCGACCGGCCGATGCTGCAGACCGTGCGCGGCGCGGGCTACCGGCTCGACGCGTAAGCGCCGCCCATGGCGGTGAAGCTGCCACGCATCTTCCGGACCACCCCTTTCCGGCTGACGCTGCTGTTCCTCGCGCTGTTCGCGAGCGCGGCCTCGGCGTTCCTGGCCTACATCTACGTGGCGACGGCGGGCGAAACGACCCGGCGCACCGACCGCGAGATCCAGCGCGAAATGCGCAGCCTGGTCGACGTCTACAACCGCGCCGGGCTGAACGCGGTGAACCAGTCGCTGATCGAGCGGGCGGCGAGCGAGAAGCCGTTCCTCTACCTGCTGCTGACCAAGGACGGCCGGCGCATCTCGGGCTCGATCGAGGAGAGTCCGGTGGAGAACTTCACCGGCGCGCCGGCCAAGGCGACGTTCCAGGTCACCGACGTCGACGCCGAGGGACGCGAGCTGAAGCACCCGGCGCGCGGGTTGCAGGAGCGGCTGTCGGGCGGCGAGATCCTGTTCGTGGGCGCCGACGCCGGCGAGGACGAGGCCTACGTGAACCGGATCGTCCGGGCGTTGCAGGCGGCGGGGCTGCTCGTGGTGCTGCTGGGCCTGGCCGGCGGCGTGCTCGTGAGCCGCAACGTCTCGCGCACCATGATGAGTCTGATCGAGGTGGTGGAGCGGGTGCGCAACGGCGAGCAGGGCGTGCGCGCCCGGGTCCGCGGCGCCCGCGACGAGTTCGACGAACTGGCGCAGGGCGTCAACGACATGCTGGACCGCCTGGAACGCTCGATGCAGGGCCACAAGCACGCCGGCGACGCCATCGCCCACGACCTGCGCTCGCCGCTGACCCGGCTGCGCGCGCGGCTGGAGGCGGCGTACATCGACGTGGAGGCCGGCAAGGGCGATCCTGAGGAGGCGCTGGCGCAGGCGGTGTCCGACACCGACGGCGTGCTGAAGACGTTCGGCGCGGTGCTGTCGATCGCGCGACTGCAGGCGGCGGGCGAGGCGCCGAATCCGGTGCTCTTCGACCCCGCAGAACTGGCCGCCGACATGAGCGAACTCTACGAGCCGGTCTGCGAGGACAAGGGCATCGACTTCTCGGCCGAACTGACCAGGGAGCTGACGGTGCGCGGGAACAAGGAGTTCCTGGCGCAGGCGCTGGCCAACATCCTCGACAACGCCGTGAAATACACCCCGGAGGGCGGGGCCATCATGCTGCGCGTGCGGCGGCGCTCGTCGGGCGAGGTCGAGTACTCCGTCACCGACACCGGCGCCGGCGTGCCGGACGAGGACCGGCAGCGGGTGATCCAGCGGTTCGTGCGCCTGGAGAACAGCCGCAACGAGCCGGGCGCGGGGCTGGGGCTGTCGCTTGTGGCCGCCGTCGCCGAGGCGCATGGCGGGCGGCTCGAGCTGTCTGAGGGACCGGGCAAGGTCGGCGAGATGGGCCCCGGCCTGCGTGTGGCCTTCGTACTCCCCCGGGCTTAACGGCCCACCGGTTGCCTCCGGGCTCGCCACGATGCGCGGAAATTCTGAGCCGTGCGGGCCCTCGGGCCCGTGTCCTCAGGGCTTTCCTTACCCGGTGTTCTATGTTGAGCGGGATCACGACGTAGATGTGCTCCGCGTCCTGCATGGACGGCGCGACATCCCCTCACTCATGGAGCGCTGATTGCCCCTCTCAGCTCACCTCAGACCCTGCGGCCCTGTCGTCGACGCCAAGGCGGCGGAGCGGGCGCGGGAGATCGTCGCCGACCGGATCTGGACGCCGGACCTGGAGGCGGCGTGGCCGGCGCTGGCGCCGGTGTTCGGGGCCTCGGCCTATCTGGCCAGCCTGGCGCGGCGCAATCCTGAGCGGCTGGCGTCGCTGCTGGCGGACGATCCGGACGCGCGGCTAGCCGACATCCTGGCGCGCACGGCTGCCGTGGCCGAGCTGCCGCCACGCGAGGCCGAGGCGCCGCTGCGGCTGCTGAAGCAGGAGCTGCACCTGCTGACGGCGCTCTGCGACCTCGGCGGCGTCTGGGACCTCGACAACGTGACCGGGGCGCTCACCCGGTTCGCCGACGCTTCGGTGGCCGCGGCGCTGAGCTCGGTGGCGCGGGGCGAGCTGGACGCAGGCCGGCTGACGCGGCTGGGCGAGGGGGCGCAGGGGCCCGTGCCGGGCTGGTTCTGCATCGCCATGGGCAAGCAGGGCGCGTTCGAGCTGAACTACTCGAGCGACATCGACGTCTCGGTCTTTTTCGAGCCCGGGCCGCTGGCGGAGGTGCTGGCCGAGGGGCAGGAGGTGCTGGCGTTCGCCGTGCGGGTGACGCAGCGGCTGTCGGAGCTGATGCAGGCCAAGACGGCGGACGGCTATGTCTTCCGGATGGACCTGCGGCTACGGCCCGATCCGTCCTCGACGCCGCCCGCCGTGCCCGTGCCGGCGGCGCTGGAATACTACGAGACCGTCGGCCAGAACTGGGAACGGGCGGCGTTCATCAAGGGGCGGGCCTGCGCGGGCGACATGGCGGCGGCGCAGACGTTCCTGAACGAGCTGCAGCCCTACATCTGGCGCAAGAACCTCGACTTCGCCGCCATCGCCGACATCCACTCGATCAAGCGCCAGATCCACGCCCACAAGGTCGACGAGCGCGTTTCGGCCAAGGGCGTCGACCTGAAGCTCGGCCGGGGCGGCATCCGCGAGATCGAGTTCTACGTCCAGACACAGCAACTGATCCTGGGCGGGCGGCATCCCGAACTGCGCAGCAACCGCACGCTGGACGCGTTGCAGGCGCTGGCCGCCGAAGGACACGTCACCGCGGCGGCGGCCGCCGAACTGACGGGCGCATACCGCCTGCTCCGCGCGGTCGAGCATCGCATCCAGATGTTGGAGGACGAGCAGACGCACCGGCTTCCGGAGTCGGACGCCGAGCGCAGGCGCGTCGCGGCGCTGACGGGGCCGGAACCGCTGCGCAGCTTCGACGCCACGATCACGCGCACGCTGAAGGCGGTGAACGCCCGCTACGGCGAACTGTTCGCCGAGGAGGAGCAGCTATCGTCGAAGTTCGGCAGCCTGGTGTTCACCGGCGTCGACGACGACCCCGAGACGCTGGCGACGCTCAAACGGATGGGCTTTTCCAGTCCGGAGCGCGTCTCGCAGACCATCCGGGCGTGGCACCACGGCCATGTGGCGGCGACGCGCACCGAGCGGGGTCGCGAGCTGTTCACGCGGCTCGCGCCGCGGCTGCTGGACGCGGCGAATGCGACGGGCGCGCCCGAGGCGGCGTTCAACCGTTTCTGCGACTTCTTCGGCGGGCTCTCGACGGGCGTGCAACTGCAGTCGCTGTTCCTGGCGCAGCCGAAGCTGTTCGAGCTGGTGGTGCAGGTGCTGGCGTTCGCGCCGCGGCTGGCGGCGACGCTCGGGCGGCGCCCGGCGGCGATCGACGCGATGCTGGATCCGGACTTCTTCGCCCCGATCGAGATCGAGGCCGAGCGGGCAGACATGGCGCGCGCCGTCGCCCACGCCGACGGCTTCGAGGCCGCGATGGACATCGTGCGCCGCATCCACCGCGAGCAGGTGTTCCGCGTCGGCGTGCAGGTGATGAGCGGGGCGGCGACGGCCGAGGTGGCCGGCCGGGCGTTCGCCGACCTGGCCGACGTGTCGCTGGGCGTGCTGGCGCCCGCGGCGCTGGCGGAAGCGGTGCGGATCGGCGGCGCGTTCCCGGGCGAAGTGGCGGTCGTGGCCCTCGGGAAGGCGGGCTCGCGCGAGATGAGCGCCACCTCCGACCTGGACCTGATGACGCTCTACCGGGCCGACGACGCGACGGCGATGTCGGAGACCAGGGGCTGGGATGCGTCAACCTTCTACGGCCGGTTTACCCAGCGCCTGATCGCGGCGCTGTCGTCGCCGACCGCGGAGGGCCAGCTCTACGAGGTGGACATGCAGCTACGTCCCTCCGGCACAAAGGGGCCGGTGGCGGTGAGCTTCCCGGCCTTCCACCACTACTACGAGGGCGAGGCCGAGACCTGGGAGCTGCTGGCGCTGACCCGGGCGCGGGTGGCGTGGGCGACGTCCGACGCATTCGCGGCCGACTGCCAGGCGGCGATCGAGGCGGCGCTGCGCCGGCCGAGGGACGCGAGGAAGACCGCGAGGGACGTGCGCGAGATGCGGACGCTGCTGGAGCAGGAGCGCCCGCCGAAGGGCCCCTGGGACCTCAAGCTGGGTCCCGGCGGCATGGTCGACATCGAGTTCGCCGCCCAATTCCTCCAGCTCGTCCACGCCGGCGTCGGCGGGCCCCTCTCTCCGAACACGGCCACGGCGCTCGCCGCGTTCGGCGAGGCGGGACTGGCGGACCCGGGCGCGCTCGCTGCGCTCGGTAACGCGTGGCGGTTGCAGCAGGACCTGACGCAGCTCCTGAAGGTCGCGCTGGGCGACAATCCCGAGCCGGATTCGGAGCCGAAGGCGTTCCAGGCGCTGCTGGCGCGGGCGGGAGGGGTGAAGACCTTCAAGGCCCTGCAAGGCCGGCTGGCGGAGGCGCAGAAGGCGGCGCGGGCCGGCTATCTAGCCCTGGTGAAGGCCTGACGACGGAAACCGCCGGCGACGGCGTGGAAGAGGTCAGGGCGGGGCGCCCAGCTACCCGAGGACTCATGACGCGCATTCTTCTCGCCGCGGCCGCCGCCGCTCTCCTGGCCACCTCGGCGCAGGCTCAGCCCGCGCCGGGCGGGCGCGAACCGCGGAATCCGGACGCCGACAAGGACGGCAAGGTCACGCTGGCCGAATTCAAGGCTTCGCAGGCCAAACGGCAGGACCGCATGTTCGCCCGGATGGACACGAACAAGGACGGCAGGATCACCCAGGCCGAGATGGACGCCGCGCGCAAGGCGGCCGACGCCGCGGGGCGCGGGGGACCCGGTGGCGGTGGCGGGGCGAGCATGCTCGCCCGGCTCGACACGAACAAGGACGGCGCGCTCACCAAGGCCGAGATGGGCGCCATGTCCGAGCGGCGCTTCAAGGCGGCCGACAGCAACAACGACGGCTGGCTCTCGAAGGGCGAGCTGCTCACAATGCGGCAGGGCATGCGTGGCGGCGCCGGTTCGCAATAGCGTCGCCGCCGCGGGCGAGGTCAGGCCAGAGAGCGGTGGACAAGGGCGATCCGGACGAGGAGCTCGTGTCGCGTGTGGCCCGGGGCGACCCGGCGGCCGCGCGCTCGCTCGTCGCCCGGAAGCTGCCTCGCCTGCTCTCGCTGGCCGGCCGCATCCTCGGCGACGGCGCGGAGGCCGAGGACGTGGCGCAGGAAGCCTTCGTGCGCATCTGGAAGCAGGCGCCCAGGTGGACGCCGGGCACAGCCCGGTTCGACACCTGGCTGCACCGCGTGGCGCTGAATCTCTGCTACGACCGCCTGCGCCGCCGGCGCGAGCTGAGCTACGCCGAGCCGCCCGAGCGGCCGGACGAGGGACCGGGGCCGGATCGCGGCCTGCTGGCGGCGGACACCGGGCGTCGCGTCTCCGCCGCGCTCCAGGCGCTCCCCGAGCGGCAGCGCGAGGCGGTGGTGCTTTGCCACTACCAGGAGCTCGGCAACATCGAGGCTGCGGCGGTCATGGGCATCAGCGTCGAGGCGCTGGAAAGCCTGCTGGGCCGTGGCCGCCGCGCGCTGCGGACCGCACTGATTGACCTGAAGGAGACGTGAGGACGGCATGACTCCGGATCGTTTCGAGACCCTCGCAGAGGCCTGGGGCGGCGAGGTCGCCCGCTGGCCGGCCGCCGAACGCGAGGCGGCGGCAACATTGATGGCGGAACAGCCGGCGTGGGCCAGCGCGATACTGGCCCGCGCCGGTGACCTGGACGCCGCGCTGGACGTGTTCGCGGCGCCGCGTGCGAGCGGGGCGCTGGCCGAGCGGATCGTGGCCGGGGCGCCGAAGCCGCGGGCTGCTCGCTGGGTCGGCTGGCTGATCCCGGTCGGGATGGGCGCGGGGCTGGCCGCGGCCTGCGCAGCGGGCGTGCTGGTGGGGGCGCAGGTCTCCGCGCCGGCCGCGGGCGCCGCCTCGGACACCGACGCGCTGGTCACGGCCGTCAGCGCCGACGACTTCAGCCTCTACGACGAGGACGCGTGATGGTGACGCGCACCACCTGGCTCGCGGGGGCGCTCTTCGCGTCGCTGGCCCTGAACGTCTTCGTCGGCGGCGCCTTCCTGGGCGCGCACCTGACCGCGAGGGAACAGCCTCAGCCGCCCGCCGCGCCCGGCCCGCGCAACCCGGTGGCCACCGCCGTCGCCACGCTGTCGCCGGAGACGCAGGCGCTGTGGCGCCGGCAGATGCCGCAGTACGCTGCGACCTACGGCCCGAAGATGCGCGAGGCCCGCCGGCTGTCGCGCCAGACCATGCACAGCTTCGGCGCCGAGTCCTTCGACGACGACGGGGCGATCGAGGACCTGGCGCGGGCGCGCGCCCTGGAGTTCGAAAGCCGCAACGCCATGGACCGCAAGCTGGTGGAGTTCGCCGCGAACCTCCCCCGGGCCGAACGCGCCCGCTTCGGCGAAGCGTTGGCCCGCCCCCCTCTACGCGGCGGCCGCCCCCGGAATGGCGTTCGGCCGGCTCTGGAGGAGCGGTAGGGCGAAGCTGGCGGTGGTGCCCTGGCCGGGGGCGCTCTTGAGGTCGAGCAGGCCGCCGTGCATCTCGACCAGGGACTTGGTGAGGGCGAGGCCGAGCCCCGTGCCCTGAGTGGTCTTGGAGTGCTGGCTCTCGACCTGCTCGAACGGGCGCGCGAGGCGCTCGAGGTCCTGGGCCGAGATGCCGATGCCGGTGTCGTGGACGCTGATCTTCACACGCTGGCCCAGCGGGTCGTCGCGCAGTTCGGCCGCCACGGTGATCTTGCCGCCGCGCGGGGTGAACTTGATGGCGTTGGAGAGCAGGTTCAGAAGGATCTGCTTCACGGCGCGGTGGTCGGCCTCGACGTCGGGCAGGTCCACGAAGTCGAGCGCCAGCGCCAGTCCCGCGGACTCGGCGCGGTTGCGCACCAGGCGGATGGCGTCCTCGGCGATCTCCTCGACGCAGATCGGCTCGAACCGGAGGTTCAGTTTGCCGGCCTCGATCTTGGCCATGTCGAGGATGTCGTTGATGAGCGCCAGCAGGTGCTGGCCGGAACTGAGGATGTCCTTCGAGTAGTCGCGGTAGCGAGCGTCGCCCAGCGGCCCGAACAGCTCGCCTGACATGATCTCGGAGAAGCCGTTGATGGCGTTGAGCGGCGTGCGCAGCTCGTGGCTCATGTTGGCCAGGAAGTCGCTCTTGGCCTGGTTGGCGGCCTCGGCGCGGATCTTCTCGGCCTCGTACTTGCGAGCGAGTTCGGAGAGTTGCTCCTGGCTGAGCTCGAGGTTGGTGACCGCACGGCGGAGTTCCTCCTCCTTGATCCGGCGAGCCTCCTCCTGGGTCTTCAGCACGGTGATATCGGCGGCGGTGACCACCAGGCCGCCATCCGAGGTCGGGCGTTCCGAGATCTGCACCCAGCGGCCGTCGGTGAGTTCGGCTTCGCGCACGCCGCGACGGCCGCCCGGCGCGGGATACTCCTGGCGGATGGCGAGCCGGGCGGCGCGCTCCACCTGCTCGCGGCCGACGCCGGCCCGCAGGATCTCGGGGTCGAGCTGGAAGTAGCTGCGGAAGTTCTTGTTGCACATGACCAGGCGGCCGTTCCTGTCCCACAGGACGAAGGCCTCCGACGTGCTTTCGATGGCGTCGCGCAGGCGGCTCTCGGCGGACTGCGCGCGGGCCTGGGCCAGCCGCTCCTCGGTGACGTCGAGGGCCACCCCGATGATGCGGGCGAAGCCGCCCTCGGGGCTCTCGCCGAACCCACGGCCGCGGAAGTCGATCCATACGGGCCGCGCGCCGGCGATCGGCGGCACGCGGAAGCTGACGTCGAAGTCGCCGTAGATGGCGGCGGTGGCCAGCGCCTCGCGCATGTCGTCGCGGTGGCCCGGGGCCACGCGGTCCAGCACCTGCTGCCCCTCCACTTCGCCCGAGCGCCAGCCGAAGAGGGCGGCGGTCACCTCGGACATGAAGATCTTGTCGGCCGCCAGGTCCCACTCCCAGATGCCGCAGCGGGCGGCTTCGACAGCGGTGCGGAAGCGCTGCTCGGAGTCGCTGCGCATCTGCCGGACGCGCTCGACACGCCGCATCTCGCGGATCAGCAGGGCCGCCAGGCCGATGGCGGCGAGCAGGGGCGCGAGAAACCAGGCCAGCAGCTCCGCCTGTCCCGGCGTCGCCTGGAGGAACCGCGTCACGCCCAGCCCGCCCACGGCGGCGAGGACGACGACGGCGGCCTGGATGGTGCGCAGGTTGTAGGGGCGTTCGGGCGCGCGCGGACGGCTACGCCGCTCGGGCGTCACCCCCGCAAGACCCTGCCCCCCGCGTTCGGCCAAAGCCGCCGCTCCTTCACGTCCTCCCGCGGCCGGCGACCCGACGTGCCGGCTGAGCGGAAGGCTAAGCTGCTTTGCCCACGGTGGTCACCACGGGCGGTTGTCGCATCAGTTGAGCGCGCGAGTGGCCAATTCGTAAACATTCTTCGAGAGTCCCTCGACCGCGACGATCCGCTCCAGTTCGGCCTTCATCAGCTTGCCCAATTCGGGGTCGAGCCGCTTCCAGCCGCCCAGTGGATCGACGAGGCGCGCCGCCGTCATGGGGTTGAAGCGGTCGACGGCGATGATCTGGTCCGCCAGGAACCGGTAGCCCGCGCCGCTGGGGTCGTGGAAGCGGACCGGATTGAAGTTGGCGAAGCTGGACACCAGGGCCCGCAGGCGGTTGGGGTTCTTCTCGTCGAAGGCCGGGTGGGCGGTCAGCGCCAGGATGCGGCCCAGCGCCTCCTCGTTCGGATCGCGCGCCTGCAGCGCGAACCACTTGTCGATGACGAGCGGCTCGGTCTTCCAGCGCTCGTAGAAGTCGCTCAGCGCCGCCTCATAGGCTGCGCCGCCGATCAGCATCAGCGCGTTCAGGCCGCCGATTGTGTCGGTCATGTTCACCGCGGCGCGGTAGTGGCCGTCGGCGATGTCGGCGATGTCGTTGCGCGGATTGGCGGCCATCAGCTCCAGGCAGGCGTTGCGCAACGCGCGGCGGCCGGCCCCGGCGGCGTCGGGCGAGAACTCGCCCAGGTCCTGCAGGCCGGTGTGCAGCCGGCGCAGCTCGCCGTTCAGGTGCAGCGCCAGGCGCAGGCGCAGCGCATCGCGGGCCTCGTGGATCGCCGCCGGGTCGACCGGCTGGCGCAGCAGCGCGAGGTCGGTCTCGGCGGGCAAGCTCAGCAGCAGGGCCTTGAAGGCGTTGTCCGACGCCTGGTCGACTAGCGCGCGGCCGACGGCCTCGGCATAGCGTTCCTCGCCCACCTCGTTCGGCTTGCCGGCGGCGCGGGCGAGGATGAGGTCGGCGGCGAGGTCCTGGCCGGCCTCCCAGCGGTTGAAGAGATCGGCGTCGGCGGCGAGCTGGACGTAGCGCTCCTTGGGGTCGGCGTCGGTCTTCATGACCACGGGCGCCGAGAAGCCGCGCAGCGCCGAGACGACCGGCAGGCTGTCGACGCCGGTGAGGGTGACGGTGAGTTCGGGCCGGTCGAGGACGATCACCGTCTCGTCCAGCGCGGTCCCGTCGCGCTCGAAGGCCAGGGTGCGGCCCTCGTGGTCGATGAGGCCCACGGTGACCGGGATCGGCACCGGGCGCTTGTCGGGCTGTCCGCTGGTGGGCGGGTTGGTCTGGGTGAGCTTCAGCTCCAGAGACTTCGCGCCCTCGTCGTAGCGGCCTTCGACGGCGATGCGCGGCGTGCCGGCCTGTTCGTACCAGGCGAAGAAGCCGGAGAGGTCTCGGCCCGACGTCTCGGCGAAGCACCTGATGAACTCCTCGACGGTGGTGGCGTGGCCGTCCCAGCGGTGGAAGTAGAGGTCCATGCCCTTCCGGAACGCCTCGGCCCCGATCAGGGTCTTGAGCATGCCGATGACCTCGGAGCCCTTCTCGTAGATCGTCGCCGTGTAGAAGTTCTCGATCTTCATGTAGGCGTCGGGGCGGACCGGGTGGGCCAGCGGGCCCTGGTCCTCGGCGAACTGGCGCATGCGAAGCGCCTTCACGGCCTTGATGCGGGCGACGGCCTCGCCGCGCATGTCGGCGCAGAAGCCCTGCTCGCGGAAGACCGTCAGGCCTTCCTTCAGGCAGAGCTGGAACCAGTCGCGGCAGGTGATGCGGTTGCCGGTCCAGTTGTGGAAGTACTCGTGCGCCACGACCGCCTCGATGCGCTCGTAGTCGACGTCGGTGGCGGTCGCCGGGTCGGCCAGCAGGAGCGAGGAGTTGAAGACGTTCAGCCCCTTGTTCTCCATGGCGCCGAAGTTGAAGTCGCGGACGGCGACGATCATGAAGAGGTCGAGGTCGTACTCGCGCCCGTAGGCCTCCTCGTCCCACTTCATCGAGCGCTTCAGCGCGTCCATGGCGTAGGTGGCGCGCGGCGCCATGCCGGGGTCGACGTAGATCTTCAGGTCGACGGTGCGGCCGCTCATGGTGGTGAGCTTGTCTTCCAGCACGTCGAGTTCGCCGGCCACCAGGGCGAAGAGGTAGCTGGGCTTGGGGAACGGGTCGCGCCAGACCGCGAAATGGCGGCCGTTCGGATAGCTGCCGTGCTGCACCAGGTTTCCGTTGGCCAGTAGCCGGTCGAACTTGCGGTCGGCCTCGATGTGGACGGTGTATTTCGAGAGCACGTCCGGCCGATCCGGCCAGAACGTGATCTTGCGGAAGCCCTCGGACTCGCACTGGGTGCAGAAGCGACCGCCCGACATATAGAGGCCTTCGAGGGCCTTGTTGTTCTCGGGGTCGATCTCGACCTCAGTCTCCAGCGTGAAGGCGTCGGGCAGATCGGGGATCGTCAGGAACTCGTCGTCGATGGTGTGCTCGCCGTCGCCGAGCGTGCGCCCGTCCACCGCCACCGAGATCGGCTTCAGCCGCTCGCCGTTGAAGACCAGCGGATCCCGGTGATCGCCGTTCCGTCGGACGCTGAGCTGGGCCTTCACCCGCGTCGTGTTGGGCTGAAGGTCGAACCTGAGTTCGACCTCGTCGACCAGGAACGCGGGCGGACGGTATTCGGAGAGCCGGATCGGCTGGGGGGTCTCGGTACGCATGGCCCCATCTAGGCGTGCGACTTGGGCGGCGCCAAGGCCGGTGTCGGCGGTGGGCGGCGCAGCGCGACCGGCTGGTTTCTCCCCATCCCGTCCGGTAGGCGACAGACGCGGGCCTACGTCGGTCCCAGAGTGCCGCCCGGGGCGACAGGTTCGGGGTTTCGGGGCGTTGGGGACCTACAGGATCTATCACGTCGCAAGCGGCGGCCGCCTTCGGCTGGGCGAGACGTTCCAGGCGTCGAGCGACGGCGAGGCGGTGATGAAGGCCCGCCTCCTGCTCGTGCGCGGCCAGTCAGGCGAGCTCTGGGAGGCCGGCCGCATCGTCGGGCGCTTCTCCGACACCCACACGTTCTCGCCGGGAGGCGGATGACGCCAGGTCACGCTTTCCATGGTCGCGTCGGGCGCGCAATGCTGCGGGCAGGTGGAAACGCGACGCGCCGGGGCAACCGGCGGAACGAGGGCCCGCAAGCCATGAATTTCGACTTCTCCGACGACCAGAAATTCCTGAAGAACGAGGCGCGGAAGTTTCTCGAGGCGAACTGCCCGACGAGCCGGGTGCGGAAGATCCTGGACGACGACGCCAAGGCCTACGACGAGGCGCTCTGGAAGGCCGTGGCCGGTCAGGGCTGGCTGGGCGCCGCGATTCCCGAAGAGCACGGCGGGCTGGGCCTGGGCCACATCGAACTCTGCGCCATCGCCGAGGAACTGGGCCGTGTGGTGGCGCCCATCCCGTTCGCGTCGACCGTCTACTTCCTGGCCGAGGCGCTGATGCTGGCCGGCTCCGACGCGCAGAAGGCGGCGCTGCTGCCCAGGATCGCGGCCGGCGAGGTGATCGGCTGCGTGGCGACGTCGGAAGGGCCGGGCGTGCTCAGCGCCTCGGCGATCCAGGCCAGCGTGAGCGGCGGCAGGCTTTCAGGGACCAAACTGCCGGTGACGGACGGCGACATCGCCACCCACGCGCTGGTGCTGGCGAAGGAGAACGGGCAGCCGGGACTGTTCCTGGTCAACCTGTCGGCCGGCGTGACGCGCGAGGCGCTGGCGACCCTCGATCCGACGCGCGATGCGGCCAAGCTGACGTTCAGCGGCGCGGCGGCCGAGCGGCTGGGCGCGGCGGGCGAGGGCCTGTCGCTGCTGGAACAGGTGACCGACCGTGCGGCCGTGCTGCTGGCGTTCGAGCAGTCTGGCGGGGCCGACAAGTGCCTGGAGATGGCCAAGGCCTATGCGCTGGAGCGCTACGCCTTCGGCCGCGTGATCGCGAGCTACCAGGCGATCAAGCACAAGCTGGCCGACATGTACGTGAAGAACGAACTGGCCCGCTCCAACGCCTACTACGGAGCCTGGGCGCTCAACACGAACGCGCCCGAGCTTCCGGTGGCCGCCAGCGCGGCGCGTATCGCCGCCAGCGAGGCCTTCTGGTTCGGGGCCAAGGAGAACATCCAGACCCACGGCGGCATCGGCTTCACCTGGGAGGTGGACGCCCACCTCTACTACCGCCGCTCGCGGCAACTCGCCCTGGTCGCCGGCGCGGCCCGGGTCTGGAAGGAACGACTGGTCAGCCACCTCGAACGCAGGAACGCCGCGTAATGGACTTCAACGACACGCCCGAAGAAGCCGCCTATCGCGCCGAAGCCCGCAAGTGGCTGGAGGCCAACGCGCCGAAGAAGGCCGTCGGCGGCGACGACCTGGAAGGCGGGACCAAGGACACCATGGCCGCCTCGAAGGCCTGGCAGGCGAAGAAGGCCGCGGCCGGCTACGCCCAGATCACCTGGCCGAAGGAATGGGGCGGGCCGGGCGGCACGCCGATCCAGCAGGTGATCTTCTCCGCCGAGGAGGCCAGGCACCCGGTGCCGCCGAACCCGTTCGCGATCGGGCTCGGCATGTGCGTGCCGACGGTGATGGCGTTCGCCGACGCCGAGACCAAGACGCGGTTCGTGGGGCCGGCGTTGCGCGGCGAGGAGATCTGGTGCCAGCTCTTCTCCGAGCCTTCGGGCGGCTCGGACGTGGCGGCGGCGCGGACCAAGGCCGTGAAGGCCGACGACGGCTCCGGCGACTGGATCATCTCCGGCCAGAAGGTGTGGACGACGGGAGCTCAGTTCTCGAGCTTCGGGATCGTCGTGGTGCGGACCGACCCGGATGTGCCCAAGCACAAGGGCATGACGATGTTCTGGGTCGACATGAGCGATCCGGGGATCGAGGTGCGGCCGATCCACCAGATGTCGGGCGGGTCGGGCTTCAACGAGGTGTTCTTCACCAACGTGCGGGTGCCGGACAGCCAGCGGCTGGGGGCGGTGGGCGACGGCTGGAAGGTGAGCCTCGTCACGCTGATGAACGAGCGGCTGGCGGTGGGCGGGTCGTCCGGCGCCGGCTGGGCCGAGTTCATGGAGGCCGCGCGCGGGCTGACGGGCCTCGATGGCGGGCCGGCGCTGAAGGACCAGGCGCTGCGCGAGAAGATCGCCGACTGGTACGTGCAGGCCGAGGGGCTGAAGCACACCCGCAACCGCACCATGACCGCGCTCAGCCGCGGCCAGACGCCGGGGCCGGAGAGCTCGATCGGCAAGGTCGTGGCGGCCACCCAGATGCAGGACCTCGCCAACAGCGCCGTCGAAATGCTGGATCAGTTCGGGATCATCAACGACCCGGCCCTGGCGCCGCTGAAGGGCGGCTTCCACGCCTCGCTGATGAGCGCGCCGGGCCTGCGGATCGCGGGCGGCACCGACGAGATCCTGAAGAACATCATCGCCGAGCGCGTCCTGGGTCTCCCCGGCGACATCCGCGTCGACAAGGACGTGGCCTTCAAGGATCTCCCGACCGGGCGCTAGGCCGTCAGCGCCAGGGGCGCGCGGTCGGCGCGGAGCTGGGTGTAGAGGCGGGCCAGCGCCTCGAAGGTGGCGTCCCAGCCGTGGCGGGTTTCGGCGCGGCGCCGGGCGGCCTGGGAGATGGCGGCGACGTCGCGGCCGAAGAGGGCGTCGAGGGCCTCGGCGAGGCCTGACGGTTCCACGTTCTGGGCGGGCTGACCCACGCTGTGGTCGATGAGTTCGCCCACGCCGCCGCGGTGCGAGCCGATCACCGGCAGGCCGGCGGCCATGGCCTCCAGCACGAAGAGGCCGAAGATCTCGTTCTCGTTGGCGTGCAGCGCCGCGTCGCAGGACGCCAGC
>NZ_JAEUMO010000103.1 GCF_016793285.1 Phenylobacterium sp.
GCCAACGCGTCGATGTACGACGGCTCCACCGCCTGCGCCGAGGCGGTGATGATGGCCCAGCGCGTCACCCGCCGCGAGAAGGCGATCTTGAGCGGCGGGGTCCACCCACACTATGCCGCGGTCACCCAGACCATCGCCCACGCCGAGGGCATGGAGATCCAGCGCCTGGCCGCCGCCATCGACGCCGAGGCCGCCGTCATCGACGCCATCGACGACCAGACCGCCTGCGTCGTCGTCCAGACCCCCAACGTCTTCGGCGTCGTCACCGACGTCACGAGGATCGCCGAAGCCGCCCACGCCAAGGGCGCGCTCCTGATCGTGGTCACCACCGAGGCCGTCTCGTTCGGCCTCCTGAAATCGCCCGGCGAGATGGGCGCCGACATCGCCGTCGCCGAGGGCCAGTCGATCGGCAACGCCCTCAACTACGGCGGCCCCTACGTCGGCCTCTTCGCCTGCAGGGAGAAGCTGGTCCGCCAGATGCCCGGCCGCCTCTGCGGCGAGACCGTGGATGCGGAGGGCCGCCGCGGCTATGTGCTGACGCTCTCGACCCGCGAGCAGCACATCCGCCGCGAGAAGGCGACGTCCAACATCTGCACCAACTCGGGCCTCTGCGCGCTGGCCTTCACCATCCACATGACGCTGCTGGGCGGCACGGGGCTCGGCCAGCTCGCGCGGATCAACCACGGCAAGGCGCGCGAACTCGCAGATGCCGTGAAGGCCGCCGGCCTCGAGGTGCTGACGCCGCGCTTCTTCAACGAGATCGCCGTCCGCACCAAGGGCCCGGCCGCCGCCGCGGTCGACGCGGCCCTGGCCCACGGCGTCGTCGCCGGCGTCCCCTACGCGCGCCTCGATCCGCACGCGGGCCTGGACGACGTGCTCCTGCTCGCCGCCACAGAGACCACCACCTCCGAAGACATCGCGGCGCTCGCCGCCGCCCTGAAGGCCGCCTGATCATGACCATGAACAACGTCGGCCGCCCCACCCGCCCCGAAGGCGACGCCCAAGCCTCTGGCTTTACCTCCCTCACCGGCGGCAAGGGCCTCGTCCAGGACGAGCCGCTGATCTTCGAACTCGGCGGCTGGACCAAGACCGGCGTCGACCTGCCGGAAGCCTCGCAGGACGCCTCGGACCTCGCCGGACTGACCCGCGCCGAGCTGCCGCTGCCCGGCCTCTCCGAGCCCGAGGCCATGCGCCACTTCGTGCGCCTCAGCCAGAAGAACCACGCCATCGACCTGGCGCTCTACCCGCTGGGCTCATGCACGATGAAGCACAACCCGCGTCTCAACGAGAAGGCCGCCCGCCTCCCCGGCTTCGCCGACCTGCACCCGCTGGCGCCGGTCGCCACCACCCAGGGCGCGCTGGCTCTGATGGACCGCCTCGCCCACTGGCTGAAGACGCTGACCGGCATGCCCGCCGTCGCGCTGTCGCCCAAGGCCGGCGCCCACGGCGAACTCTGCGGCCTGCTCTGCATCAAGGCCGCCCACGAAGCCGCCGGCCAGGCCCACCGCCGCACGGTGCTGGTGCCGACCAGCGCCCACGGCACCAACCCCGCCACCGCCGCCTTCGTCGGCTATAATGTGACAGAAATCGCCCAGACCCCGGACGGCCGCGTCGACCTCGCCGACCTCGAAGCCAAGCTCGGCCCCGGCGTCGCAGCAATTATGGTAACGAATCCCAACACTTGCGGTCTGTTTGAGCGCGACATCCTGGAGATCAGCCGCCTGACCCACGCGGCCGGCGCCTACTTCTACTGCGACGGCGCCAACTTCAACGCCATCGTCGGCCGCGTGCGGCCGGGCGACCTGGGCGTCGACGCCATGCACATCAACCTGCACAAGACCTTCTCCACGCCGCACGGCGGCGGCGGGCCGGGCGCGGGCCCTGTGGTGCTCTCCGAAGCGCTCGCCCCCTTCGCGCCGGCCCCGTGGGTGGTCAGCGGCGCGGACGGCCTGAGGCTCGTCGAGGAGCCCACCGCCGAGGCCGCGAGCGCCTTCGGCCGCATGTGCGCCTTCCACGGCCAGATGGGCATGTTCGTCCGCGCCTACGCCTACATGCGCAGCCATGGCAGCGACGGCCTGCGCCAGGTGGCCGAGGACGCCGTCCTCAACGCCAACTACATCAAGGCCAGCCTCGCAGACGTCATGACCCCGGCGTTCCCGGACGGCCCGTGCATGCACGAGGCCCTGTTCGACGACCGCTGGCTGGACGGGACCGGCGTCACCACCCTCGACTTCGCCAAGGCGATGATCGACGAGGGCTTTCACCCGATGACCATGTACTTCCCGCTGGTCGTCCACGGCGCGATGCTGATCGAGCCCACCGAAACCGAGTCCAAACGCGAACTCGACCGCTTCTGCGAGGCGCTCCGCGCGCTCGCCAACGCGGCCCGTGGCAACGACAAGGATCGGTTCAAGGCCGCACCGCACCTCGCCCCGATGCGCCGCCTGGACGAGACGCTGGCGGCGCGCAAGCCGACGCTGGCGTGGAAGCCGCAGGCGCACGCCGCGGAGTAGATCGCGGCGCAACTGCGCAGGTTCTGCGGCAAGACTGTGTCAACCCTGCATAGGGGGTGTGGCTCCGGCGCCATCCCCGCCGGAATAGGCGCCGGTGGAGAAAATTTAACGGCGACCTGTCTTTACGAGTCTCCGACGCAGACGCATATGGGATCGGTGACGGCGGAACCTCCCCGCTTCGCCGCACGCTCCCCAGGACTACCAAGTGACTTTCGCCATGCCCTCTCTGCGCGTGTACCGCGCCACGGACGACTTCGCGCGCGAAGTTGCCGGCCGCATCAAGCGGGGCGGCCTGGTTCTGCTTGGCCTGGTGGTCATCGCCTTCGGCATCCTGATCGCCCCGCTGCCGGGGCCCGGCGGGATCCCGGTGATCGTGGTCGGCGTGATGATCGTGCTGCGCAACAGCTTCAAGGCGCGGCGCCAGTTCGTGCGGCTGCACCGGGCCTACCCGAAGACGCTCTACCCGATCCGTCGCCTGCTGCGCCGCGAGCCCGAGGTGGTGGCGCTGTTCTACCACCAGACGCTCCGCGTGGAGCGGCTGCTGCTGCCTCAGCGCGTCCGCTTCATCAAGCCGCTCCGCCGCCGCTTCCGGCGCCGCTGAGCCCTACCTGAACTGATGGCCCGGCTTGTCCGGGCCACCCATTGGGCTGTGAGCCTGCCGTCCTCGCACGGCGATGCCGGCGACGTTCCGCCATGCCACCGGGCTCACAGTCCAAAGCGTCCCCCGGACAAGCGGAGGATGACGAGAGCTTTGAGGTTTCAGCGTGGGTGGCGCCCACGAACCCCACAACGCACGAGGAACAGTCCGGAATACGCCGACCGGCTTCTCCCCAGATGCGGAAGCGGCCGCGAACTGCTCATGCGATTGTGGGGTTCGTGGACTGGCGACGGTCCCGGACGTTCCCCAACGCCGGGTCCGGCCACGGGCCGCGCCTTCAGGGGTGCTGAATTCGCGCGCAGCCCGATCTCGTCAGACTATTGCAGCTTCCCCGCCAGTTGGCCGATGGCCTTGTCGATCAGCGGGTCGCTCTTGGAGGCGGCCAGACGCTTCACCAGCACCTCTTCCGCCATCACCGCGGCGAGTTCCGCGGCGGCCGCGCGCACCTCGGCGGCGGCCTGGGCTTCGGCCTGGGCGATCTTGCGCTCGGCCATCTGGCCGCGGCGCTCGAGTTGTTCGGCGACCTTCGCCTGGGCCTCGGCCTGCAGGCGCGTGGCTTCTTCCTTCGCGTTGGCCAGCATTTCGGCGGCCAGCTTGTCGGACGCTTCCTTCTGGGCCTTCACCTGGGCCAGCAGCGCCTGGGCCTCGCCGCGCAGGGACTCGGCCTCGTCGAGCTGCGCCTGCACCTTGGCGCCGGCGTCGCCGAGCGCCTTCCACGCCAGGCGGTGGACCCCGGCCGCCACCAGCACGCCGAGGAACACGATGAAGGCGATGGCGACCCAGAAGTGGGAGTCGAGAAACAGTTCCATCGCTTATCCCTTCGCCGAGGCGAGTTCGGCGGCCGTGGGCGCCTTGCCGGTCAGCTTGGCGACGATCGCCTGGGCGGTGTCGGACGCGATGCCCGACACGTTGGCCATGGCGCTCTCACGCGCCTTGGCGATACGCGCCTCGGCTTCGGCGCCGGCGGCCGCCAGCTTGCTCTCTTCGTCCGCCAGACGCGCGGCGATCTCGGCCTGGGCCTTGGCCCGGGCTTCGGCGGCCACCTTCTGCGCGGCGGCGCGCGCCTGGGCGGCTTCGGCCTGGGCGGCGGCGGCCTCAGCGTCGGCCTCCTCCTTCATCCGGCGGGCGTCGGCGATGTCGCCGGAGATCTTGCCCTCGCGGGCCTCGATCGTGCCGCCCACCTTCGGCGCCGCGAAGAAGCGCACGAAGAGCATCAGCCCGAAGAAGACGATCAGGAACCAGGCGATCTGGCCCGGCCACTGGGCGAAGTCGAACTGCGGCAGCCCGCCTTCGGCGTGCTCGGCCGCAGGCGCAGAGCCTTCATGGGCGCCGGCAGCCCCGGCCTCGTGGCCGGGCGCCGCGGGCGCCGCGTGGTCTTGAGTCTGCATCGCCATGGGGCGCTTCTCGCGTCCTCTGGCCGATTAGCCGAACAGGATGATCAGCGACACGACGAAGCTGAACAGGCCCATCGTTTCCGTCAGCGCCATGCCCAGGAACAGCATCGTCTGCTGGCTGGCGGCGGCCGAGGGGTTGCGGATCGCGGCTTGCAGGTAGTTGCCGAACAGGCTGCCCAGGCCGATACCGGCCCCGATCATGCCCGAGGTGGCAAGGCCAGCGCCGATCAGCTTCGCGGCTTCAGCTTCCATTTTGAATAGTCCTCTTGAGGAATAGTGGGTTGGGTTAGTGGCCGTGACCGAAGTTCACGACCTCGTTGAGGTACACCGTGGCCAGCGCCGTGAAGACGAAGGCCTGGAGCAGCGCGACGATCAGCTCGAGGCCGGTCAGGCCCACGATCATCGCGAAAGAGAGCGCGCTCGGCACGAAGAGCAGCGACGACAGCCCGCCCGACAGCGCCGCCAGGCCCAGGGCCACGACGAACGAGCCGAACAGGCTCAGCACCACGTGGCCGCCCAGCATGTTGCCGAACAGACGCATCGCCAGGGTCACCGGGCGGACGAAGTACGAGATCATCTCGATCACGACCATCGCCGCACCGCCCGCGACGCCCATCCCGGGCACCCAGAACAGCGTCAGGAACTTCGGGCCGTGCTTGATGAAACCCAGGATGAAGATCGAGAAGAAGGTCAGCACCGCGAGCGTCGCGGTGATGGCCAGTTGCGACGTGACCGTGAAGGTCCAGGTCTGGCCCGCCAGGCTGCCCACCGACAGGATCACGCCCATCAGGTTCAGCACGAAGATCACGCAGAACAGTGTGAAGAGGTAGGGGATGTACGGCCGCCCGTGGTGGCCGATGATCGGCGTCACCAGCACGCGGTCGACGATGTTGTAGATGCCCTCCGCCGCCGCCTGGCCGCGGTTGGGGACCACCTGGCCCCGCGCCGTCAGCACGAAGAACAGGATCATCGCGGCGGCGCCTACGAACATGGCGCCCACCGAGTTGGTGATCGACATGTCGAACGTCACACCACCGACCTGGAACACCGGACCGTCCCAGATCTTGTGGATCAGGAACTGGTGCATCGGATCGATCTTCGGCGCTTCCGCCATCTACGTCCTCAAGTCCTCATCCGGCCTAGGCCGCGTCGTTCTTCTTCTGCGCCCGCGCGGCGGTGCGGACCGCCACGAAGATCGAAAGCCCCGCGCCCAGGAACAGTCCGAGGACCAGACCCAGGGGCTCAGGTGTGATGAAGCGGTCCGCGAGCCAGCCCAAGGCGGCTCCCATGAACACCCCACCGACCACTTCGCCGAGGAAGCGGTAACCCTGCGCCATGGCCCGGTGCGAGTCGCCGCTCGTCTCCCGGGCCTGCGCCGCCTCGGCCGCGGCGATCCGTCGGTCGAGGCTTTCCGCCTCGGCGTTCGGCTCGTCCGGAAGGGGCATTCGTGGGATGGCCTTGCGACCGCCACGTCGCCGCCACGGCGGGGGCTTCAGGTCGCGCGGAACCTATAGAGACGTGTGCAGTGCGTCAAGGCTCGTTACGGGCGACATAACTATTTGATTTTATATATTATTTCAAGTGGCGCGACAGTCCGCCCGACGCCCTCTGGCCCTACTGGGCCGCCATGGCCTCGGCTTGCCTAAGGTCAACCGAGACCAGTTGCGAGACGCCCCGCTCGGCCATGGTCACGCCGAACAGGCGGTCGGTGCGCGCCATGGTCACGGGGTTGTGCGTGATCACGATGAACCGCGTCTCGGTGCGGCGGCACATCTCGTCGACCATGTTGCAGAAGCGGTCGACGTTGGCGTCGTCCAGCGGCGCATCCACCTCGTCCAGCACACAGATGGGCGCCGGCTGGGCCAGGAAGACGGCGAAGATCAGCGCCGAGGCCGTCAGGGCCTGCTCGCCGCCGCTCATCAGGCTCATGGTCGACAGCCGCTTGCCCGGCGGGCAGGCGAAGATCTCCAGGCCCGCTTCGAGCGGGTCGTCGGACTCGACCAGCCGCAGCTCGGCCTGGCCGCCCTGGAACAGGGTCTCGAACAGCGTCTTGAAGTGTTCGTTGATCACCCCGAACGCGGCGGTCAGCCGCTCGCGGCCTTCGTGGTTTAGTTCGTCGATGCCCTGGCGCAACCGCGCGATCGCGCCGGTCAGGTCCGCCCGCTCGACGTTCATCGTCTCCAGCCGCGCGCCGAGTTCGCCGGCCTCTTCCTCCGCGCGCAGGTTCACCGGCCCGATCGATTCGCGCTGGCGCTCGAGGTTGAAGAGGTGGGCCTCCATGCCATCGGCGTCGGACGGGATCGCCACCGCCTCGTCGGCCAGCTTCCGCGCCAACTCCTCCGGCTCCATCCGCGCGCCTTCGCGGATGTTGGCGGCCACCTCCTGGAGGCGCTGGGTCGCGGCCTCCGAGTGCGCCGACAGGCTTGCGCGCGCCTCGCGGGCTTCCGACGCCGCCGCGTCGCTCGCGCGCAGGCTCCGCTCGGCCTCGGCCCGCTCATGCTCGGCCGCGGCCAGGGCGTCCGACGTCTTGGCGCGGCGCGCCTCGGCGACGGCCAGTTCGTCCAGCAGCGACGTCTTGCGCGATTCCAGCGTGGACGGCGCATCCTTCGCCGCCGCCAGGGCCGCGTGCGCCTTCAGCCGCGCCTCGTCCAGCGCGGCCACCCGCCGGGCGGCGGCCGCCGAGCGGCGGGTCCAGTCCTCATGCTCGCGCGTCAGGGTTTCGAGCCGCCCGGCGCGGCCGTTGCGCTCGCGGATCTCCATCTCGTAGGCGCCCCGCGCCTCGGCGGCCGCCTCGCGCGCAGGTCCCGCCGCGGCCCGCGCCGCCGCCAGCCGCTCGGCGAGATCGCCCGCGCCGGCCTCGCCGTCCGCCTCGGCCGTCACCGCCGCCAGCGCCTGCTCGTGTTCGGCGAGTTCGGCCTCGAAGCGGCCGATCAGGTCGTCGAGCGACGCGGCGCGTTGCGCCTTCAGCGCCGCCTCGCGATCGTAGCGCTCCATGGCGGATCGCGCCTGCGACGCCCGCTGCTCCAGCGCCGGCGGCTCGCGCCGCGCGGCCCGGAGCGCCTCGTCGGCGGCCCGCACGCGGTTCATCGCGGCCGCAGCCTGCTCGCGCGCGGCCTTCG
The DNA here is from genome assembly GCF_016793285.1 of Phenylobacterium sp. Taxonomy (GTDB): domain Bacteria; phylum Pseudomonadota; class Alphaproteobacteria; order Caulobacterales; family Caulobacteraceae; genus Phenylobacterium. The sequence goes on from NZ_JAEUMO010000103.1 coordinate 7,685, forward strand.
CCCTGGGCTCCAGCTTCTCGATCTCGGCCTCGACCTCGGCCAGCCGGGTCTTCTGCTCCAGCCGCACCGCCGCCGGCTTCGGCGCCTCGGCCCGCGCCGTAAAGCCGTCCCAGCGCCAGAGGTCGCCCTCGACCGACACCAGCCGCCCCCCCGGCGGCAGCAGCTTCTGCAGCCGGTCGCCATCGGCCCGCGCCACCACGGCGACGTAGGCCAGCCGCGCCATCAGCACGGCCGGGACCTTCACCAGCGGGCCGAGCGGCGTCGCCCCTTCGGGCCACTTCGGCGCCGGCGCCTCGCGCCCGCCCCAGTAGGCCGGGGCCGCCGGGTCCAGCGCCGCGTCGAGGTCGTCTCCGAACGCCGCCGCCAGCGCCTTCTCGTAGCCGCGGTCGGGGGCCACCGAGTCCAGCGCCGGGGCGAACCCGCCGCGCCGCGCCTGGGCGACCAGCGCCGCCAGCGCGCGCGCCTCCGCGGTGAGCCGGCCCAGTTGTTCTTCCTGCCTGCGCGCCGCCTCGCGGGCGATCACCTCGGCCTCGTTGGCGCCGGTCCGTTCGTCCTCGGCCGCGTCGAGGGCCGCCCGCGCCGCCGCCAGCGCCGCTTCCGCGGTCTCGAGGTCGGCCTTGGCCTGCGCCGCCGCCGGGTTCAGCGCCGGGCCGATCGCCGCGCGCTCCTGCCTGGCCTGATCCAGCGCGCGCCGCGTGCGCGCCACCCGCGTCTGCGCCTCTTCGACCCGCGCCTGCGCCGCGCGCCGCTGGGCCTCGAACGCCGCCAGTTCGGCCGCCAGGCGCTCGACCTCGCCGTCCGCCGCCGCCCGCGCAGCCTCGGCCGCCTTGGCCGCCGCCGCCAGTTCGGGCCCGCGCTCGGGCGCCGCGGCGATCTGCGCCTGCAGGGCCGTCAGCTCGTCGCTGAGCCGCTTCAGCGCGACCTCGGCGTCTTCGGTGATGTGCGCCTCGCGGGCACGGTCCGCGTCGATGCGCTCGACGTCGCCCGTCAGCCGGGCGCGTTCGGCGGCGTGCGCCTCCTCCTCGCGCTCGAGGCGGTCCTTGTCGATGGCGAGCTTGTGGAGCACGGCGGCGGCGATCGTCTCGGCTTCGCGCAGGGGCTTCAGCGCCGCCTCCGCGTCCGCCGCGCGCGTCGTGGCCGCCGCCGCCGCCCGCGCCGTCTCCTCGACCGCCCGCGCCGCGCGTTGCGCCTCGCCCAGCAGCCGCTCGGCCGCCGCCTTCGCCTCGGCCCACTTGGCGTAGAGCACCGCGCCCTGCAGCGCCCGGATCTCGGCCGACAGCTTCTTGTAGCGTTCGGCCGCCCGCGCCTCGCGCTTCAGCCGCCCGTGGCTGGCCTCCAGCTCGCGCGCCACGTCCTCCAGCCGCGTCAGGTTGGTGTCGGCCGCCCGCAGGCGCAGCTCCGCCTCGTGCCGGCGCGAATGCAGCCCCGAGACGCCTGCCGCCTCTTCCAGGATCAGCCGGCGGTTCTGCGGCTTGGCGGCGATCAGCTCCGAAATCTGCCCCTGGCGCACCAGGGCCGGCGAACTCGCGCCCGTCGAGGCGTCGGCGAACAGGAGCTGCACGTCGCGCGCCCGCACCTCGCGGCCGTTGATCTTGTAGGTCGACCCAGCGCCCTTATCGATCCGGCGCACGATCTCCAGCACCGGATGATCGTTGAACGCCGCCGGCGCTGTGCGGTCCGCATTGTCGATGGTCAGCGAGACTTCGGCGTGGTTGCGGCCGGGCCGCTTGTCGGCGCCGGCGAAGATCACGTCGTCCATGCCGCCGGCGCGCATCGCCTTGGCGGAATTGGCGCCCATGACCCAGCGCAGCGCCTCCAGCAGATTGGACTTCCCGCAGCCGTTCGGCCCAACGATCCCCGTGAGTCCCGGCTCGATCCGAAACTCGGTCGGATCGACGAAGGACTTGAAGCCCGCGAGCCTGAGCCGCTGGAAATGCACCGTGCTTAGCGCCTCCCGCCAGTCTTGGCGGCCGCCTTGGCGATCGCCGCGTCCAGGTCGGCCAGCGTCGGGACCTCCTGATTGTTCATCATCACGCCGTTGACGAAGAACGTGGGCGTGCCCGTCACCTTGTCGGTCCCGGTGGCGTACTCCAGGCGCCTCTCGAGAGCCCCGTTGCCCTTCTCGTCCACCAGGCAGGCCTCGAACTGGGTCTCGGTCATGCCGTTGGCCTTCGCGATCTCGGCGAAGAGCGGCTTGATGGCGCCCTGCTGCCAGCGCGACTGGCTCTTGAACACCTGGTCGACGATCCGGAAGTAGGTCGCCGCGTCGCCCTTGCAGCGCGCCATGAGGAAGCCCGCCGCCGCCACCTGGGCCGGCGCGGTCAGCAGCTCCCGGATCGTGAAGTAGACCCGGCCAGTGTCGATGTACTTGGCCTTGAACGCCGGGAAGACGTCCGCGTGGAAGTGCGCGCAGTGCGGGCAGGTGAGCGACAGGTACTCCACCACATGGACCGGCGCCCGCGGGTCGCCGAGGTTCATGTCCCCCGGCGCGGCCGGCCAGCGCGAGACCGCGACCTTCGCCGCCGGCGTGGAGACAGCCGGCGCAGCCGCGACCGTCGCGCCGGCGGCGGCGCTCAGGATCGCGGTGCGGCGGGTGAACCCGGCCACGCTACTTCGAGGCCTCCGCCACGGCGGCGTCCAGCTCTTCCAGGGTCATCTCGCCTTCCTTCACCTTCTTGCCGTTCATGAAGAAGGTGGGCGTCGAAGAGATCCCGCGGTCCTTCTGGGCCTTCTCGACCCGCTCGCCGAGCGCCTTGTTGGCCGCCTCGTCCGACACGCACTTGTTGAACTGCTCTTCGTTCATGCCCGCCGACTGGGCGACCTTCAGCAGCGTGCCGCGCGCGTCGCCGCTGGCGTACATCTCCTCCTGGCTGCGGAAGAGGGCGTCGATGACGGCGAAGTACTTGTCCTTGCCGGCGCAGCGCGCGGTCAGGAAGCCGGCGACCGCCACCGCCTCGGGCGGGGTCAGGAACTCGTGGAAGGTGTAATGCACCTTGCCGGTGTCGATGTACTTCGCCTTGAACTTCGGGAAGACGTCGTTGTTGAACCGGCCGCAGTGGCTGCAGGTGGTGGAGGCGTACTCCTCCATCTTCACCTTCGCGTTCGGGTCGCCCATCGACATGGCGTCGCCCGTGGCGGCGGCGCCGCCGCCCTGGTTGCATCCGGCGAGCGCAAGCGCCGCCCCCGCGGCGGCCGCGACCATGAGGAAACGGCGGGTGAGGTTCGACATCATGACCTTTTCAGCGCCTCTGAACGAAGGATTAAAGCGCGATTCCCGCGCGCCCCAAGGCGCCCCGTTTCGAGCGCGCCCCCGAGCGCGCCCTCAGGGGCAAGCTGCCGATGGAACCGCGGCGCTTTTAAGTCAACTCGCCAGGGCGCGCCGCTGCGGCGAATTGGCCGGCCGCGCGAGCCTTCCCGCCTCGGTGGCGCGCCAGCGCCGTTCATTCCCCGCCAAGG
>NZ_JAEUMO010000128.1 GCF_016793285.1 Phenylobacterium sp.
AGGACGGCGATGTCATGGTCGGCGTCCAGGAACTCGGCCTCGCAGTCGCCGTGGACGCGGCAGGCCGCCTCGAAGGCGCTGCGGCTCACCACCTTCACGCCCTCGGCCGCCGCCAGCCGCGGGACCATGTCGTCGTCGACGATCGCCACCGACGGCGCCGTGCGCGCCAGCAGCCTGTTCAGGTCGGCGTCGGGCAGGCGGTAGTTCAGCGGCGCGAAGGGCTTCGCCAGCATCCCGGCCGCGAAGATGGCGATCGGCAGGGTCGGCCCGTTCAGGCCCACGAAGGCGACGTTGGACCCGCCCATCTGCTCCAGGAACGCCGCGCCGTGGTGCGCGCGCCGGCGCGTCTCGCGATAGCTCAGGCCCGCCGCGCGCGGCCCCAGGGCCAGCCGGTCGGGCGCGGCGTCCGCCGCCATGTCGAGCAAGAGGGCCGTGTGCATGGCTAGACTTCCGAAACACCGCTCATCCCCGCGAACGCGGGCATGAGCGGAAATCAAACTCAGTCCGACGCCGGCAGCTTCTTGGCTTCCTTGGCGCCGATCGGACGGCCGCCGATGGTCAGCGTGCCCTGACCGGTCTTGGTGCAGAGCACCTCCATCCCGGTCTCCTCGTCGGCGTAGCGCTTGCCCGCCTGGCTGCCGTCGGTGAAGCCTTCCGCGATCGTCTTGCCATCGGGCCGGGCCTCGGCGTGCGCGATCACCGGATAGCCGCCGCATTCGAGCGACGCCTCCGATTTCGGGGGGCGCACGACCACCACCTCGGTATCGCACACCGCACTCTTCCAGCGCGATCCGGGCTTCAGCTCCATCCGTTCGATCCCCACGTACCGATTGTTCTGATTGGCCTATCTCTAGCGGGCGGTCCGCGCCGCGTCCACGCACGACAGCGCCAATTACGGATACGACGCCGCCTTCCGGTCGTCCGCGCTACCGGCCGCCCTGGCCGTCGTCCACGCGGATCACCGTGCCCGTCACCGCCTCCGAAGCCGGTCCGACCAGGTAGAGCAGGGTCGAGTCGAGCTGCGCCGGATCGCCCAGGCGCTGGCGCGGGAAGCGCTGGGTGATGTCGCCCATCCGGCTCAGCATCCCGTCCATCATCTCCGAGGCGAAGGCGCCGGGCGCGATGGCGTTGACGTTGATGTTGAACCGCGCCCACTCGACGGCCAGCACCTCGGCCGAGCGCGCGACCGCGGCCTTGCTCACGGAATAGAGCGCCGCCCCGCCGCCAGCGTAGGAGAAGGCCGCCACCGAGGCGATGTTGACGATCCGGCCCGGCTTCTCGGCCGCCATCAGCCGGCGCGCCACTTCGCAGGCCAGGATGAACGGCGCGCGGACGTTCAGGTCCAGCACCCGGTCGATCAGCTCCAGCGACATCTTGTGCGCCCGTTGCGCGTCGGGGATGCCGGCGTTGTTGATCAGGATCTGCACGGTCCCGAGCTCGGCCTCGGCCCTGGCGACCGCGGCGATGCACTGCTCGGCGTCGGTGGCGTCCAGCGCGACCGGCAGGCACACGCCGCCCGCGTCGCGGATCTCCCGCGCCAGCGCCTCCAGTTTGTCGGTCCGGCGCGCGGCGACGGCGACCTTGGCCCCGCACGCCGCCAGCACCCTGGCGAACCGGTAGCCCAGCCCCGAGGAGGCGCCGGTGACCAGCGCGACCTGGCCCGTCAGGTCGACCGAGTTGTTCGGAAGGGGGAAGCTCATGCCTTGCTCCGGCCGCTGGTGGGGATGTCCTTGAAGGGGACGGTCTTGTCGACGCGGATGTCGCCGGGCAGGCCCAGGACGCGCTCGCCGATGATGTTCTTCAGGATCTCGTCCGAGCCGCCCTCGATGCGGGTCGCGGGCGAGCGCATCAGCATCCCCTGGAAGCGGCCGTTCTGCGGGCTGTCGGCGTCCCAGACCACGCCCGCCTGGCCCTGCAGGTCCAGCGCGAACATCGCCAGCTCCTGCATGTTGGCCCCGGCCACCAGCTTGCCGATGGAGTTCTCCGGCCCGGGCGTCTCGCCCTTGGAGAGCGCGCTGATCGCGCGCATGCCGGTGTACTTCAGCCCCGACTGCCGCACCGCGAACTGCGCCAGCTTCGAGCGCACGTTGGCGTCGTCCGTCGCCGGCGCCCCGTCGATCTCGGTCTCCAGGCAGTAGCGGAACAGCTCAGGGAAGCCGTTCGACATCCCCGACCCGATCGACAGCCGCTCGTTCATCAGCGTGGTGAGCGAGACCTCCCACCCCTGGCCGACCGCGCCCAGCCGCTGGTCGTCGGGGATCCGCACGTCGTTGAAGAACACCTCGTTGAAGCCCGACTGCCCGTTCGCCTGCTTGATCGGCCGCACGTCGACGCCGGGGCTGTCCATCCGCAGGAAGAACATCGTCAGCCCCTTGTGCTTCGGCACGTCGGGATCGGTCCGGGTGATGAGCAGGCCCCACTGCGAATGCTGGGCCCCGCTTGTCCACACTTTCGACCCGGAGATGATCCAGTCGCCGGAGCCGTCGTCGGCCTTCGTCGCCTTGGTGCGCAGGCCCGCCAGGTCCGAGCCGCCGGCCGGCTCGGAGAAGAGCTGGCACCAGATCTCCTCGCCGCTCGCCAGCGGCGGCAGCAGGCGGCGCCTATGCGCCTCGCCGGCCCAGGCCATGACGGTGGGGCCGCACATGCCGTGGCCGATGATGAAGGGCCCGGAGAGCGCGCCGTAGACGCCCTCTTCCTGGCCGAAGATCACGCGCTCGATGGGGCTGGCGGCGCGGCCGCCGTACTCCTTCGGCCAGTGCAGGCAGGCCCAGCCGCCCTCGGCCTTCTTCTTCTGCCAGGCCTTGGAGGCGGCCATGGGGTCCATGCTCTCGATGCCGCTCGAGGCGAAGCTGGCGCGCTTCAGCTCGGCTTCGAGCTGCTTCGGCGCATTGGCGTCGATCCAGGCGCGGACCTCGGCGCGGAACCTGGCTTCTTCGGGGGTGTCGTCGAAGTTCATCTCGTGCTCCTCGCGCTCAGGCCGCCGCTTCGGCGTTGCCGGCGCTCATCCGTTCGATCAGCAGGCTCTCCCAGGTCGACAGCGACCCCAGCGCAAGCGCCAGCGCGTTCGAGCGCCGGTAGTAGAGGTGGCAGTCGAAGGCCCAGGTGAAGCCCATGCCGCCATGCACCTGGATGTTGTTCTTCGCGCAGTGCTGGAAGGCGGTGGTGGCCGAGACGCGCGCGGTGGCCGCCGCCACCGGCAGCTCCGCGGCCTCGGTGGAGAGCGCCCAGGCCGCGTAGTAGCAGTTGGAGCGCGCCAGCGTGGCCGAGACGTACATGTCGGCCAGCATGTGCTTGATGCCCTGGAACGAGCCGATCTGGCGGCCGAACGCCATCCGCTCGAGCGCATAGTCGCGGGCCATTTCCAGCGCCTTGTCGGCGCCGCCCACCTGCTCGTAGGCCATCAGGATCGCGGCGCGGTCGATCACCCGGTCGGTCAGGCCCCAGCCGTCGCCGGTCGCGCCCAGCGGCTCGGCCGCGGCGCCGTCGAACGTCAGCTTCGCATAGCTGCGGGTCGGGTCGATGGTCTCCAGCGTCTCGCGCTTCACGCCCGGTCCGCCCAGGTCCACGAGGCAGAGCGACAGGCCGCCAGGCCCCTTCGCCAGCACCACCGCGACGTCGGCCACGTCGCCGTCCGGCACGACGGTCTTCGCGCCCGTCAGCCTGCCGTCCTTCAGGCTGGCCTTGATGCCCTCCGGCTTCACGCGGCCCGAACTCTCGACGTAGGCGAAGGTCCCCACCGCTTCGCCGCTGGCCAGTTTCGGCAGCCACGCCTGCTTCTGCGCCTCCGAGCCCGCCAGCAGCAGGAACTCGGCGCAGAGGTAGATGGACGAACTCACCGGCACAGGGGCGATGGCGCGACCCAACTCCTCGGCGATCAGGCAGAGCTCCAGGTGGCCCAGGCCCATGCCGCCGTAGGCCTCGGGAATCGCCACGCCCAGGACGCCGAGCTCGGCCAGGCCGGCGTAGAGCGCCCTGTCGTAGGGTTCCGGGCCTTCGAGGATCGCGCGCGGCGCGCTCGTCGGGCACTTCTCGGCCAGGAAGCGGCGGACCTGCTCCTGCAGCGCCTTCTGGTCGTCGGAGAAATCGAGGTTCATGGAATGCTCCGTAGCTCGCCGCGCAGTTGAACCCGGTGCCGCCACGGCAGGGAAGCGCGTGATTTCGCTGGGACGCGGGGCGCCCGCACGGCAAGCTCGGCGGCCTCGAGGGAGCTGTGAGATGATCGATCCGAAGAACCTTGCCACCGCGGCCCTGGCGGCTCTCGCGGCGGCGACTCAGGCCTCGGCGCAGCCCCGGTGGCCGGGAGTCGACGCTGCCCTCAGCCCCTACGTCGAAAAGGGCGAGCTGGCCGGCGTGATCACCTACGCGCTGAAGGACGGCAAGCTCGTGCATGCCTCTGCCATCGGCAAGCGCGACCTCGAGACCGGCGCCCCGATGCAGATGGACACCATCGTGCGCGCCTTCTCCATGACCAAGCCGGTGACGGCCGTGGCCATGGCGATCCTCTACGACGAGGGGAAGTGGCGGCCGGAAGACCCGCTCGCCAAGGTGCTGCCCGAACTGGCCGACCTGAAGGTGTTCAAGGGGATGGACGCGGACGGCAAGCCGATCCTGGCCGCGCCCGCGCACCAGCCGACCATCGGCGAGGTGATGACCCACACCGCGGGGTTCTCATACGGCTTCAACCCCGGCTACGTGGACGACGCCTACCGGGCCAACAATCCGCTGCGGGCCCCGACGTCGGAAGACGCGCTGAAGCGCATCGCCGGCCTGCCCCTGGCCTACGAGCCGGGGACGAAGTGGCAGTACTCGATCTCGATGGACGTCGAGGGCCTGATCGTCGAGCGCCTGTCGGGCCAGTCGCTGCCGCTCTTCATGCAGAGCCGCATCTTCGGCCCGCTGAAGATGGTCGACACCGCCTTCATGGTGCCCGAGGGCAAGCGCGACCGCTTCGCCCAGCTCTACGAGTGGAAGGACGGCCGGCTGCAGGTTCCCGGCCCCGGACCGTTCAACTCGGCCTACGCCAAGGTCCCCGGCTTCGCGATGGGCGGCGGCGGCCTGGTGACCACCGCCTCGGACTACGCCCGCTTCGCCCAGATGCTGCTGAACGGCGGCACGCTGGACGGCGCGCACATCCTGAAGCCCTCCACGGTCAGGCAGATCATGACCAGCCACATCTCGCCCGAGATCGCGGCCGGCGGCTACGGCATCGGCCAGCAGCAGATCCGCCCCGGCTACGAATACGGCTGGAACGGCGTGGTGGTCACCGACCCCGAGCGCGCCGGCGTCGCCATGGGCAAGGGCAGCTACCTCTGGGACGGCGCGGCCGGCACCTGGTTCTGGGTCGATCCGCAGAACAAGGTCGTCTTCGTGGGCCTCATCCAGCGCCTCGGCGGCGAGAACACCCCGCAGGTGCAGCCGGTCAGCCAGAAGGCGGTCAAGGCGTCGCTCGGGAAGTAGTTCCTCCCCTATCGGAGGAGGTGGCGCGAGGCGCCGGAGGCGTCCGCTCCAAACGTGGATGCCCCCCAGTCGGCATTCGCCGACAGCTCCCCGAACGCGAGCAACTGGGCCTACTTCAGCTCCATCACCTCGATCCTGCGGAACTCCAGCGGCGAGCCCTCGCTCTGGAGCGCGATGTAGCCGCCGTTCACCGGCAGCGCACCGCCGGCCGCCGCGATCAGCGGCGTCGCGGTCTTGTCCGTAGGGTCGTACTGAGGGGCGTCGTACTCGAAGACGGCCTTGCCGTTGATGCGATGGATCACGTGGCCGGTCTTGGAGACCTCGGCCTCCACCTTCACCCACTCGCCGAAGGGCAGCGCAGGCGACGTCGCATTGTTGCAGTGCTGGGTGATCAGCTTGCCGCCCATCTCGACGTTCAGGCCCGGCGTACAGAGGTTGCCCGTGGTCCGCGTCTGGCCCGGCACGACGCCCAGGTACTGCACCTCCAGCGACACCGGGAACGGCTGACCCGCGGCCATGGTCGCCGGCGCCTGAGCGTGGATCATCACGCCGGAGTTGCCCTTGGCCCAGTCGGGCGTGTCGGCCGGCCAAGTCCCGACGAAGCGGTACTCCATGCGCAGGCGATAGGCCGTGTACGGCGTCTTCCAGAAGAGGTGGCCAAAGCGGTTCCTGAAGGCCCCGCCGTACTGGTCGTAGCTGACGACGATCTTCCCTTCCCGGGCCCGGAAGGTGTGGAGCGGGTCCTCGCCGGCGGGCAGGCCCATGATCTTCGGTGTCCAGCCGTTCAGCGTCCTGCCGTCGAACAGCGAGACCCACTTCTCGGCCGCCATCGCCGGCGCCGCCAGGGCCAGCGCCGTCAGTCCCGCCAGCAGCCCCCGCATCGCAGCCTCCTTCAGACGATCGTGCCGCCGGTCTTGCCCCAGTAGGCGTCGCGGATCAGGCGCTTGTACAGCTTGCCCGTGGGATGGCGCGGCAGCTCGGCCATGAAGTCGATCACCCGAGGCCGCTTCACCCCCGACAGGTTCGCCCGGCAGTAGGCGTCGAGTTCGGCCCGCAGGTCGTCGCCGGCGTCGGCCCAGTCCATCGGCTGGATCACCGCCACCACCTTCTCGCCCATCTCCTCGTCGGGCGCGCCGACCACCGCGGCGTCGGCCACGCGCGGGTGGGTGATGAGCAGGTTCTCGACCTCCTGCGGGTAGATGTTCACGCCGCCGGAGATGATCATGAAGCTCTTGCGGTCGGTGAGGTAGAGGAAGCCCTCCTCGTCCATCCAGCCCACGTCGCCCAGGGTCGTCCAGCCGTACCGGTTGGTGCTGTCGGCCGTCTTCTCGGGCGCGTTGTGGTACTCGAACTTCGCGCCGCCCGAGAAGAACACCATCCCCTCGCTGCGGACCGGCAGGGGCTCGCCGTCGTCGCCGCAGATGTGAAGTTCCACGGGCAGCGTCGCGCGCCCCACCGAGCCCTTGTGGGCCAGCCAGTCGGTGCTGTCGATCGTGGTGCGGCCATTGCCCTCGGTGCCGGCGTAGTACTCGTGGATCAGCGGGCCCCACCAGGCGATCATCTGCTCCTTGACCGGCACCGGGCACGGCGCGGCGGCGTGGAACACCACCTTCAGCGATGAGTGGTCGTACCTGGCCCGCACCGCCTCAGGCAGCTTCAGCATCCGCACGAAGTGGGTCGGCACGAACTGGACGTGGGTGATGCGGTGTTTCTCGATCAGCCGCAGGCAGTCCTCGGGGTCGAACTTCTCCATCATCACGACCGTGCCGCCCAGCCGCTGCACGTTCATCGACCAGCCCAGCGGCGCGGCGTGATAGAGCGGCGCGGGCGAGAGGTAGATGGTGTCCGGGTCCATGCCGTACAGCGTCCGCGCCCATTCGGTCAGGCCCTCGGCGGCGGTCAGCGGCCCGCCGGGCAGCGGCCGTTTCACGCCCTTCGGCCGGCCCGTCGTGCCGGACGAGTAGAGCATGGCCACACCCGGCGTCTCGTCGGCCACCGGCGTCGCCGGATGCTTCGCCCGCTCGGCCTCGAAGGACAGGAACGGCGCCACCGCCTCGTCTGCCATGAACAGCGGCATGGCCGGCGCGTCCTTCACCGCCTCGACCGCCACGTCGGCCATGGCGCGCGAGACCACGAACGCCTTCGCGCCCGAGTCCTGGAGAATGTAGGCCACCTCGCCGGCCGTGAGCCGCGACGAGATCGCTGTGTAGCGCAGGCCGCACCGCTGCGCCGCCCACAACACCTCGTAGTAGATGGGGTGGTTCTCCATCATGATCGCGACACCGTCGCCGACCTCCAGGCCCAGCGAGCGGAAAAGCTGCGCGCCCTGGTTCGAGCGCTCGTCGAGCTGGCGGAAGGTCACGGTGTGGCCGCTGCCGGCCATGATGAAGGCGGGCTTGTCGGGCGTGGTCTGCGCGTGGACGGACGGATGCATGGCTAGTTCTGGCCCCCGTCGCAGCGGACGATCGCGCCGGTCGTGAACGACGAGGCGGGGCTCGCCAGGAACAACGCCGTGGTGACGATCTCCTCCGGCCGGCCGGGGCGGCCCAGCGCGTTGTCGGATGTCTCGCGGGCCTCCTCGCTCCAGGCCTTGGAAATGTCGGTCAGGAACGGCCCCGCCGAGATCGAATTCACCCGCACCTTGGGCCCGTACTCATGCGCCAGCGACACCGTCATCGCGTTCAGCGCCGCCTTGGCGCCCGAGTAGGGGATCACCGCCGGCAGCGGCATCAGCGCGCCGGTCGAGGAGATGTTGATGATCACGCCGCCGTCGCCCTGGCTCATCCGGTGCGCCACCTCGCTGGCCAGCCGGAACGGGCCCTTGAAGTTCAGGCTCATCACACTGTCGAACAGTTGCTCGGTCACCTCGTGGCTCGGCACGGCCGGGCTCATGCCGGCGTTGTTCACCAGGATGTCGATGCGGCCGAAGTCGGCGTAGACCTCCTCGATCAGCCGCTCCATCTCCGCCCAGCGGCCGGCATGCACGGCATACGCCTTCGCGTTCCGGCCCATCGCGCGGATCTCGGCAGCCACCTCCTCGCAGGCGTCGAGCTTGCGGCTGGCGACGATCACGTCGGCGCCGTGGCGGGCGAACGCACGCGCCATCTGCAGGCCGAGCCCGCGGCTGCCGCCGGTGATCAGCGCGACCTTTCCGGACAGGTCGAAGAGGTCGTCGGCCATGGGCGTCTCCGTTTCGGCCCATGCTAGGCCGCGTCCTGGAGAAATTGGAACCACGGAAGTCCGCCTGCGGCGCGTGCCGCAGGGTGAGCCGAAAGGCGTGCTAAGCGTCCGCGGAATCCAGATCGGGAGACCGCCATGAAGCTCGACTCGTCCGTGTCCGCCATCGTCACCGGCGGCGCCTCCGGCCTCGGCAAGGCCACCGTGCAGGCTCTGCGCAACCTCGGCGTGAAGGTGGCGATCTTCGACTTCAACGCCGAGACGGGCGAGGCCGCGGCCAAGGAGACGGGCGCCGTCTTCTGCCAGGTCAACGTGATGGACGAGGCCTCGGTCGACGCCGGCTTCGAGAAGGCCCGCGCGGCCAACGGCCAGGAGCGCATCCTCGTCAACTGCGCCGGCGGCGGCCGCGGCGGCAAGACCGTCGGCAAGAACAAGGAGACCGGCGAGATCGTGCCGTTCAAGGTCTCCGACTTCTCCTACGTGCTCGAACTCAACACCGTCGGCACCTTCCGCTGCATCGTGAAGAGCGCCGCGGGGATGATCGCCAACCTGGAGCCGGACGAAACCGGCGACCGCGGCGCCATCGTGAACACCGGATCGGTGGCGGCGGAAGAGGGCCAGATCGGCCAGGTGGCCTATTCGGCGGCCAAGGCGGCGATCAAGGGCATGACCCTGGTGATCGCGCGCGACCTGTCCGGCGACGGCATCCGCATCAACACCATCCTGCCGGGCATCATGGACACCCCGATGCTGGGCGGCCTCAAGACCCGCGCGCCGCAGGTCTACGCCGGTCTCGCCGCCTCGGTGACCTTCCCCAAGCGTCTCGGCCACGCCGAGGAGTACGCCGACCTGGCCGTCACCATGTGCCGCAACGGCTACCTGAACGGCGAGACGGTCCGCCTCGACGGCGCCATCCGCATGGCGCCGCGCTGAGGCGTCGTCACTACGCCAGGTAGAGTAGAGCTTTCGGGCCGCCCCCGTGGCCCGGAGCTCCCCCGACGGAGTGCCCCGGGCCGATCCACACCGAGTCAAAAAAGGGGGGTGCTTCGGTGCGAACGACGAATCGATAGCACAACCTACGGCAGCGCCAGCATAAAAAGTCGGCCTCCCGACGGACTCGTGTGGACGACCCGGTAACAAACGCGGCGCGCCGAGGTCCTTCGGCGGCCGTCGGCGGCCGGGATTCGCAGGGCCGCCGGCATCCGGCGCCTGCGGGGTCGCGCCTGAGGATCCCCCGCGGCCGCGCGTAGGACTTTGGTCGTAGGACTTCCGTCCCATACCGGCGTGCGGCGCCCGGTGCTACCGCTCACGCTGCGCCGCGCGCGGCCCGGCGGGGGTGGACGAGTGCCGAGCTTTCAGCCTGCAGAGCCGCGAGCGACCCGCCGTCGGGCGCGCCTTGCACGGCGCGGCCGCGTGCAAAGCCGCCCGCCTCGCGGCATCGGCGCGAATCCACGTCGCAAAATACCTGTGGGTGTGCTTTCGATTGACGATCCGCGCTCAGGGGCGGGCCGGTTACTTGGCGCTGGGCGGCAAGACGTGACAGGTCGGGTGTTGAAACTGGTCGGCCAGGCGCTTCTGGCCGCCTGGGTCTGGGTTGGGCCGGACCTCGCGATGGCGCAGGTTTCGCCCCCTGCCCGCGGCGGCGCCGTCGCGCCCAGCCGCCAGGACCTGAACCCCGAGGCCCGCCGCGGCGCGCGGCCGCCGTCGCGGGACTCCGACCTCTTCTCCGCGCCGGCCCCGCTGCCCTGCCCGCTCGCGAGTTCGGCGCTGACGTTCCGTCTGCAGGGCGTCGACGTGGTCGGCAGCTCCATCGCGCCCGAGGATGCGCGCGCGGCCTATGCCCGCCTGGTCGGGACGGAGATCCCGGTGGCCAGGATCTGCGAGATCCGCGACCGGCTCTCGCTGATCCTGTTCCGCAAGGGCCGGCTGGCCCGCGTCGAGATCCCCGAGCAGACGATCTCGGGCGGCCGGCTGCGGATCGAGGTCACCGAGGCGCGCATCGTCGCCGTCCGCGTCCGCGGCGACATCGGCCCAGCCCAGGACCGCGTCGAGGCCTACCTGGACAAGCTGCGCGGCATGACCCCCTTCGATCTCGACACCGCCCAGCGCTACCTGCTGCTGGCCAACGACGTGCCGCGGGTGCGCGTCTCGGCGGCGCTGCGGCCTTCGGCCGAGGGCCAGGGCGCGATCGACCTGGAGGTCCAGTTGTCGCGCGACCCGGCGAACTACCTGGTCGCCGGCCAGAACACCGGCTCGGAGTCGCTGGGCCCCTGGAGCGTGCTCGGCCGCGCCGACTTCAACGCCTACACCCGGTACGGCGAGCGCACGACGCTGATCGCCTACCGCACCGTCACCGACAACGAACAGTGGATCGCCCAGGTCGTCGAGGAGGCGCGCGTCGGGTCCAGCGGCCTCTCGGGCCGCGTGTCCATGGCCTACGGCCGGTCCCGCCCCGGTGGAGGGCTGGCGGAACTGAAATTGCAGGGCGTGTCCTTCGTTGGGACAGCCGAGGCGCGCTATCCGTTGATCAGGCTTCGCCGCTACAGCGTCTATGCCTCGGCGGGCGTGGACGTCGTGAGCCAGAAGACGTCGTTCCCCGGCGGCGACGTGCTGGCCGACGACCAGTTGCGCGTGGCCTGGGCGCGGCTGAGCGGCGAGTTCACCCACGGCCTCGGCCCCCGGCTGGGCATGGCCGCCAACGGCAGCCTCGAGACCCGCAAGGGCTTTTCCGCGCTGGGCGGCAGCAAGGCCGGCGACCAGGGCCTGTCGCGCATCCAGGGCCTGCCCGACGCCTGGCTGGTCCGCGCCGAGGGCGAGGGCCACCTCGTTCACCGCTGGTTCGACCTGGGCGTCCGCACCCAGGCGCAATGGGCCGACAAGCCGACGCTGGCCTACGAGGAACTGGCGGTCGGGGATCTCACGATCGGACGCGGCTACGAGCCGGCCGTCCTCTCCGGCGACCGTGCCGTGAGCGGGGAGGTGAAGCTTCAGGTCCGTCCCCAGCGTATCGTAAACGGGGTCACGCTTTCGCCCTTCGCCTTTGCGGACGCGAGCTACATCAAGAACCTGGACGTAGGATCGGAGAAGCGCGTGCTGCGCTCGGCCGGCGCCGGCCTCGAGGCCCGGCTGCCGTATGGCGTGCGCGCTCAGGTCGAGTGGGCGCGCCCCTTCGACAAGCCGTTCCCGAACGCGCCGAACAAGCCTGCCGACCGGATCCTCTTCCAGTTGCTGGTGGCGGGCTAGCCGATGACCGCGCGCGCCATCGCCTCCGCCGACCGCAGCCGCCGGGCGCGCCTCCTCGGCGGCTCGGCCCTGGGCGGCGCAGCAGCCCTGCTGCTGGCGGCGACGGCGCAGGCCCAGACGCTGCCGACGATCCCCGACGCCTCGGCGATCACGGTGGCCACGGGCGGGACGCAGCCCACGATCACGGCGCCCGACGCCAACAGCCTCGACGTCGACCTGAAGGCGACCCGCACGGTCATCAACTGGGACAGCTTCCACGTCAGCGCCGCCGACAAGGTGACGTTCCACTTCGGCGCGACCTCGGACATCGTGCTCAACAAGTCGCCGACCCAGGTGAAGGTGGACGCGGGCGGCCAGGTGGCTGGCCTCGTCGGCGCCGATCCCGGCGGCGCCATCTGGTTCTACTCGCCGCAGGGCGTGGTGATCTCGCCCGGCGCGGTGATGAGCGCCGGCAACTTCGTCTTCGCGCGCGGCGACGCCATCGTCGACATGGCGTTCGTCGACGCGGCCGCCCCGCTCTCGGTGCTGCGCAGCGCGTCGGACTCGCTGATCAGGATCGACACCATCACCTCGGCGACGAGCGCCTCGATCAACGACGAAGGCGAACTGGTGCTGAGCGCCACGGCCGGCGACCTGGCCGCCGAGACCGTGCTCGCCGCCAAGGGCGCGACGGTCACCACCGCCGCGGGCGGGATCAACATCGGCGAGGTGACCGCTGGCGAGATGGCCAGCGTCACCGCGACCGGCGGCGACATCGCCCTGACCTCGCTGAACGGCGGAACGGGCGCCGGCGCCTCGGGCGGGGCCGTCACCGTGGCCTCGGCGTCGGCCAGCGGCGCAGGGGCCGACATCCAGATCACCGGCCTGACCAGCGCCAGCCTCGGCAGCGGCGCGGCCGGGCGGGACATCAAGGTCGCCGGTCCGGACGCCAGCCTGGGTTCGGGCGCGGCGGGGCGCGATGCGTTCGTCACCGCGACCACCGGCGCGGCCACCGTGACGGGCTCGGTCTCGGCCGGCGACGACATCGAGGTGACCGCCACGGCGGGCTCTGTCGTCGCGGGTAGCGGCAGCCTGACGTCCACGGGCGCCGGCGCGGACGGCGGCGAGGCGCATGTGCTGGCGCGCTCCACCGCCGGCAACGTCACGGTCGGCTCGGCCGCGACGCAGGGAACCGCGCCCGGCGCCACGGGCGACGTCACCGTCGACGCGGCGGCCGGGACCTCGATTCTGACTGCGGGCGCCTCGACCCGGGACATCGCGGTGACCGGCGTGACGGCCACCCTGGGCTCCGGGGCGGCCGGCGGCGACGTGACCGTCACGGCCTCGGGCACGGCCAACGTCACGGGCGCGGTCTCGGCGGGCGACGACATCGAGATCACCGCGAACGGCGGCTCGGTGAACGCGTCGGGGGCCTCGCTCACCTCCACGGGCGCCAACGCCGACAGCGACGCCCACGTCACGGTCCGCTCGCTCAGCGGTGCGGCGAACGTCGGCTTCGCGGCCACGCAGGGGACGGGCGGCGCGCGCGGCGACGTCCGCGTCGAGGCCACCAGCACCGCGACGCTGAGCGACGGCGGCGCGTCGCAGGACATCTTCGTGCTGGGTCCCTCGGCGGTCCTGGGCTCCGCCACCGCCAGCCGCAGCGTCTTCGTCACCGGCACGACCGGCAACGCCAGCGTGACAGGCGCGGTCACCGCCGGCGACGACATCGAGGTCACCACCACCGCGGGCTCGGTCAACGCCGCAGGCGGCACGCTGACCGCGACGGGCGCCGGCGCGAGCGACGACGCGCACATCCTGGCGAAGTCCGTGAGCGGCGCGGTCAACGTAGGGTCCGCGACCACCCAGGGGACGGGCTCCAGGGCCGGCGACGTCATCCTCGAGAGCCCGACGGCCGCGAGCCTGGGCTCCGGCGGCTCGTCGCGCGACATCAGGATCTCGGGCCAGTCGGCGAGCCTCGGCTCGGCCGACGCGGCGCGCGACATCTTCGTCACCGCCACCAGCGGCAACGCCAGCGTCACCGGCGCGGTCACGGCCGGCGACGACATCGAGGTCACCGCCGGCTCGGGCTCGGTCACCGCCGCCGGCGGCAGCCTGACCTCCACCGGCGTCGGGGCCGGCGACGACGCCCATGTGCTCGCCAGGTCGACCGGCGGCTTCGTGGATGTCGGCTCGGCGGCGACGCAGGGGACCGGCGCGGCGCTGGGCGACGTCACCGTCGACGCCGCCACCACCGCGACGCTGGGCTCGGGCGCCGCCTCGCGCGACGTCAACGTCCTGGGCCCCGCCGCGTCCCTCGGCGGGGGCTCGGCCGGACGGCACGTCTTCGTCACCGCCACCACCGGCAACGCCGCCGTCACCGGCTCGGTCACGGCAGGCAACGACATCGAAGTGACCTCCGGCGCCGGCGATGTCACCGCCGCGGGCGGCAGCCTGACCTCCACCGGCGTCGGGGCGGGCGATGACGCCCACGTCCTGGCCAGGTCCGCGAGCGGCGCCGTGATCGTCGGCGCGGCGGCCACCCAGGGGACCGGCGCGGCGCTCGGCGACGTGACGATCGAGAGCACGACGACGGCGACCCTGGGCTCGGGCGCCTCGTCCCGCGACATCAAGGTCACCGCCCCGACCGCCAGCCTGGGCTCCGCCAACGCGGCGCGGGACGTGTTCGTCACCGCGACCTCCGGGACGGCCAGCGTCACGGGCGCGGTGACGGCCGGCGACGACATCGAGATCACCGCGACCACGGGCGCGGTCACCGCCGGCGGCGGCAGCCTGACGTCGACCGGCGTCGGGGCGAGCGACGACGCCCACGTCCTGGCGAAGTCCGCGAGCGGCGCGGTCACAGTGGGCTCGGCGACCACTCAGGGAAGCGGCGCGGCGCTCGGCGACGTCACCGTGGACGCAGCGACCACCGCGACCGTCACCGGCACGTTGCGCTCGACGCAGGACGTCGTCGTCCAGGCGGCCGGCCAGGTGCAGGCCGCGGCGTCCACGATGATCGCGGGCCGCGACGCCGCGGTCCGCAGCGCCAACGCCAGCGTGGCCGTCGGCACGATCCGCGCCGGCGACGACATCGCGCTCCGGGCGCTCAACGGCTCGATCATGGGCGGCGGCGACCTGCGCGCCGGCACGACGCAGGGGACCAGCGACCCGTCCGGGGCGGCCGACACCCTGGCGGGCGCGACGCTCGCCGGGCACGACATCGACATCCGGGCCCCGGCGGTCACCGTCACCGGCGACGTGGCCGCGGGGCGCACGGCCGGCGACGGCGAGAGCCTGGACCCGGTCCAACTGGACTCCGACGTCTTCGTCACCGTCACCGCCGCCGACCCCTCGCCGGCGGTCGCGGCGCTGCGGCTCTCGACGGGCAACAACAGCGCCGTCTCCGCCCACCGCGACATCGTGCTGACGAGCGAGGGCGCGGTCGCCGCGACGCTGCAGACCGGCGACGTGTTCGCCGGCCGCGACGTGGCCGTCCACGCGCCCAACGGCGCCATCTCGATGCGCTCGGCCAGGGCCGGCGACGACGTCGTGCTGCGCGCGCCGAACGGCATGGTCGAGGTGATCGGCGACGTACAGGCCGGCCGCGACCTGGCGGGCCAGCCCACCACCGACGCCAACGGCGCCGGCGACGACCTCAACACCGCCCTGCCCTTCGTGGACTTCGACGGCAACCTGGGCACGGTGTTCAAGGTCGTCGGCTTCGACGTGAGCATCACCGGCCAGGCCGTGCGCATCACCGGTACGACGGTCGCGGGCCGCCAGCCCAGCACCGACGATCCGGACACCGCCGGCGCCGTCGACAACTCGACGTCGGACGTGCGGATCGAGACGCGGACGCCGATGACGCCGGTCATCGGCCTCGCGCCCAGCATCGAGCTGGGCGGCGTCATCGCCACGCGCGACATCCAGATCGACTCGGCGAAGGCGGTGACCGCCGGCGACCTCAAGGCCGGCCGCGACATCGCGATCCTCGGGCGCGGCGGCGTGACCCCCGGCGCGGCGCCCAACGACCACAGCGGCTCGGGCGTGACCCTCGGCTCGGCGCGCGCGGGCGACGACGTGCTGGCCTTCAGCGTCTATGGCCGCACCAGTATCGTGGGCGGCGCGACCTCCGGCTCGCCGTTCCCGCGCCTGCCGGTGAACCTCGACCGCGTGACCGACGGCGCGACCGAAGCGGCCGACCAGCTCGCCATCTACCTGCATTACCTGAACCTCGACGAAGAGAGCGCGCCGCTGCTGGCGCAAGGCGCCCTGCTGCGTCTCGTGGGCCAGGGCGTCACCGTGGGCGGTCCGCTCACGGCGATGGGCGCGACCTCGGACGTCCGCATCCGCTCGACCCTCGACATCGACGTGAGCGGCGCCACCCACGCCGGGCGCTGGGCGATGTTCTCCACCGATGCGGGCGGCGGCGCGCTGAAGGTCGGCGCGGTGACGGCCGCGCGCGATGTCCTCCTCGACGGCGCGACCGGCGTCGAGGCCACCGGAACCCTCACCTCCAGCGGCAGCGACGTGGCCGTGCGCTCGCGCGGCGGCGGTCAGGTGAAGCTCGCCGGGATCTCGGCGGGCGACGACATCGTGGTGCGCACGGCCGGCGCGGTGATCGTCGATGGCGCTGTCGGCGCCGGCGGCGCGGGCGACAGCACGGGCCTGGGCGACGACCTGCGGATCAGCGACGGGGCGGTCACGCTCGAGGGTGTGACCTTCGACCTGACCGGCCACGACATCGACATCACCGCCGCCTCGGTGACGACCACCGGCTCGATGAGCGCCTTGGGCGGCAGCTCCGACGTGCGGATCCAGTCCACGGGCGTCCTCAACCTCGGGGACCTGGGCGCCGGGCGCGACGTGCTGGTGGACGGCGCGACGACGGTCTCGACCGGCGTGCTGACCGCCGGCCGCGACGTGGGCGTCCGCTCGACCGGCGCGAACAGCGCCGTCACCGTCGGCGGCGCCGCCGCCGGCGACGACGTGGTCATCCGCGCCGGCGGCGCGATCAACGTCACCGGCCCGCTGGGCAACGGCGCCGGCAGCGACTCCGCCGACGCGGACCAGGCCGGCGACCTGATGTTCGCCGTCGCGAAGTCCAGACTCGGGGGCGACTTCGACCTTGCGGGTCGGAACGTCGATGTCCGCTCCAGCGGCGGCGCGATCCTGGCCACCGGCGCCGTGGACGCCGCCGACGACGCGCGCTTCCAGACCGGGAGCGCCGGCTCGGTGAAGGTCGGGGCGGTGACCGCCGGCCGCGACGTGCTGCTCGACGGAGCGGGCGTGGAAGCCACCGACACGCTCACCTCCATTGGCGGCGACGTGGCGGTGCGCAGCCGCAATGGGGGCCAGGTCAGGCTGGCGGGCGTCCTGGCCGGCGACGACCTGGTCGTGCGCACATCCGGCGCCGTGACCCTCGGCGGCGCCGTCGCGACCGGAGGCGGGGCCGACGCCGCGGGCCTGGGCGACACCCTGCTGGCGCTGGAAGGCGCCATCGTCCTCGAAGGCCAGAGCTTCGACCTGACGGGCGCCGACATCGACATCGCCGCCGGCTCGGTCACCGCCGCCGCCCTGCTCCGGGCCAACGGGTCCGCGTCGGACGCGCGCATCCGGGCGGGCGGCGCCGCCAGCCTCGCCAACGTCACCGCCGGCCGAGACGTGCTCGTCGACGGCGGCGCGGCGATCACGACCGGCGTGCTGACGGCGGCCCGCGACGTGGGCGTGCGCTCGACCGGCGACGGCGCAATGGTGACGGTCGGCTCCGCCGTCGCCGGCGACGACGTCGTGGTCCGCGCCAGGGGCGCCATCCGCGTCACGGGCGCCCTCACGGCCGGCGCCGGAGCGGACTCCGCCGACACCGACCAGGCCGGCGATCTCATGTTCGGCGTCGCCAGGACACGGCTCGCCGGCGACTTCGACCTGACCGGCGGCAACGTCGACCTCCGCTCGGGCGCGGGCTCGATCGACGTCAGCGGCGCGGTGACGGCCGCCACCGACGCCCGTTTCCAGACCGAGGGAGCCGCCGGCGCCGGCGTGAAGGTCGGCAACGTCACCGCCGGCCGCGACGTCCTGCTGGACGGCAGCGCCGCGTCCGGCTCCAGCGGCGTGGAGTCCACCGGCACGCTGATGGCGACGACCGGCGACGTCGCCGTCCGCGCCCGCAACGGCAGCAACATCCGCCTGAAGGCCGTCACCGCCGGCGACGACGTGGCCATGCGCACCACCGGCGCCCTCACGACCGAGGGCACGGTCTCGACCCTCGGCGCCGCCTCGACCCTCGGCGTCGCCGACCGGCTCACCGACGCGGCCGAAGCCGGCCGGCTGCAGGTGGGCGGCGTGGCGTTCGACCTCGCCAGCTCCGACATCGACGTGGTGGGCGGCCAGGTGAACATCTTCCGCAGCGCCGCCCGGGGCAGCGCGCGCGTCAAGGCCGGCGCCGTCGCGATGAACGGCGGCGCCGCGGTCGGCATCGACATCCTGATCGACAGCGAAATCTCGCTGACCGTGGGCGATCTCACGGCCGCGGGCGACATCGCGCTGCGCTCGCGCAGCGGCAGCCTGACGGTGGGGAGCCTCGTCGCCGGCGACGACATCGTCCTGCGCGGCGCGACGGGCGTGACCGCCGTCTCGCTGAAGTCCGGCGGCCTGGAGCGCATCGGCGTCGGCGACCAGATGTACCTCTCCGATCCCACCCTGCTGGGCGGCGAACTCAGCCTGATGGGCGGGACGATCGACGTGCGGTCGGGCGGCGGCGCGATCTCGATCGGCTCGGCCGATTCGGCGGGCGACGTGCGGGTGCAGGCGGCGAGCGGCGACGTGACCCTTTCGGGCCTGATCGTCGCCGGCCGGGACATCTTCGCGGACGGCGGCTCGGTGAACGCGACCGGCAGCCTCACCGCGGGCGGCGACGTGGCGCTCTACGCGCGGACCGGCCTGGTCAGCGTCGGATCCGTCACGGCCGGCGACGATCTGGTGATCCGGGCCGCAGGCGACGTGACCACGACGGGCGAACTGAAGTCGGGCCAGGGCGCCGACGTGGAGGGGCTCGCAGATCGCCTCGTCACCCTCACCGGCCCGACGTCGATCTTCGGCGTGGAGACCACCGCCGCGGGCGGCGTCATCGACATCAGCGGCGCGAACATCCGCCTGGGCGGTGTCATCAATGCCGCCGGCGAGAGCGCCCACCTGCGCCTGAAGTCCAGCGGCGTGACCACCCTGGGCGACGCGACCCTGACCGGCGACATCGCCATCGACTCCGTCGGCGACGTGACCGCCGGGGCTCTGACCGCCGGCCGCGACCTGGCGGTGCGTTCGTCGGACGGGAGCGTCGCGCTTGCCTCCGGCGCGGCAGGCGACGACATCGTGCTGCGCGCGGCGCGCTCGATCACCGTGACCGGCGCGCTCAGCGTGGGCCAGGGCGCCGACGGCCAGGGCTTCGGCGACGTGCTCTTCGACCTCGCGCGGACCAACCTCGGCGGCGACTTCGCGCTGGGCGGCCGGAACATCGACATCCTCTCGGCCTCGGGCGACGTGACGGCCGGCGCGATCACCGCGCCCGACGACATCCGCATCCAGGCGGCGAACGGCCGGGTAACCGCCGCCGATGTCGACGCCGGCCGCGACGTTCTGCTGGACGGCGGCGGCGTCAGCGCCGGCGCGGTGCAGGCCGGCGGCGACCTCGCCGTCCGCGCCACGAACGGCGCGCTGACCCTGGGCTCGGCGCGGGCCGGCGACGACCTGGTCGTCCGCGCGCGAGGCGACATCACCGTCACCGGCGCGCTCACCGCCGGCGGCGGCGCGAACGGCGCCGGCGCGGGGGACCGCCTCGCGGCCATGGACGGCGAGGCGACCGACCTCGGCGGGGCCAACATCGACATCCGGTCCGCGACGGGCGGCGTCTCGGCGCAGGGCTCGCTCACTGCGGCGGACGACATCCGCCTGCGCGCCGCCGGCGCCGTCAGCAACACCGGCCGGGTCGAGGCGGGCCGGGACGTGCACCTCCTGGCCGCCAGCGTCGCCATCGGCGGCGAACTGCGCGCCGGCCGCGACGCCGTCCTCGACTCCACCGGCGCCGTGGCGATCACCGGCCGGGTCGCGGCGGGCCGCGACGCGCTGCTGCGGGCCGAAGGCGATGTCGCCGCCGCCGGCGAGGTCGAAGCGGGCCGCGACGTCATGCTGGACGGCGCCTCGGTCAGCGCCGGCACGGTGCGCGCCGGCCGCGACGTGGCCGCGCGCGGGCGCACCGGCTCGCTGACGCTGGGTTCGATCGGCGCGGGCGACGATGTGGTGCTGCGCGCCGCGCAAGGGATCACCGTCACCGGCCAGGTCACGGCGCAGGGCGGCGCCGACGGCGAGGGCGTGGCCGACGCGCTGTTCGCGGCCGAGCGCACGACGCTGGGCGGCGACTTCGACCTCGCCGGCGCCAACGTCGACATCCGCGGCGGCGCCATCAACGTCACGGGTTCCGCCCTCGCGGGCCGTGACGCCCGTTTCCAGACGAGGGGCGACGGCGCGCTCAGCCTGAACGCAGTCACCGCGGGCGGCGACATCTTGGCCGACGGCCGCTCGGTCACCGCCACAGGCCAGCTCTCCGCCGGCCGCGACGTGGCGGTCCGGGCCCGCGCCGGCGGCGTGGACCTGGCCTCGGTCACCGCCGGCGACGACATCGCCATCCGCGCTGCGGGAGCCGTGCGGGCGTCCGGCGCGCTGACGTCCGGCGCCGGCGCCAACGCCGATGGGGCCGCCGACCGCCTGATCTCGGCCGGCGAGGGCGGCGCGATCATGCGCCTCGTCGATCCGCTGGCCACGACCGCGGTCGTCCAGGGCTTCACGCTCGCGGCCGGCGATATCGACATCCGGAGCGGCGAGGCGATCTCGCTCGCCGGCAGCGTCGGCGCGGCCAACATCCGGCTGCAGGCCGCAACGAAGATCACCCTGGCCTCGGCCACCGCCGCGGAGTCGATCTTCACCCGCGCCGCCGACGTCTCGCTGGGCGGCGCGTGGCGGGCCCAGAGGGCGCGGATCGAAGTCACCGCCGCCAGCCTGAACCTCGGCGAAGGCGCCACCGGCACGGGCGGGGTCACCCTCTCCAGCGAACAGATCGGCCGCATCGACGCGCCGGTCGTACAGATCTTCCTGGGCGACACCTCCGGCCCGGCGCGGGGCGGCAATATCTCGATCGGCGCGCTGGCTGTCGATACCGCCAAGATCCGCACCTCGCTGGAACTCTATGCGAGCAGCGCCTCCGACGTCGTCATCACCGGCGCCTTCGCACCCGGCAGCACGGCGACCAACACCACGATGCTGCGCATCGGCGCCGCCGACGCGGCGGGCAACTGGACGCCGCGCTCGATCCGCGTGATCGCCAACAGCGGCGGCTCGATCGGCTCGGCCCTGACCACCGGCGGGCGCACGTTCACCGACGTGCGCGCCTTCAACGTCGTCGAGCTGAACGCCAGGGCCGACATCCTGATGGGGTATCAGGACTTCATCGACCGCATCCTGACGACGTCGGCCGCCAGCGTGCCGGGCGCGGTCAAGGGCATCATCGCGCCGCAGACCACCAGCGGCCCGCGCATCCTGCTGACCGCCGGTTCGCTGATCCTGCGCGCCGACGGCAAGGTGGCCCAGCAGGACACCGGCGGCCTGCTCGGGACCACGCCGACCGGCCTCTACCTCCTGGGCGGCGGCACGCCGCAGCTCCTGCTGGGCCGCACGTCGGCGACACCGGGCCTGCCGGAGTTCATCGAACTCAACGGCGCGCTCACCTCGGGCACGACGATCATGGTCGGCGAGAGCGTGTCGCTGCTGGCCGGCATCGCCTTCGACCGCGGCGTCGCGCCCAGCGGCTACTATCGCCTCAACACCTGCGCGATCCTGCAGCAGGGCAGTTGCATGCCCTCCAACGGCCACCCGACCATCTCGATCCCGCCCGAGCAGCTCACCGGCCTCACCCTCGAGGACCGCACCGCCGCGGCCGGCGCCGCCGACCCCACGGTGGCCAGCGCGACCAACGAGGAAGTCTGGAAGGACTCCAACTGATGCGGGCGCCGCGCCGCCATCGTCCGGCGTGGCCCGGCGCGCTTGCGGCGCTTGCCTTGGCCGCGTGGGGCGCGGGCGCCCAGGCCGCGCCGCGCGAGGACTTCGTGCTGGGCCAGAGCGCGCGCAGCGGCGCGGTCTGCACCGCCGTTCGCGACTGGGACGATCCCGTCGCCCAGCGGGCCGGGCAGCGCGCCTGGCAGGTCATGTGCCGCGGCTGGACCCAGGCGCTGGGC
The DNA here is from genome assembly GCF_016793285.1 of Phenylobacterium sp. Lineage (GTDB taxonomy): Bacteria > Pseudomonadota > Alphaproteobacteria > Caulobacterales > Caulobacteraceae > Phenylobacterium. The sequence continues at coordinate 22,140 of NZ_JAEUMO010000128.1, forward strand.
CGCATCTACGCCTTCCACACCGACGGCGCCGCGGCGGGCGAGACCTGGCGCAGGTCGCTGGCCGATCGCGCGGCCTGCGAACCGGCCATGGACGCGCCCGATCCGGGGCTGAGCCGGACCACGCTCGCGGCCTGCAAGACCCGGCCGCTGGGCGCGAGCTACGTCGTCTACGAGGCGCGCGACGGCAAGGATGTGATCGTGGCGGAGGGCTACGCCGCCATCGCCGACGTGCTGGGCACGGGCGTCAAGGTGGCGCTGGGCCGCCAGAGGCCGCCGGCCGCCACCAGCCAGCAGACCGCCAACCTCGGCACGGTGCTGGGCGGCCAGATCGAGAACCTGAACGCCGTCGCCGAGGCCAGCGCCGCCTCGCCCGCCAAGCAGAAGGAGGCGGCCTACCGCGAGGCCCAGCTCTGGCAGTTCGGCGACGCGGAGTCGCGTTTCAGCCAGTTGGCCGGCGCGTCGCTGGAGCGGCTCGGCGTGGCCGACCGCGCCGAGGCCTACCTGAACGTGGCGCTGAACGCCTCCAACGCCGGCCGCACCTCCGAGGCCGAGGCCTACTTCAAGGCTGCCGCGCCCCTGGTCGCCGAGGCCAACAGCGCGCCTCTGCGGGCGCTCTCGCTCAACATGCAGGCCGCTCACGCCCGCAACCAGCGCCGCTTCGAAGACGCCATCGCGCTGGCCAGGCAGGCCATCGCCCAGCGCGCCAGCATGGCCGAGGTCGCCGCCTCGGGCCTGGTCACCAGCGTCGGCCCCGACGTCCGCCTGGGCCACGCCGCGGCGCTGGCCCTCAACGCCCAGGGCAAGATGCCCAGCCTGCAACTCTCGGCCGACGAGCGCGAGGCGGTGCGCGACGCCCAGGCCTGGCAGATCATCGGCACCAGCCAGGAGGCGCTGAAGCAGCGCGCCGCGGCCCGCGCCAGCCTGCAGAGCGCCATCGACATCCTGAACCGGCCACGCGGCGCCGACGTGCTGGGCTCGGCCGCGCCCTGGCTGGTGGTGCGCCTGCAGGTCGACCTCGCCACCCTGGAACGCGCGGACGGCCAGCCGCAGCTCGCCGTGCGCCGGCTGGAAGCCGCGCTCGCCACCTACGAGATGCAGGATGCGGGCTCGCTGCCGCTGGGCCGCTTCCTGCTGGAGCTGGCGCGCGCCAAGGCCGGCGCCGGCATGGAGGACGACGCCCTGGGCGACTTCGAGCGCGCCTTCGGCATCTTCCAGCTCAAGCGCGGCGCGCTCGGCGCCTCGGCCGACGCCGCCGCCGACTACTTCGACATCCTCCTCAAGCGCGTGGGGAACGATCCCGTCGCCAAGGCCGCCGACGCCCAGCGGTTCTTCGCCAGCTCCGAGGCGCTGGTGGGTGAATCCACCGCCGCCGCTTCGCTCCAGTTCGCCGAGCGCCTGAGTTCGGAAGGCTCGGCCAGCGCCGGCATCTCGCGGGCCCGCGACGCCACGCTGCGCCTCGTCGCCCAGAAGGACCAGGAGATCCGCCAGCTCCAGCGCGCCGGCGCCTACGCCGGCGAGGCGCGCGCCAAGGCCGACGCCGAGCTCGACGGCCTGCGCAAGCAGGCCAACGAACTGGAACAGCGCCTGTTCGACGCCAACCCGCGCTACGCCACCGCGCTCTCGACCACCGTCACCAGCAAGGACCTCCAGGCCGAGTTGAAGGACGGCGAGGCCTACCTCAAGGTGATGCTGCTCTCGAACCGGGGCTATGGCCTGCTGATCACGCGCGACGCGGTGCGGCCCTACGCCATCGACCTCAGCCGCCCCGAGGCGCGCAAGCTCGCCGCCAAGCTGCGCGAGCCGATCGCCGAGGTGGGCTCCGGCTTCCTGGGCGAGTGGGACGTGGCCGTCGCGCACCGGCTCTACAGCGCGCTGCTCGGCCCCATCGAGCCGCAGCTCAGGACCATCGCCAAGCTGATCTACCAGCCGGATCCGACGATGGTGGGCGTGCCAATCGGCGCCCTCGTCACCGACGACGCCAGCGAGCAGGTGATGGCGAAGAACATCGAACGCGCGCGTCAGGCGAAGAAGGAGGTGTCGTACCGGGGCGTAAGCTGGGTCGCCGCGCGCCTGGAGACCTCCGTCTCCGTCTCGACCGCGGCCTTCTACAACACCCGCCGCAGCCGCCCGAGCCGCGCGCCGAAGCCGTTCCTCGGGTTCGCCGACCCGATCATCGCCAAGGACGACGCGGCGTTCCGCAGCGTGATGGCGCCCGACTGGTCGATCGCGCTGGCCGGCGGCGCGGACTTCTGCGCCAGCTTCCGCAAACAGCTCATGGAGATGCCGCAACTGCCCGAAGCCGCCACCGAGGTCCGCTTCGTGGCCAAGGCCGTCGGCGCGCCCGACAGCGTGATCGTGGGCGCCGATTTCACCGACGAGCGGGTCAAGAACGGCGGCGGCTTCGAGGGCGCGCTCGACCAGTACCGCGTGCTCTACTTCGCCACCCACGGCCTGCTGCCCCAGGCCAACGGCTGCCTCCAGCCGGCGCTGGTCACCTCGCAGGGCGGGACCGGCAGCGACTCGCTCCTCGACACCAGCGAGATCCCGCAACTCCAGCTCGACGCCGACCTGGTGGTGCTGTCGGCCTGCGACACCGGCGCGGGCCTGGAGGACGGCGGCGGCGGCGCGGCCCTGGGCGGCCTCGTCTCGACCTTCACCTACGCCGGGGCGCGCAACCTGCTGGTCTCGAACTGGGAGGTGGACTCCGCCGCCACCGAGACCCTGATGTCGGCCCTCTTCAACGCCAAGGCCGCCACCCAGGGCGAGGCGCTGGCCGCCGCCATGCGCAGCTTCATCGCCCGCGACGACGACTACTCCCACCCCTACTACTGGGCTGCCTTCCTCATCGTCGGCGACGGCGCGCGGGCGCTGCCGGGGGCCGAGACCGCGCGCGTCGCGTCGAACTGACCGAGCTGGAGCCGCGGGCGCCTCATCCCAGGCGAACAACCTTCATGGTTTCGACAGCCAGGCGCCACGGCGGCGGGCGGTGGTTGACAGCTCCAGCCCCTTCCACTATCCACCGCGGCTCGATTTCGACCGGAGCTTTCCTCGTGAAGCGCACTTTCCAACCCTCTCGCCTGGTGCGTGCGCGCCGTCACGGCTTCCGTCTGCGCATGTCGACGAAGAACGGCCAGAAGATCCTGGCCCGTCGTCGCGCCAAGGGCCGCAAGCGCCTGAGCGCCTAGGGCCGGCTTCGGCTAAGGTGTCCGGGTGTCGGACGCCGCCCCCTCGATCCAGCGACTGACGAAACGCAGCGAGTTCCTCGCCTGCGCCCAGGCTCCCTCGTGCGCGAAGGGGGCCGTCGTCGTTCAGGCCCGCCCGCGCGGCGACGAAGACCCGACCGTGCGCGTCGGCTTCACCGCCACCAGGCGCATCGGCGGCGCCGTCCAGCGCAACCGCGCCAAGCGGCGCATGCGCGAGGCCGCCCGCGCCGTCCTGCCCGGCCACGCCACGCCCGGCGTCGACTATGTGATCATCGCCCGCGGCGGTGTGACCACCCGCCCCTGGGCCCGTTTGCTTGACGATGTGAAAAGCGCGCTGGTAAGGCTCGCCGCCGACCGGCCGGCGCCCCACATCTGACGGGCCCGCCCCATCCCTCGACGGACCCGCGTCTCCCCAATGCAAGACGAGAACAACCGCAACACGATCATCTTCGTCGTGTGCGCGTTCCTGATCCTGATGGCCTACCAGTTCCTGGTCATCGAACCGGCGAACCAGAAGAAGGCCGCCGAGGCCAAGGCGAAGGCGGCGGTCGCCCAGACCGCTCCGGCCAGCAGGCCCGCCGTCCCGCTGGGGCCGCAGGTCGTGACGCGCGACCAGGCCGTGGCCGCCGCGCCGCGGGTGCCGATCGCGACGCCGGCCCTCAAGGGCTCGCTCTCGCTGCAGGGCGCGCGCATCGACGACATCTACCTGGTGCAGTACCGCGAGAAGCTGCCCAAGACCTCGCCGCCGGTCGAACTGCTGCGGCCCGAGGGCACGCAGTACGCCTGGTTCGCCAGCACCGGGTGGGCCGGCGCGAACATCCCGGGCCTGCCCGGCGACCAGACCGTCTGGACGCTGGCCTCGGGCTCCGTGCTGGCGCCCGGCAAGCCCGTCACGCTGACCTACGCCAACGGCCAGGGGCTGACCTTCACGCGGCTGATCACGGTGGACGACAAGTACATGTTCACCGTCACCGACACGGTGGCCAACACCGGCGGCGCGCCGGTGACGCTGGCGCCCTTCGGCTCGATCCAGCGCCGCGGCGTGCCCGAGGGCCTGGGCCGCAACTCGGTGGTCCTCGAGGGCGGCATGGGCTGGCTGGACGGCAAGCGCCGCCCGATCAAGTACGCCAAGTGGCAGAAGGACGGCGGGGGGCCCGCCTACGACTCGCATGGCGGCTGGATCGGCATCACCGACCACTACTGGCTGGCGGCGCTGATCCCCGCCCAGAACGAGCAGATCCGCGGCCAGTACCGCCTGACCCGGGCGCCGGGCCTCAACATCCTCGACGCCAACTATGTCGGCCCGGCGCGGACCATCGCGGCCGGCGCGCAGGTGTCGAACACCGTCCACGTCTTCGCCGGCGCCAAGCAGGTGCAGGTGCTGAAGGACTATCAGGCCAGCCTGGGCGTGCAGAACCTCGACGAGGCCGTCGACTGGGGCATGCTGTGGTTCCTGACCCGGCCGGTCTACCAGTTCCTCAGCTTCATCTTCCAGCACGTCGGCAACTTCGGCGTCGCCATCCTCGTCCTCACCGTCGTCGTGCGGCTCGTCCTCTTCCCGCTTGCGAACAAGCAGTACGAGTCGATGACCAAGATGAAGAAGGTGCAGCCGGCGATGGAGGAACTGCGCAAGAAGTTCAAGGACGACCCGCAGAAGCAGCAGCAGGAACTCCTGGCGCTCTACCAGCGCGAGAAGGTGAACCCGCTGGCGGGCTGCCTGCCGCTGTTCCTGACGATCCCGGTCTTCTTCGCGCTGTTCAAGGTGCTGCAGATCTCCATCGAGATGCGGCACGCGCCCTTCTACGGCTTCATCAAGGACCTGTCGGCGCCCGACCCGACGACCATCTTCAACCTGTTCGGCCTGATCCCGTGGGATCCGGGTACGGCGCCGCTGATCGGCAGCCTGCTGGCCTACGGCACGCCGCCCGGCTTCCTGCACATCGGCATCATGGCGATCCTCTACGGGGCCACCACCTGGCTCACGACCGCCATGAGCCCGCCCGCGCCCGATCCGACCCAGCAGCGGATCTTCCAACTGATGCCGATCCTGTTCACCTTCATCATGGCGCAGTTCCCGATCGGCCTGCTGCTCTACTACACTTGGTCGAACATCCTGACCGCGATCCAGCAGTACGTGATCATGCGGCGCTTCAAGGTGGACAACCCGATCGACCAGCTCATCGCCAGGCTGACCGGCCAGGGCAAGGCGGTCGGGTGAGCGGGGCCGAAGCGGCAGGCGACGACGGTCCCTTCGACGCGGGGTCGCTGGAGGCGGCGCGGGTCTTCTTCGCCCATCCGGTGACCTTCCTGATGGGTGCGGTCTCGATACCGGGGCTGCCGCCGGCCGACCTGCCCGAGGTGGCCTTCGCCGGCCGCTCGAACGTGGGCAAGAGCTCGCTGATCAACGCGGTCACGGGCCGCACGCACCTGGCCCGGGCGTCGACCGCGCCGGGACGCACGCGCGAGATCAACTTCTTCGTCGCCGACGAAAAGCTGCGGCTGGTCGACCTGCCGGGCTACGGCTTCGCCAAGGTCGGCCGCGGCGAGAAGAACAAGTTCCAGAACCTGGGCCGCAGCTATCTGCGCGGCCGGCCGAACCTGAAGCGCGCCTACCTGCTGATCGACAGCCGCCACGGCCTCAAGGAGGTCGACAAGGAGGCGATGGACGCGTTCGACATCTCGGCCGTCAGCTACCAGATCGTGCTGACCAAGATCGACAAGCTGCGAAGCCAGCGCGACGTCGAGCAGGTGGTCGCCGAAACCGTCCGCAAGATCGCCAGGCGCCCCGCCGCCTTCCCCCGGGTGCTCGCCACCAGCGCCGAGAAGGGCGCCGGCATCCCCGAACTGCGCGCCGAGATCCTGGCCGCCTGCGCGGTGTGACCCTTCAGTGCGCCCATCGGGGGAGCTGTCGGCGAATGCCAACCGGGGTCACTCGCGGCCTGAGCGCACCCCCTCCGACCCTTGCCGCCACCTCCTCAGCCGGGGATGAACTGCGGACTTTCGCTCCGCGACGTCATCGCGCTAAGTCCCGGACAACATAGGGACCCGCCATGATCGACACCGCCGCCCGCCCCGTCTTCGACGAGGAGCTGAACCTGTTCCGCGACCAGGTGCGGAAGTTCTACGACAAGGCGCTGACGCCCAACCTCGACCGCTGGGAGCAGGAAGGCATCATCGGGCGCGACTTCTGGCTGGCGTGCGGCGAGGCGGGGATCCTCTGCCCCGGCGTGCCGGCCGAGTACGGCGGCCTGGGGCTCGACTTCCGCTACAACGCCGTGATCAGCGAGGAACTGTTCTATGCGGGCAGCTCGGCCGGCATCACGCTGCAGAGCGACATCGTCGCGGACTACATCGTCAACTACGGCTCCGAGGAGCAGAAGCGGCAGTGGCTGCCGAAGATGGTGTCGGGGGAGGCCATCACCGCCATCGCCATGACCGAGCCCGGCACGGGCTCGGACCTGCAGGCGGTGCGCACGACCGCGATCCGCGCCGGCAACCACTACGTCGTGAACGGCTCGAAGATCTACATCACCAACGGCCAGAACGCGGACCTGGTGATCGTGGTGGCCAAGACCGATCCCACCCAGGGCGGCAAGGGCATCTCGCTCATCCTGGTCGAGGCCGACCGCGAGGGCTTCAAGCGCGGCCGCAACCTGGACAAGATCGGCCAGCACTCGGCCGACACCTCGGAGCTGTTCTTCGAGGATGTGCGCGTGCCGGTGACCAACTGCCTCGGCGAGGAAGGCCGGGGCTTCGCCCAGCTCATGAACCAGTTGCCACAGGAGCGGCTGGGCATCGCGCTCCAGGCGCAGGCCGCCGCCCAGCGCGCGTTCGACGAGGGCGTGAAGTTCACCAAGGACAGGAAGGCGTTCGGCCAGACCGTCTTCGACTTCCAGAACACCCGGTTCACGCTGGCGGGCCTCAAGGCCAGGATGCAGGCGGGCTGGGCGCACCTGGACTGGGCCATCGCGCGGCACCTGGAGGGCAAGCTGACGGCGGCGGAGGCCTCGGCCGCCAAGCTCTTCCACACCGAGCTGCAGTGGGAGGTCGTCGACGCGGCCCTGCAACTGCACGGCGGGGCCGGCTACATGAACGAGTATCCGATCGCGCGGCTGTGGCGCGACGCCCGCGTGCAGCGGATCTATGGCGGCACCAGCGAGATCATGAAGGAGGTCGTCGCGCGGACGATTTGACCGGCGGTGCGCGGAACCTGACGCAACAAGCATCGCCTTAGCGCGTTCCGGAAGGGATCCAGGCACGGGGATCCTACGGATGAACACGTCTCTCTTCGCGCAGCCCGACGACGGATCGGGCCGGACGGTCCCGCGGCGAGCCAACCGCCTGCTGGGCGCGCTCTCGGCGCGGGACTTCGAGGTGCTGGCGCCCCACCTCGAACGAGTCGACCTGCCGCGCGGTCACGTCCTGTTCGAGCCGGGCGACGACGTCACGACCACCTACTTCCCGTGCTTCCGCACCATGGTCTCGCTGCTGGTCGCCACCCGCGACGGGCGCGAGGTGGAGGCCGCCACGATCGGCCGCGAGGGCGCGGTGGGCGGCATCGTCTCGGAGGGCCACAAGCCGGCGTTCGGCCGCGCGGTCGTGCGGATCGGCGGCGAGGCGCTGGCCATCCCCACCAGCCACCTGGAGGCGGCCAAGACCGGCTCGCCCCGCTTCGGCGACCTCTTCTCCCGCTATGCCGACGCCCTGCTCGCCCAGATGATGCAGTCGGTCGCCTGCAACGCGCTCCATCGCGCCGAGGAACGGGCGTGCCGCTGGCTGCTCGCGACCCACGACCGCGCGGGCGACAAGATCATCCACCTCACCCAGGAATCGCTGGCCGAGATGCTGGGGCTGCAGCGGACGACGGTGACGGCGGTCACGTCCGCGCTCCAGACCCGCGGCCTGATCCGCAACTTCCGCGGCGGCGTCGAGGTGATCGACCGCGCCGGCCTCGAACGCGCGGCCTGCGAATGCTACCGCGCCGTCGAGGACCACTTCGCCAAGCTGCTGCCGGAAGTGGACGTCTAGAGGGTCCGCTCATCCGGGCAAATGCACGACAAATGCCGGGACGAGCGGTAGATCTAAGGCCTACTTCTTCGCCACCTCGCCGCCCTTCATAACGAAGACCGGCCGTTCCAGCACGGTGACGTCGGTGAGGGGATCTCCCTTCACGCCGACGAGATCGCCCCAGAAGCCCTTGGCGACCTGGCCCACGTCCTTCTCCCAGCCCAGCGCCTCGCCGGCGTTCAGCGTGGCCGACTGGATCGCCTGAAGCGGCGTCGCGCCGTAGCGCACCATCACCGCGAACTGCCTGGCGTTCAGGCCGTGCGGATAGACCCCGGCATCGGTGGAGAAGATCATCTTCGCGCCGGCCTTGATGGCCTTGCGGAAGTTCTCCCGCTGGACCTCGCCGATCTCGCGGTCCTTGCGCAGGTTGTCGGCGAGCTCGCCGTTCTTCGCGCCTTCGGCCTGGGTGTAGTCGGTGTTGTAGATGTCGAAGCCGAGCCAGGTCCCCTTCTGGATCGCCAGCCCGATCCCCTCGTCGTCGATCAGGCTGACGTGCTCGATGGTGTCGACGCCGCCCAGGATGGCGGCCTTGATGCCGGGCGCGCCGTGGGCGTGGGCGGCCACCTTCATGCCGGCCATGTGCGCCTCGTCGGTGATCGCCTTGATCTCGTCGAGGGTCATCTGCTGCGCGCCCGGCTCGTCGCCGCGGGAGAAGACGCCGCCGGTCGCGCAGATCTTGATCGAGCGCGCGCCGTACTTGCGCTGGGTGCGCACCTGCTTGCGGCCCTCGTCGGGGCTGTCGACCAGGGCCGGGCTCTTCTCCTCCATCGACGGCGGGAAGAAGGTCTCGTCGCAGTGGCCGCCGGTGGCGCCCAGCGCATAGCCGGACGCCATGATGCGCGGCCCCGGGATCCAGCCCTCGTCGATCGCCTCGCGGATCCCCACGTCGGCGTAGAAGGCCGTGCCGACGTTGCGCACCGTGGTGAAGCCGGACTCCAGCGTGGTCCTGGCGTTGGCCACGCCGACCGCGGTCCAGAAGGTGTCGGTGAACTCATAGGGGCGGTAGCCGCCGTACTTGCCGGCGCTGGTCAGGTGGACGTGCATGTCGATCAGGCCCGGCAGCAGCGTCACGCCCGGCAGGTCCACGCGCACGGCGCCGGCAGGCACACGGTCGCCCTGCCTGCCGACGGAGGCGACGCGCCCGTCCTCGACGATCACCAGCGGCTTTTCGGCGTACTTGCCGGTCTTCACGTCCAGCAGGCGGTCGGCGGTGACCGCCACCGTCTTCGCCTGCGCAGCGCCCGCGACCAGTGCTGCGGCCAGCGCCGCACTCAGGACCCAACGCATGCCCGATGCCTCCCAACCCGTGACGGTGGGCTTAGCACGGCCGCGGGCGGGTGACAGGGGCGCCCCTGTCCGCTATCGGGACGCCGCGGCGTGTGAGGACGGTGAATTGAGCGGCGAGACGGAAGAGCAAGGCTGGGCGACGGCGAAGACGCTGGCGGAGTCCCTGCCCTACATCCAGGTCTACGACCGCGAGACCGTGGTCATCAAATACGGCGGCCACGCCATGGGCGAGGAGAGCGTCGCCAAGCTGTTCGCCGCCGACGTGGTGCTGCTGAAGATGCTGGGCGTACACCCGGTCGTGGTGCATGGCGGCGGGCCGCAGATTTCGGCGTGGCTGGAGAAGGCCGGCGTGAAGTCGACCTTCATCGACGGCCTGCGCGTCACCGACCAGGCGACCATGGAAGTGGCCGAGATGGTGCTCTCGGGCGCCATCAACAAGGAGATCGCGAGCTGGATCACCCAGGCGGGCGCCGAGGCCGACGTGCGTGGCGTAGGCCTGTCGGGCAAGGACGCCAAGCTGATCACCGTCGAGAAGGTGACGCGCACCACCCGCGCGACCGACAGCGTCGAGGAGAAGATCGTCGATCTGGGCTTCGTGGGTGAGCCGAAGATCATCGACACCACCCTGATCGAAGCGCTGATCAAGGCCGATCACGACTACATCCCGGTGATCGCGCCTATCGGGGTGGACGACAACGGCCAGACCTACAACATCAACGCCGACACGGTGGCCGGCGCGCTCGCCGGCGCCCTGGGCGCCAAACGGATGCTGCTCCTCACCGACGTCTCGGGCGTGCTCGACGCGAACAAGGACCGCATCGCCCAGATGACGATCGCCGAGGCGCGCAAGGCGATCGCGGAGCGGGTCGCGACCGGCGGCATGATCCCGAAGCTGGAGACCGCCATCGCAGCCGTCGAGAGCGGCGTCGAGGCCGTCGTCATCCTGGACGGCCGCCGCCCGCACGCCATGCTGGTCGAGCTCTTCACCGAGCACGGGTCGGGGACGATGGTGAAGCCGTGAGGCCAGACACCCACAGGGCAGACCTCCGGCATATCGACACCTGGCTGTTCGACCTGGACGGCACGCTCTATCCGGCCGAGTCCGGCTTCCTCGACGCCGTGGTCGACCGCATGACCGACTTCGTGGAGAAGGTCACCGGCCTGCCGCGCGACGAGGCGCTGAAGGTGCAGAAGGCCTACCTGGCCGAGCACGGGCTGACGCTGAAGGGCCTGATGCTGCACCACGACGTCGACCCCGACGACTTCCACGCCATCTTCCACGACCTGTCGCTGGAGGCGCTGGCGCACGATCCGGACCTGCTCGCGCAGCTCGGACGCCTTCCGGGCCGCCGGCTGATCTTCACCAACGCCGACGACCGCCACGCCGCGCGCGTGCTTGAGCGGCTGGGCCTGGGCCACCTGTTCGACGACGTCTTCCACATCGCCTCGACGGGATACGAACCCAAGCCGAGCGCCGCGGCCTTCTCCGCCATCGGCGCGGCCCATGACATCGCCCCGGCGAGCACCGCCTTCTTCGAGGACTCCGCGCGCAACCTCGAGCCCGCGGCCGGGCTGGGCATGACCACCGTGCTGGTCGGCCCCTACGCCGAGCAGTCCACCGCCCCCTTCGTGCAGTACCGCACCCGCCATCTCGCGCCGTTCCTGCGCGACGCCCAACTCAAGGAAGCCGCCTGATGAGCGCCGAGCTGAAGTCCGTGATCCAGGCCGCCTGGGCCGAGCGCGACGGGATCAACACCGCCACCAGGGGTCAGGTGCGCGACGCCGTGAACGAGACGCTGGCGCTGCTCGACGCCGGCAAGCTGCGGGTGGCCGAGCGCGGCGCCGACGGGGCGTGGAGCGTCAACCAGTGGGCCAAGGAGGCGATCCTGCTCTCCTTCCGCCTGAACCCGTCCGTGGTGATGGAGCCGGGTCCCTTCTGGGACAAGGTCCCTTTGAAGTTCGACGGCTGGACGGCCGCCCAGTTCGAGGCCGCTGGCTTCCGCGCCGTCCCCGGTTGCGTCGTGCGCCGCAGCGCCTTCATCGCCAGGAACGTGGTGCTGATGCCGTCGTTCGTGAACGTCGGCGCCTACGTCGACGAGGGTACGATGGTCGACACCTGGGCCACGGTCGGCTCGTGCGCCCAGATCGGTAAGAACTGCCACATTTCGGGCGGCGCCGGCATCGGCGGCGTGCTGGAGCCGCTGCAGGCGAACCCGACCATCATCGAGGACAACTGCTTCATCGGCGCGCGCGCCGAGGTGGCCGAGGGCGTGATCGTGCGCGAGGGCTCGGTGCTCTCGATGGGCACCTTCATCACCGCCACGACGCCGATCATCGACCGCAAGACCGGCGTCACCACCACCGGCGAGGTGCCGCCCTACTCGGTCGTGGTGTCGGGGAACCGGCCGAACCCGGTCGACCCGTCGCTGCCGTCCACCTACTGCGCGGTGATCATGAAGACCGTGGACGAGCGCACGCGCTCCAAGACCTCCATCAACGAGCTGCTTCGCGACTGACCGCGTCGACAGGCACGCCCGTCACCGGCCCCGGATAGGGCCCGCTGAAGTACACCCCGCGCCGGCCTTCGCCCTCCTGCGCCACGAAGGCGCCCTGCGTTCGCGCGCAGGCCGGCTTCGGCTCGAAGGGGCCTGTGTAGTAGCCGACCGGGCCGCCGTAGGGGTCGTAGCAGTAGGCGTAGCCGTATTGCGACGAGGCGCAACCGCTGAGCGCGAGCGCGCCGCCCAGGGCCAGCAGGATCGGTCTCACAGCCATCGCAGTCCGCCTTCTGCGGTCGAGGCCGCCACTCAACGCCCCGCCATCGCGGCGCGCAACGCCGCTCGCCCCGCACGCGAGGCGCCGCCGCCGCCGGGCGGACGTCGCGCCACGACAGCCATCTTCGGCATGTGCGCTCTCGCCTCTGCGGCGATTGCTAGGTATGGCGACGGAATGCCTGTCCGGACCCTCGCCGCCCTCGACGCCGTCGAACTGACCCGCGACCTGATCCGCCGCCCCTCGGTGACGCCCGCAGACGCCGGGGCCATGGACGTGGTGCAGGAAACGCTCACGGCGCTCGGCTTCGCCTGCCGGCGCATGAAGTTCGGCGAGATCGAGAACCTCTACGCCCGGTACGGGACCGCCTCCCCCAACCTCTGCTTCGCCGGCCACACCGACGTGGTGCCGGTGGGCGACGCCGGCGCCTGGTCGAAGGACGCCTTCGCCGCCGAGGTGGTGGACGGCGTCCTGATCGGCCGCGGCTCGGTGGACATGAAGAGCGCCATCGCCGCCTTCGCCGCCGCCACCGCGGAGGCCATCGCCGCCAGGAAGGTGCCCGGCTCGATCTCGTTTCTCATCACCGGCGACGAGGAGGGCGTGGCGACCGATGGCACGACCAAGGTGGTCGACGCGCTGAGGGCCGAGGGCGAGGTCATCGACCACTGCGTGGTGGGCGAGCCCACGTCGGCCGAGACGTTCGGCGACATGGTCAAGGTGGGCCGTAGAGGTTCGATCAACGCCGAGATCGTGGTCGAGGGCATCCAGGGTCACGTGGCCTATCCGCACCGCGCGGCCAACCCCGCGGCGCCGCTGATCCGGATGCTGACGGCGTTGCAGACGCGCGTGCTGGACGAGGGCTATCCCGAGTTCCAGCCGTCGAACCTCGAAGTCACGATGATCGAGATGCCGAACGCGGCGACGAACGTGATCCCGGGCATGGCGCGGGCGCGGCTCAACATCCGCTTCAACCCGAACCACACCGGCCAGCAACTGGCCGACTGGTTCGACCTGGAGGCCTGGCGCGCCTCGGTCGACTTCGGCGGCAAGATCACCGTCAGGTCGTCGATCAGCGGCGAGGCCTTCCTGACCGAGCGCGGCGCCTTCACCGACCTGGTGGCCGCCGCGGTCGCCGACGTGACCGGCCAGCCGCCCGAGCTCGCCACCAGCGGCGGCACCTCCGACGCCCGCTTCATCCGCGCGCTCTGCCCGGTCATCGAGGTGGGCCTGGTCGGCAAGACCATGCACCAGGTCGACGAGCGCGCGCCGGTCGACGAGATCCGCCGGCTGCAGGCCGTCTACGGCCGCATCATCGCTCGCTACTTCGACGCGACCTGAGGCGCATTACGTGGGTGGAGCGCGGTAGCTTTCACCACCAAGAACACCAGGCACACCAAGATGGTCCGAGGCTGCATCGCCTTTGGCGAACTTGGTGGGCTTGGTGGTTCACATGGATCGCGCTGCGCCCCCTCAGATCTTCCCGAAGCACCAGGCCAGGATCGACTTCTGGGCGTGGATGCGGTTTTCGGCTTCGTCCCAGATCAGGCTCTGCGGGCCGTCCATGACCTCGTCGGTGACCTCTTCGCCGCGGTGCGCCGGCAGGCAGTGGAGGAAGACCGCGTCGCCCGCCGCCTCGCCCATCAGCTTGCCGTCCACCTGGTAGGGCTCGAGCGCGTCGAGGCGCTCGTCGTGGTCGGTGTCGCCCATCGAGACCCAGGTGTCGGTGATCACGCAGTCGGCGCCGCGGACGGCTTCGCGCGGGTCGTGCGTGGTCATCACCTGGCCCTGCTGCTCGGCCGCGCGCGCCAGGTCCATCATGTCGGGATGGAAGATCGCGGGCGTCGCGATGTTCAGCCTGAAACCCAGCTTCGGCGCGGCGTGGATGAAGCTGGAGCAGACGTTGTTGCCGTCGCCCACCCACGCGAACGTCTTGCCCGTCACCGGGCCGCGATGCTCCTCGAAGGTCATCAGGTCGGCCAGGATCTGGCAGGGATGGCTCCTGTCGGAGAGGCCGTTGATCACCGGGATCGTCGACCACATGGCCAGGCGCTCCACGTCCTCGTGGACGTTGGAGCGGATCATGATGGCGTCGACCATCCGCGAGAGCACGCGGGCGGTGTCCTCGATCGGCTCGCCGCGGCCGATCTGCATGTCGACCGCGTTGGAGATGATCACGTCGCCGCCGAGCTGGCGCATGGCCGCGTCGAACGAGAAGCGCGTCCGGGTGGAGTTCTTCTCGAAGATCATCGCCAGCACACGATCCGCTGCGGGGCGGTCGGCGTCCGGCCGGCCCTGAGGCCAGCCCTGGCGGGCGGCCTTGCGGGCCTTGGCATCTTCCAGGATGGCGCGAAGTTCGTGGCCTTCGAGCTTCCAGATGTCGAGGAAGTGCCGCGGAGCCCCGGCGCTCATGCCGGGACCGCCGCTCTGGACTGGGCGACCTCGCAGGCGCGCTCGAGCTTCTCGATGGCTTCGCGCGCCTCTTCCTGCGTCAGGACGAGCGGCGGCAGCAGGCGCACGCAGTTGTCGCCGCCGCCGGCGATCAGCAGGTGCTGGTCGCGGGCATGCTGCATGAACTCGCGGTTCGGCGTCTTCAGCTTCACGCCGATCAGCAGGCCCTTGCCGCGGATGTCTTCGACGACGTCGGGGAAACGCTCCTTCAGCCCCGTGAGCTGCTGGTTCAGGTAGCCGGCCACTTCGCGGACGTGGGCAAGCAGTTCGGGCTTCACCAGTTCCTCGACCGACGCGACGCCCACGGCCATGGCCAGCGGGTTGCCGCCGTAGGTCGAGCCGTGGCTTCCGGGCGTCATGCCGCTGGCGGCCTCGGCCGTGGCCAGGCACGCGCCGACCGGGAAGCCGCCGCCCAGCGCCTTGGCGACCGCCATGATGTCCGGCGGCGCATCGGCCCACTCGTAGGCGAAGAGCCTGCCGGTCCGGCCCAGGCCGCACTGGATCTCGTCGTAGATGAGCAGCGTGCCGGTCTCGTCGCAGAGTTGGCGGATCTCCCTGAGCTGCTGCTCGGTCCACGAGCGCGCGCCACCCTCGCCCTGCACGGGCTCCAGCAGGATCGCCGCCGTGGTCGGGCCAACGAGCGTCTTCAGCCCCTCGATGTCGCCGAACTTCGCGCCGACGAACCCGGGCGGCGGCGGGCCGAAGCCTTCCACGTAGCTCGGGTTGTTGGCCGCGAAGATCGCCGCGATCGTGCGGCCGTGGAACGAGCCGTCGAAGCCGATGATGTCGATCCGCTCGGCGTTGCCCTTCGACCAGTGGTACTTGCGCGCCGTCTTGATGGCGCACTCGATCGCCTCGGCGCCCGAGTTGGTGAAGAAGCAGACGTCGGCGAAGGTGTTGTCGGTCAGCAGCTTGGCCAGCTCTTCCTGCTGCGGGATGCGGAAGATGTTGGAGGTGTGCCAGAGCTTCTCGGCCTGGTCCTTCACCGCCGCCACCAGCTTCGGATGGCCATGGCCCAGGGCCGTCACCGCGATGCCGGCCATGCAGTCGAGGTATTCCTCGCCCTCCGCCGTGAACAGTCGCACGCCCTCGCCTCGCTCGAACGCCAGCGGGGCGCGCGCGTAGACGCCCATGATGTGATCGCTGGGAACGGGAGCGGTGGCGGACGTCTGGGCCACGGGCAGTGCCCTCCTGAAATGGAACGTCCCCGCAGCGGTGCGCAGCGGGGACCGGAAGGCCTGGCGTTTTCGACGCCAAGCCCTGGCGTGTCAATGTTTCCCGAGTTCCGGCCCGTCGGGGAGATGGCGCAGCGCGCCGGAGGGGCCTCCGCGAACCTTGCGGAAGCCCCCTTCACGTCCGCGCCGCGGAAGCCGCCCGCGGGGCGACCTGGCCTAGAAGTCGACCGTGGCGCCGACGAAGATGAACCGGCCCAGCGCGTCGTAGACCTGCGGCCAGGTGTTGCCGTTGCAGGGGCCGGTCGGGCAGTTCGACGACCCGTTGAGCGGCGGGTCCTTGTCGAAGAGGTTGTTCACGCCGACGCGGACGGCGATGTTGTCGCGCATGGTCCAGCCGGCGGTCAGGTCGAAGTAGTCGCGGGCGCGCAGGACGCGGTCGGTCTCGTACTGCAGGCCGGTATTGTTGAGCTGCGGATCCGAGTCGTAGGCGTCGAGCTTCACCTTGTCGAAGTGGCGCCATTGCAGGGCCACCGAGACGTCCTTCATCCACTCCCCGTACTCCAGCGGCGTCTTCCAGGCGACGCGGAACTTGTGGCGCCATTTGGGGTTCGGCGACGACAGGCCGCCCGAGACCGAACAGATCGTCCCGTACTTGCCGGCGCAGTTGAAGAAGGCGTCGCCCGGCAGCGACTGGACCGACAGGTCGTCGAGGAGGGTGCCGACGAAGTTGATGGTCACCGCGCCCATGTTCGAGAGCCCGATCGCGTCGAGGTCGGTGCGGTAGTTGGCGTTGAAGTCGAAACCCTTGGTGCGCAGGCCGCCGGTGTTCAGCGTGGTGTCGGTGACGAAGCCGTTGCTGGACAGCCAGATCGAGCCGGCCGCGTCGCGGTTGACCAGGTTGCAGAAGAACGGGTCGAGTGTCTGGACGCAGCGGTTGATGATGACGTCCGCGCCGATGCCCGAGATGTAGTCCTTCACCTTGATGTTGAAGTAGTCGACCGTGAAGTTGAACCCGGGCAGGAAGGTGGGCGTGAAGACCGCGCCCAGGGTGTAGGTGTCGGACGTCTCGGGATCGAGGTTCGGGTTGCCGCCGACCTGGCCGTTGTACTGGTTGGCCGGGTTGGCCTCGATGGCCAGCACCTGGGCCGTGGTCAGGCCGAACGCCTGGGCGCACCTCGCAACGAGAGGATTGCTGGCCGCAAGACCCGCGCAGGGGTCCTGCGTGCCGTCGAGCACCACGTTCTGCGGGCTGAACAGCTCCAGCACGTTCGGGGCCCGTACCGCGCGGTTGTAGCCCCCGCGCAGGCGCACACCGTCCACGATCTCCCAGTCGGCCGCCAGCTTGTAGGTCTCGGTCGTGCCGATCGAGGTGTAGTCCGAGTAGCGGAAGCCGAGCTCCAGCGAGAGCCGCTTGGCGAACGGCCGGTCGGTGACCAGCGGCACGCGGGCCTCGGCGAACAGCTCATAGACGTCGAAGGCGCCGTTGACCGGCGGCGCGGCGCCGCCCGCGCCGTTCAGGAGGCCGGCGCGCGAGACGAAGTCGGACGTGAAGTCCAGGTTCTCGCGGCGGTACTCGCCGCCGATCGCCACGCCCACGCCGTCCTCGGACCACGGGGACTTGATCCCGTAGTCGGTGAGGTCGCCGGCGATGGAGACGTTGGCCACGCGCTCGACGGTGTTGCCCTTGGTGAAGCTGGGGGTCTCCAGGTAGTCCAGCGCGGCGCGGGTCACGCCCCCGTTGGCCCAGATGTTGTAGGGCACGCAGGCCGCGTCCGAGCCGGTGACGACCGACTGACAGACCGGCTGGCCGGCGGCGTTGCGCACGACGAACAGCGAGTTCTGGATCCGCGCAGTCTGGAAGAAGCCGCCCGTCTCGCCGCTGAAGCCGACCTTTCCGTATTGCAGATAGGCGTCGTAGCTCCAGGCCTCGTTGAGCTGGCCGCGGAGGCCGACCACGAAGCGGTAGTCGGTATGGGTGAAGGTGGTGGTCCGGCCGCCGCCTTCGACGTTGCGGCGCGCGATGGTCATCGAACGGATGGCCGGCGTGCCCGCGTCGGCGCCGCAGAGCAGGTTGAGCTGCTGGGCCGACGCCAGCGCGTTGTTGCAGTTGATCGAGAACGTGCCGGCGAAGATGCCGCCCGGCGCGATCTGGGCCGTCGACACGTCGTCCATGAACATCAGGTCGGCATAGGCCTCGGCCCACGGCGCGACCTCGTAGCGGGCGAAGGCGCCCATGCCGTAGCGCTCGTCCGGACGCATGTAGAAGTTGGTCGGGCCGAAGTTGTAGACGTCGCGGGCGGCGACGCGGGGCCGGAACTGCTGGGTCGGCGAGGTGACGTCGACCACGAAGTTGCCGAAGCGCGCCGGGAAGGCCGTGCCGGAGCCGCCGCAGCCGGCGGCCGCGAAGGTGGCCCCCGAGTTCAGCGTGCAGGCCGAATAGTCGCGGTCGCCCTGCAGGACGGCGTTGTTCTGCCGGTAGAAGGCGTAGGCGGTGATGTTGCCCTTGTCGTCGGGACTGTTCGTGCCGAGCACCAGGGTGACCTGGGCGCCCTCGCCGTCGCGGACGTTCTTCCTCGGCAGGGCGAACAGCTCGGGCGTCGGCGAGGTCGCCGCCTTGGCGCGGACCACGTCGGCGACGGCGTTGCCGTTGTCGTGCTGATAGATCGAGTACTGCGCGTCGACGCGCACGCCCTCGAAGTTCTTGGTCATGATGAAGTTGACGACGCCGCCCACGGCGTCGGCGCCGTACACCGCCGACGCGCCGCCGGTCAGCACGTCGACGCGCTCCACCAGGGCCGAGGGGATGAAGTTCACGTCGGCGCCCAGCCCCGCCGGCGTCGAGGCCGGGTCGCCCGGCATCAGGCGGCGGCCGTCGATCAGCACGAGGGTGCGCGAGACGCCCAGGCCGCGCAGGTTCAGCGTCGCGGTGCCGGTGGCGCCGTTGGAGATCGACGAGCCCTGCGCCGCGAAGGCCTGCGGCAGGCTGTTGATCATGTCCTCGACCCGGGTGACGCCCTGCGCCTTGATCTCGGCGGCGGTCACGGCGGTGACCGGCGACACGCTCTCCAGGTTGGGCGACGGGATGCGGGTGCCGGTGACGACCACCTCGGACACCTCGTCGTCGCCGGCCGTGGTCTGGGCCAGCGCGGGCGTGACGGTCAGCGCGACCCCACAGATCATCGAAGACGCCAGGAGGCGCGCGCGTACGGTTTGCTTTCTCACGGTCAAAATCCCCTCGGCGGCTCCCGCAGGCGGCGGGTCCGCATCCCCACTGAAGGTTTCGGCCCTGCGTGACAGGACCCGGTGACAGGCAGTTACGTTCGCGTCACAAAGGGGGTCAATCGACGCTCAAGCAACGGTCGATGCCGGGAAAGCAACACCTCGGACGATGGCATGAAATCGCGGATTCCACAGAAATTTTCGATGATTCGGATCCGGATTTTTTCTATCCGTGTGGTGCGGAAAACACAGATCACGCTTGAGGAAGCAGCGTGATCGCCACTGTCGTCAGCGCTACGTCGAAGTAGCGGCGCAGGATCGTCAGCGACTGCGGTCGCACCGCCGCCTGGCGCTGGCGCCGGTCGATCAGTCCCGCCGCGGCCAGCACCGACAGGTGGTGGCTCACGTTCACGCGCGGCAGGCCCAGGCGGCGCGCCAGGTCGCCGGCCGATGCGGGCGCCGCGACCAGCATCTCCAGGATCCGCCGACGCGTCGGGTCCGCCAGCGCGCGGAACATCGCGGCGGGGGCCTCCGTCGCCCGGCTGAGCCAGGGCGGGTCCTCCATCGGGGCCTCCTGGATTCAGGCGCTCCGCGCGCGCGGCGCGGCGGGTTCGGCCCCCAGGGCCTGGAGGCGGCGCGAGACGGCGAAGCGCTCGCGCAGCCAGCCTTCGCCGACCGACGCCTCGAACCACAGCCGGTCGAAGTAGGTGCGCAGGTGCGGCAGCGGATCGAGGGCGGCCACGAGGAGGCCCTCCTCCTCGCGCACCAGGCCGGCGTCCTTCAGCACCCGCACATGGTGGCTGACCGCGGGGCGCGTCACCGCGACGGCGGCGGCCAGGGCGTTGATCCGCGAGGGCCGCGCCAGGATGCGCTCGTAGAGGTCGCGGCGGGTGGGGTCGCCCAGGGCGTCGAGCGCCGGGCCGATGGCGGCGTCGGTCATCGTGACGCCCCCGCCGCGCGCAGCGGCTGCACGGTCGCGCCGCCCCCCAGCGGGTTGGCCACCGGCGGGCTGGCCCGCAGCAGGCTGACGAAGCGGCGGAGCGCCGGGTTGTCGTGGTCGCCCAGCCAGGCTGCGGTCAAGCGCAGCGACGCGGCCGGTCCCGGCAGCGGCGAAAAGGCCACGGCGGCGCGGGTCGACTGCGCCACGCTC
This sequence comes from Phenylobacterium sp., assembly GCF_016793285.1. Taxonomy (GTDB): domain Bacteria; phylum Pseudomonadota; class Alphaproteobacteria; order Caulobacterales; family Caulobacteraceae; genus Phenylobacterium. Next base: position 42,458 of record NZ_JAEUMO010000128.1, read on the forward strand.
TGCGGCACGACCGCATGCCCGGCGCCGGCGGCCACGAGGCTCAGCACGCCGTCGTGGGAGGTCATCTGCACACGCACGCCCGCGCGCGCGCCGCCGCGCTCGGTGACCAGCCGCCGGATGCGGCCCCAGTCGTCGCCGGCGGCGCAGAGGACCGGCGCGGCGCCCAGGGCGTCCTCGGGACTCTCCAGCGGCCGCGCCACGAGCCACGGCTCGGCCCAGAGCGTGAGGCGGTCGAGGCCAGGCGGCGCATCGTCGGCGTCGATCAGCACGGCGTCGAGCTCGCGATCCAGCAGCGCGGCCACGAGTTCTGCGGCTGAGCCCGCGCGGAGTTCGAGCTCCACGCTCTCGGCCGAACGGCGATAGGCGCGCAGCAGCGTCTCGGCGGGGCCGGCCGTCACCGGCCAGACATGGCCCAGGCGCAGGCGGCCCACCTCTCCGCGGCCGGCCGCCCCGGCGCGGACGGCGGCCCTGGCCAGCAGCTCGAGGGCGCGTTCGACCTCGCTGAGGAACCGCTCGCCGGCGCCGGTGGGCCGCGCCCCGCCCGGCGAACGCTGGAAGAGCGAGACGCCCAGCGCGTCCTCGAGCGCCAGCACCCGGCGCGACAGCACCGACGGGTTGACGCCCAGCACCTCCGACGCGCGCCGGAAGCCCAGATGCTCGCGCACCATGAGCGCCGAGCGCAGGGCCGCGATGTCCTGCGCCGCTGTCGCCTCGCGCCTCATCGGGCCGCCCCTGCGCCGACGGGGGCGCCGATCGGGGCGCTACGGCTGAGCACGAAGGCGATGGCGTAGGCCACGCCGACATGTGCCCCGACATCCAGCACGGACGGCATGCCGTCCCAGGCGCCCGCGCCCGCCCACCGGAGCGGCAGGACCACGCGGTACATGATCCCGTAGAGGATCAGGCCGTAGACCGGCGCGGCGGCCCACCAGAGCCGGTAGAGGACCGGGAAGCGTCGCGCCGCCAGCGCGTAGGTCGCCGCCATCGCTGTGGCGATGCAGAAATGGGTGAGGATGCCCAGCGCCGGCGCCCAGGCCGCGTCGCGCGCGGCCTTGCCGATCCAGCCCGACGCCACCGAGCGCCACGGCATGTCCCACGCCCGCCCCTTCGAGAGCGCCATGACGATCGGATAGACGAAGTCGACCGCGCCGCCCGCGAGGCCGGCGACGAGCACGCGCGCCAGACGGTCTCGGGCCGGGACGGGAAGGCCGGGAGAGGCGGCGGCGATGGTCATGCTGGCGATCCTCGGGTGACGACTGGACGGTGCGACGGAGGCCCTGCCGCCGTCGCGCACGTTCGGAGGGCGCAAAGCACGTTCGGATGATGACGTGGCGACAGCCCCCGGTTGCGCTTTGACATGCCCGCGGTTCTGGCGCTCGTTTGGCGCCCCAGAGCGTACCGATGACCTATCCGTTCAAGTTCACCCACGCCGGCGAGCCGACGCTGACCCTCGGGAGAGGCCGCGAATGGGGGCCGCTGGCGGCGCGGGAGATCCACGCGACGCCGGGCCGCTATCCCGGCACGGTGATGACGGACCACCGGGTGGTCTTTTACCTGACGCCATCGGTGCCCACCGACTGCGTGTGCGAAGGCGTCGGCCACTGGCGCATCGGCCAGCCCAGCGACTTCGACCTCGTGCCCGGCGGCGCGGACGGGTTCTGGGAGGACCACATCGCCTGCGACATGGTCTCGGTCCGCCTCGCGCCGTCGCTGATCGCCTCGACCGCCGACGCGCTGGGCCTCCCCGCCGACCGGGCCAACCTCGTCCCCAAGATCGGCGCCCGCGACCCGCTGGTCGAGCATGTGGTCCACGCGCTGCTGGCCGAGTTGCGCGCGCCCGCGCCCGCCGGGCGCATCTACGCCGACAGCCTGGCGACCGCCCTGACCACGCGGCTGCTGCAGAGCTTCGCGCCGGTGGGCGCCGCGGGCTGCCAGACCCTGTCCAAGCCGCAACTGCGTCGACTGGTGGAGTTCGTCGAAGCCAACCTCGACGGCGACCTCGGCCTGGAGCCGCTCGCCGACGTGGCCGGCATGAGCGTGCCGCATCTGACCACCCTGTTCCGCCGCACCATGGGCCAGTCGGTCCACGCCTACGTGATGGAGCGCCGCGTCGAGCGCGCCCGGGCGCTGCTGCTGGAACGCAAGGCGAGCATCTCGGCGGTGGCGCTGGAGACCGGCTTCGCGCACCAGAGCCACCTCGCCCGCTGGATGCGCCGCCTCCTGGGCGTCACGCCCTCGGAAGTCCTGAAAGCCTGATCTCCGGCGCGGCCCGGCCACGATGGGCCTCCTTGACAGCGTCCGCCCGGGGTCAATTCTGCGGGCCAGCGGCGTGCGTCGCCATGAGCAAGACGGCGGCGGAGCATGGCGGAATGACTGAAAATCCGTCCGAGCATAGGCAAACCGGCGGTGTGCGCGACGCGATCGACGAGAAGCTCGTCGCGCTCCTGAGCGCCGACGCGCGCATGACGCTGACCGCGCTGGCCCGGGCGCTCGCGCTCTCCCGTACAGCCGTCCAGGCCCGGATGGCCCGGCTGGAGCGGGACAGGGTGATCCTCGGCTACCGCGCTGTGGTCGCGGAGCGCGACGAGGAGACGCTGCAGGCCGTGCTGACGCTGACGTTCAGCCGGCGGCCGTGCCTTCCGGTCGTTCGCACGTTCCGCCACTGGCCGGAGATCCGGGAATATTTCTCTGTCACCGGGCCGAACGACGCGGTGCTGATCGTCCGGGTCGGCGACGCCCACGCCCTGTCGGCCCTGGTGGACCGGCTGAGCGCCGTGGCCGGCGTGGCCTCGGTGCAGTCGGCGGTGGTGCTGCGGACGGAACTCGATTGAGGCCCGCCGTTCCGCCCGCGCGGCGTTGATCGAGCGCAGGGCGGGGCGGCGACGCCGGGAGCAATGAAGCGGCAAGGAGGCGCAAAGCCATGATGGAGTTGTTGAGCGCGCCGGATCAGGTGCTGGCCTGCCGCGTGTCCGGGAAGCTGGACGCGCAGGACTTCGACCGCATGGTCGAGGCGTTGGATGCGAAGCTGGCGGCGCACGAACGCGTCGGGGTCTTTGCCGACATGACCGGGTTCGAGACGATGACCGCCGAAGCCCTGATGAAGGACCTTCGCTACAACCTGACCCGGATCGGCCAGTGGAGCCGCTTCCCCCGCGTCGCGGTGGTCACCGAGGAACCCTGGCTGAAGGCCTGGATGCAGATCCTCGATCCGATCTTCCCGCAGTTCGAGGCGCGCGTCTTCAAGCCGGGCGAGACGGAGGCGGCGATCCGCTGGGCGGCCGAATTCCCGCCGGTCAGGTCTTGATCTTGTAGCCGACCCTGAACATCCACAGGCACGTCCAGCCCAGGCCTAGCACCAGCACGCCGGTCATGATCGCGCCGATGGCGAGGTTGCTCTCCGCCTGGCCGATGAAGCCGTAGCGGAAGCCGTCGATCAGGTAGAAGAAGGGGTTGTAGTGGCTGGCCGTGCGGAAAGGCTCGGGCAGGCGCTCGACGAGGTAGAAGGTCCCCGACAGGAACGTCATCGGCATGATGACGAAGTTGGTGACCGCGGCCATGTGGTCGAACTTCTCGGCCCATAGCCCGGCCATGATGCCGATGAAGCCCATGATCAGCGCCGCGCCGACGCCGAAGTAGAGGATCGCCCAGACATGGGCGACCGGCAGGGCGGCGAAGGGCAGGATGGCGACCAGGCTGACCAGGCCCACCACGATGCCGCGGGTGGCGGCGCCGGCGCCGAAGCCGATCATCTGCTCCAGGGCCGACAGCGGCGGGGTCACGAAGTCGCCCATCAGCCCGTTGAACTTCGCCTGCAGCAGCGAAGACGAGGAGTTGGCGAAGGCGTTCGACAGGATCTGCATCATGATCAGGCCCGGCGCCACGAAGGTCCCGTAGTGGACGCCATGCACGTCGCGACCGCCCCCCACCGCGACCACGAACACCAGCATGTAGAGGAGCGCGGTCACCACCGGCGCCGCCAGCGTCTGCATGCCGACCTTCCAGAAGCGCTGGATCTCCCGGATGTAGAGGGTCTTCAGACCCTCCCAGTTGATCCCGTGGTACGCCCGCGGCAGCGGCGGCAGGACAGCTTCCTCGATCGGCATATCTCGCATCGTCCCCGTGTGCGCCGGGAAGGCGGACCGCGCAAGGCTTCGCCCCTCCGGCGGCCCCTCCGCTCGCTGAGCGGGGCCGGCCCCGCACGGTGAGCGAACGCAGAGGACTGCCCCTACATCTAGTTCCTGTGGATGGAAGCGATGGCGCCTATTGTGGCCGTTATCGAGTTGTTTACTACTGATAGTGGTTGGTGAGGGACACAAACGTCCGCCGCCACAAGATGTTGATCCCGGGTCGTGGGGACGGCTTCGGGACCTCTGGTTGGGAGGGATCCATGGGCTGGACCGACGAGCGCGTCGAACTTCTGAAGAAGCTCTGGCAGGACGGTCTTTCGGCCAGCCAGATCGCCAAGCAATTGGGGGGCGTCACCCGCAACGCGGTGATCGGCAAGGTGCATCGCCTGGGCCTCTCGGGCCGGGCCACGCCGTCCAAGCCCCAGCGCACCACCTTCAAGGCCCCGCGTCCGGCGCGGGCGCTGACCCACGCGCCGGCCGCGCCCCGCCGCATCGCCGAGCCGGTGACGGCTCACGCCGCGCCGACCCCCGTCCGCTATGTCGACGAGACGCCCGGGACGGCGACCGTGCTGACCCTGGGCGCGCACATGTGCAAGTGGCCGATCGGCGATCCCGCCCTCGACAACTTCACCTTCTGCGGCCGCCGCTCGGAAGAGAATGGCCCCTACTGCCACGAGCACGCCACGGTGGCCTACCAGCCCGCCCAGGCGAAGAAGAAGTCCAGCGCCGCCGAGCTCGCCCGGAGCCTGCGCCGCTACATCTGATCCGCGGAGAGCGGACTGACTATCCGTTGGGGATGGGAGACGCGACCGGAACCGAAGCTCCTGGAGCCTCAGGTCCCGGGCGCGTCTCTTTCTTTGCTCTCCCGCGGGGAGCTCCCGCGGGCGAAGGGGGCTTCCGCGCGCTCCTCTCGACTGCAATCCTTCCGTTCACGGGGACTCGCCGCTCAACCTGTCTCGAGTCGAAGCCCCTCCGGCCCTTCGGGCCACCTCCCCGGCAGAGGTGGGACTGGACGATAGATGACCGACGCCACCGCCCTGACCGACGAGACCGGCAATGCCCGGCCCTACTCCGTCTCGGAGCTGGCTTTCGCGCTGAAGCGGACGCTGGAGGACGCCTACGGCTTCGTGCGGCTGCGTGCGGAGCTGTCGAAGGTCACCCACCACTCCAACGGCCATATCTACCTGACGCTGAAGGACGATCGCGCGGCGATCGACGGCGTGGTCTGGAAGACGCAGGCGCGGTTCCTGTCGGTGCGGCCCGAGCAGGGGCTGGAGGTGATCGTCACCGGCAAGATCACCACCTATCCGCAAGGCAGCCGCTACCAGATCGTCATCGAGACGATGGAGGTGGCCGGCATCGGCGCGCTGCTGGCCCAGCTCGAGCGGCTGAAGCAGAAGCTGGCCGCCGAGGGCCTGTTCGAGGCGGCCCGAAAAACGCCGATCCCGGCGATGCCGGCCGTCGTCGGCGTGGTGACCAGCCCGACCGGGGCCGTGATCCGCGACATCCTGCACCGCATCCGCGACCGCTGGCCGTGCCGGGTTATCGTCTGGCCCGTGGTGGTGCAGGGCGAGCAGGCGGCGGCGCAGGTGGCCGCCGCCATCCGCGGCTTCAACGCGCTGGAGCCCGGCGGGCGGGTCCCACGGCCGGACGTCCTGATCGTGGCGCGCGGCGGCGGCTCGGTGGAGGACCTCTGGGCCTTCAACGACGAGGCCCTGGCCCGGACTGTGGCCGAGAGCACGATCCCGCTCATCAGCGCCGTCGGCCACGAGACCGACACCACCCTCATCGACTTCGTCTCCGACCGCCGCGCGCCGACGCCGACCGCCGCCGCCGAGATGGCGACGCCGGTGCTGGCGGAACTCAGGGCGCTGATCTCCGATCTCGGCGGACGCATGCATCGCTGCGGCGGCCGCGTCGTCGAGGACCGCCGCACGCGCATCGAGCACGCCGGCCGGGCGCTCGCCCGCGTGCCCGACATGCTGCGGCTGGCCGAGCAGCGGTTCGACATCGTCTCGGGCCGGCTCGCCGCCAGCCTGGCCCGGAACCAGGCGGCGCACGAGCGCGACCTGCTGGCGGTCTCGGCGCGCCTGTCGCCGCTCTTGCTGCAGCGGCCGCAGCAGGTGTGGAGGCAGCGCCTGGACGGCCTGGCCGCCCGCCTGCCGCCGGCGGCGGCCCGGCGCATGGACCGTGCGGCCGAGCGGCTGTCGGCGGTCTCGAAGCTGTTCGTGGCAGTGGATCCCGAGCGGCCGCTCTATCGCGGCTTCGCCCTGGTGACACGCGGCGACGGCTCGCTGGTCATCAACGGCGGCCTGCTGGGCGACGGCGAACAGGTGACCATCAAGTTCGGCGACCGCACCGAGCGCAAGGCGGTCATCGACGGCCAGCCCGGCGCCAACCCGACGATCGCACGCAAACCGGCGCGGAGGGGCAAGGCGCCCGCCGCCGATCAGGGCGATCTGTTCTGAGACGCGCAGAAGGACTAGATAGGCGCTCATGAACGCCCACGACCGGAACCTCGGCGCCGACCAGGCCAGGCTGCACTACGGCGACGGCGACTACGCCGTGCTGAAGCCGGGCCGCTATGTGCTCTGCGCCGTCACCGGCCAGAAGATCCCGCTGGAGCAGCTCCGCTACTGGAGCGCCGAACTCCAGGAGGCCTACGCCGGCCCCGCCGAGTCCCTGAAGCGCTGGCAGGAGACGCAGCGCTAGCGAAGCGCTCCCTTCCCGCGGTATGCGGGAGGCACGCCTATCTGCGATAGACTTCGTTCGGCCACCGGCGGTGGACCCAGAACCACTCGGCGGGCCGCGCGCGCACGCGATCCTCGATGAAGGCGGTGATGCGGCGGACGCCCTCGTGGATGTCGGCGTCGCGGTCGCCGGTGGCCTCCAGCACCATCTGCTCGTGAACCACCACCCTGAACCGCGCGCCCGGTCCGGTCCGCTGGACGCTCAGCGGCTGGATCGGAATCCCGAAACGGAGCGCGAAGGTGGAGGGGCCGGGCGCGGTCATGGCCGGAACGCCGAAGAACGGGACCTCGACGCCGCCGTTGAACTTCTGATCGTTCAGCAGCGCGACGGACTCGCCCCGGCCGATGGCCCGCATCAGTTCGCGCGCGCCCTCCAGCCCCTTGGGCGCGAACATCCGCACGCCGTAGCTGAACCGGGTGCGCCGGACGCGCTCGTCCATGCGCGGGTTGTTCATGGCGCGATAGGTCACCTGCACCCGCACGCCGCAGCGGACCATCGCCGCCGCCATCATCTCGAAATTGGAGAAGTGGCCGGAAATGAACACGACCGGCCGTTCCCCTGCGGCGATTGCGCCCAGCAGGGCCTCCCCCTCGATGGCAAGCCGCGATTCGTCGGCTACAACACGGTCGAGGATCGCGAACTCGGCTAGCGATCTACCCAGTTCAGTCCATTGTTCCTGGAGGAGAGTCTTGACCTCGGCGTCAGTGAGGTGAGGAAAGGCGATCCGGATATTCCTTTCCGCCACGCGATGAGCGGTGGTCAGCGGCCCGAGCCTCCGACATAGCCAGGCGCCGGAATTTGATACATAATCAATGGGAAAGAGGCGGGCGAGCGCCCGAAACGCGTCAAATAACGCGGCCTCCAGCATCCAAACAAGTTCTGTCACGTATGAATGGTTACGTGCGGCCATTTACCTTCTTAGGTGCGGCCGCCCGCGTTCGGCAATGGAGGCTGCTGGCGTGCGACTTGCGATGTCTCAACCACGGAGTCCCGAACCGGGACAAAGGGAAATCATGGTCGGGGATTCCATGGACGAGATCGACATCCACCTGGGCCGGCGCCTGCGTCGACGCCGCCGTCTGCTGGGCCTGACCCAGCAGGAGCTGGCGCACGCCTGCGGGGTCCGCTTCCAGCAGATCCAGAAGTACGAATGTGCGGCCAACCGCATGTCGGCGGCCCGCCTGTGGCAGCTCGCCGAGGTGCTGGAGGTCCCCGTCAGCTACTTCTACGAAGGTCTGACCCGCGATCAGCGCGAGCACCTGGAGCGTGAAACCTCCTCCACGAGCGAGACCCTGGCCTCCAAGGAGACCCAGGACCTGATCCACGCCTACTACCAGCTCGGCGAACGGCCCCGCCGCCGCCTGCTGGACCTCGCCAAGGCGATGAACGGCGAGATCGAAGCTTAGGACTTCCGCCGCGGCGGGGTATGGCGGTCGCATGACCGCCCTCCTCCCAGAGACCCGCCTGGCCGAGCTCGACTCCTTCCTGCTCGAACTCAACCGCGCCGCCGCGGAGGCCATCCTCCCCCTGTTCCGCGGCGAGCACGGGCTCTCAAACAAGTACGAGATCGGCTTCGACCCCGTGACCGAAGCGGACAAGGGCGCCGAGCGCGCCATCCGCGAGCTCATCGCCGAGCGCTATCCCGACCATGGCGTCATCGGCGAGGAGTACGGCGAGGACCGGGCGGACTCCGAGTTCGTCTGGGTCCTCGATCCCGTCGACGGCACGCGCGCCTTCATCGCGGGGCTGCCCCTCTGGACCACCCTCATCGGCCTGCGCTTCCAGGGGAAGCCCGTGCTGGGCTCCATCGGCCAGTCCTATCTCGGCGAGGTCTACATCGGCCACGCCGGCGGCTCGCGGCTGGTGACGGCGCAGGGCGAGCGACCGCTCAGGGTGCGGCCCTGTCCCAGGCTGACCGGCGCGATCATCGCCACCACCGATCCCGAGGCCTGCTTCAGCGGCGCCGAACTGGGCGCCTGGACGCAGGTGCGGGCCGCCGCCCGCCTCGCGCGGCTGGGCTGCGACGCCTACGCCTACGCCATGGTGGCGGCGGGCACGATGGACATGGTGATCGAGGCGGGCCTCAAGGCCTGGGACATCGACGCGGCGATTCCCGTCGTGGCCGGCGCGGGCGGGCTCACCACCGACTGGCGCGGCGAGCCCGTGGGACCGAACGGCGGACAGATCGTGATCGCCGGCGACCGCGCCTGCCTCGACGAGGCGCTGGTCGCGCTCAGGCGATCGGCGAACTGACCCCTACTTCTTGACCGGCGCCTTCCTGGCCGCGGGCTTCTTCGGAACGGCGGCCTTCTTCGCGGCGGCGGGCTGCTTCGGGGCGGACGCCTTGGCCGCCGCAGGCTTCGCAGCCGCGGCCGGCTTGGCCGCGGGCTTGGGCGCCGGCTTGGGGGCGGTGGGGGCTTTCTTCGCCGCAGCCGGCTTGGCCGCAGGCTTCGCAGCCGCAGCCTTGGAGGCCGCAGGCTTGGCGGGAGCAAGCTTCGCGGGAGCGGGCTTGGCGGCCTTCGGCGCAGCCTTGGCGGTGGCGGGCTTCGCAGCCGGCTTGGGCGCCGCGGGTTTCTTGGCCGCCGGAGCCTTCTTCGCCGTCGCGGGTTTGGCCGCAGGCTTCGCCGCCGCCTTGGGGGTGGCAGCCTTCGGAGCGACAGCCTTCGCCGGCGCGGGCGCGGCCTTGGCGGGCGCAGCCTTCTTTGCGGCCGGCGCCTTCCTGGCCGCGGGCTTCCTGGCTGCCGGCTTCGGCGCCGCGGGCTTGGCCGCCGCCGGAGCCGGCGCGGCCGCCACGGGGGCGGGGGCGGGGGCCGGTGTCGGCGCGGGCGCCGGGGCGGGTTCGGGAGCCCTGGCCACCGGCGCCGGGGTCGGCGCAGGAGCCGCAGCCGGCTTCGGGGCCTCGGTGGGCTTCGGCGCGGTCTTGCCGGTGAGCGCGTCGAACACCCGCAGGAAGATGTTACGCATGTCGTCGGTCTCCATCAGGATCTCGTGGTAGGCGCCGGGCACGGTGATCAGGCGTCCCTGGGGCAGATTGCGGGCCGCGGCCGCTTGCGCGGCGTTGTCGACCAGCTTGTCCTCGGCGGCCGAGACGATCTCGACCGGAATGGTCACGCCGCGCAGCCGCTCGGGCCGGGCGAGGAAGGCTGTGGCCGACAGCGCGAAGTCGAGCCAGCCCCAGGTGGGCCCGCCCAGGGCCAGGTCGTTGTTGGCCTTCAGTTGCGCATGGTAGCGTGCAAAGCGTCGGCGGTCGTGTGTGAGCGGGTTGCCCTCGAACGTATCGTCGAACGGGGCCCCGGACTGGCCCAGCATGTATCGCCCGGCGCGGCCGAAGGTCAGCGACAGCCGCGTCAGCATCGCCGCCGTCCCGATCGAGTACTTGCCGAACTGCAGGCCCAGCATCGGCGCCGACAGGCAGGCGCCGGCGAAGCGCCGCTCGCCATTCGCCAGCGCCAGCAGCGTCAGACATCCGCCCATCGAGTGGCCCACCGCGATCCACGGCTTCGGCAGCCGGTCCTCGTGGCTGTCGAGCAGCCGCCTGTAGTCCTCGAGAAACGGCTTGTAGCCCTTGGCGTGGCCCTTGAGCCGGTCGGCCAGCTCCCGCTGCGACAGCCCCTGCCCCCGCCAGTCGTGCGCGAGGACGACGAAGCCGCGATCCGTGAAGTCGCGGATGGTCTCGTAGTACTTCTCGATCGGTTCGGTGCGACCGCCGGACAGCACCACGGAGCCGCGGGGCTTGCCCGCCGGGCGGAACACGGCCGCACGCAGCTTCGCGCCGGCGAGGCCCACGAACCAGCCCGCCTCGCCGGCGGGCGGGACGGGATCTTCGGGGATGTCGAGGAGGGGGGCGGGCTCGAACATCGGAGGGCTCTAGACCGCCCTCTCGAAGAGGGCCTGGATCTCGGGCGTCAGGCTCATCGCGAGCCCCATGTCCGAAAGCTTCATGCGTCCGGTCATCACCGCGCTCATGGGGTTGAGTTCGCCCTTGCCCAGCTTCTCGAGGTCGGCGCGGCTGATGCGGACGGTGAGGTCGGCGGGCGCGGCCTCGTTGGTCACGCTTGCTCCGGCCACATGGATGTAGCCCTCGCCCTTCAGGTCGAGCGTGACGGTGCGGGAGAGCCCCGCCCCGGATTCCGCCGCGCGGCGGATCCTGTCGGTCAGCTCCTCGAGAGTGGCCATGTCCCCATCGGGTTCTCGTGAATCACGCGAGCTTCGCCGCACGCGTCCCGCGTGTAAACACACCGTGACCACTGTTAGTTCGGTTTGACGAACTTCAGCGTCATCCGGTCGCTCTCGCCGATGGCGTCGTACTTCGCGTGATCGAAGGCCGGATCGAACGCCTCGCCCCGCGGCGACGAGCGGCGCACGGGCGGCAGGGTCCAGACGCCGAAGGGGTGGTCGCGGGTGTCCCTGGGGTTGGCGTTGATCTCGCTGCTCGCGGCCAGCCGGAAGCCCGCCTCCTGCGCCAGCCGGACGGCGTATGCCTGGTCGACGTAGCCGTCCTCGGCCAGCAGGTCGGGCACGCGCCCGGGAGCGGCGCGATGCTCCTCGACACCCAGGACACCCCCGGGCTTCAGCGCCAGGAACGCATCGCGAAACGCCTTCTCGGCGACGCCGGCCGCCATCCAGTTGTGCAGGTTGCGCAGGAAGAGGACGAGGTCGGCGCTGCCGGCCGGCGCGACCGGACCGCTGGTCGGCCCGAACGCGGTGAGCGCGATCTTTCCGTACAGCCTCTCGTCGGCGAAGTGGGCCTGGAACGCCTGCACGACGTCGCGCGCCGAGGCGTCGGCGGTGTCGCCCGGTTGCAGGTGCGCGGCATAGAGCCGACCGTTCGTCGCAGCCAGGAACGGCGCCAGGATCTCGGTGTACCAGCCGGCGCCAGGCCAGAACTCGACCACCGTCGCGCCAGGCTTCAGACCCCAGAACGCGAGGCTCTCGGCGGGATGGCGGAAGCGGTCCCGCACGCGGTCGGCGGCCGGACGCCACGGCCCGGCGACCGCCGCAGCGATGCTGGTCGCCGGCGCAACCCCGGGCGTCGCGGGCCTGTCCCGGCAGCCGGCCAGCGCAAGGGCGCCCGCGAGGAGCCCGCGGCGTGAAACGGTGATCATGGGCGCGCCACCCCCTCTCGCGACGCCCCCCGCGGCAGGGCTACCCGCTGGCGGGGGTCGCGTCAAAGCCCGCGGAGGTCGCGGGACCTCAGCCGCCCTTCACGAAGGTGAGCGTCATCCGGTCGGACTCGCCGATCGCGTCGTACTTCGTGCGGTCGAAGTTGGGATCCGAGCCGCGCCCGCCGGCGGTCGTCCAGCGCGAGGGCGGCAGGGTCCAGACCCCGAACGGATGGTCCTTGGTGTCCTTCGGGTTGGCGTTGACCTCGGACGTCGAGGCGAGGCGGAAGCCCGCCTTCTCGGCTGCGGCGATGACGGTCGCGGTCGCGACATAGCCGTTGCTCACGCCCGGCAGCTCGGGCCTCGGATCCGAGCGGTGCTCCTCGACGGCGAGGATGCCGCCCGGCTTCAGGACCGCGTGGGCGTCCCTCAGCACCTTGTCGAGCATGTTCTGCATCATGAAGTTGTGGATGTTGCGCGACGTCATCACGAGGTCGGCCGAGTTGGGCGCGCCCAGCGGCCCGGACTGGGTCCCGAAGTTCACGTAACGGACCGCGCCGTACTTCGCCTGGTCGCCGAACTTCGTCTCGAACGCCGCGCGGCCGCGCCTGGCGCCTTCCGACAGGCTGGGGTTGGCGAGGTCGGCGGCCGTGGCGACGTAGGTCCCGCCGGTCGCCTTGGCGTAGGGCGCCAGGATTTCGGTCCAGTAGCCGCCGCCGGGCGAGATCTCGATCACCGTCTGCCTGGGCTTGAGCCCGAAGAACGTCAGCGTCTCGGCCGGATGGCGCGCGCCGTCGCGGGCCTTGTTCTCAGGTGCGCGCTGCGCGCCGGCGACGGCGGCGGCGAGCTGGGCGTCGGCAGCGTAGGACGGCGCATAGCCGACGACGACCGCAAGGGCCGCAAGGCCGGCCGAAGCGAGACGGATCATGGAGTCCTCCAGGGAGCGTCTTCAGGGGTCCGCGAAGCTAGTGCATTCGACGGTTCGCTTGAACCGTCGAATGCTCGAGACTCTTGCCGCGGCTTCCCGACCTCGGACCAAGCTGACCGCCGAAAGGGCCAGGCTGCGCAAACGTCGCGGGACGGCCCCTTGAACGCTCAAATCGCGCCACCTAACTCATCGGGCGGAGGCGCTGGATGTCCGGGCCTCCTTGGGCTGCCGGCGACGCCGAATCCGGGTCGTCACAGGTCCAACGCAAACAACGCAACCTTGCTTTGCAAGAAGGATGTGAACCCATGCGTACGATCGATTTCGCTCCCCTCTATCGCTCCGTCGTCGGCTTCGACCGCCTGGCGAACCTGCTGGAAACCGCCGCCGCCGACGGCGCCGCGGGTTATCCGCCCTACAACATCGAACGCACCGACGAGAACGCCTACCGCATCGACATCGCGGTCGCCGGCTTCCGTCCCGACGAGCTGAACGTCGAGGTGAAGGAGAACCTCCTCACCGTGGCCGGCCGCAAGGCCGCCAACGACGAAGCGCGCAAGTACCTCCACCGCGGCCTCGCCGAGCGTAACTTCGAGCGCCGGTTCCAACTCGCAGACTACGTGATCGTCACCGACGCGAACCTGGCCGACGGCCTGCTGTCGATCTCGCTGAAGCGCGAACTGCCCGAGGCCCTGAAGCCGCGCACCGTCGCGATCACCACGGGCGCGCAAGGCAGCCTGATCGAAGGCGAAAAGGCCGCGTAAGCCAGATTGCTCCCCATCGGGGGAGCTGTCGGCGAAGCCGGCGGTCGAACCGAGGCGGCGTCCCTTCGCGGGGGCGCCGCCTTCTTCATTTGGGGAGCCGGGCGCCGCGGGTGTCGGCGTCCTGCAGGATCGCGCCGGTGATCTCGGCGCCGTCGAACTTCGCGTAGCGCAGCCGCGCGCCGGTGAGATTGGCCGGCGTCGAACGGTCGCCGCCGAGGGCCAGGGGCGAGAGCACGGCGTCGGTGAGGTCCGCGCGGGTGAGGTCGGCGCGCATGAGGCGGCAACCGCGCAGGTCGGCGTTCCGCAGGACCGCGCCACGCAGGTCGGCCGCTTCCAGGTTCGCGCCCTGGAGCTGGACGCCGGTGAGGTCGAGGCCCGCCAGGTTCGCGCCTCTCGCGCTGACGGCGGTGAGGCGCAGGCCCTTCAGCGCATCGCCCGCGGGCCGCAGGTCGGCGTCGTCGAGACGCGTCGGGGCCCCCTCGGCGCCGCCGGAGGCCACCCAGGCCGCGTGCGCGCGGGCCTGCTCGACCAGCTTGGCGCAGCGCGCGACGACGTCGCGCGTCGGCGGTTCGACCGCGCCCGCGAGGTTTGCGCCATGGGTCCTGGCGCCGGTCAGCGCGCCATCGGCGAGGTCGGCGCCGTCGAACCCGGCATCCTCGAGGACCGCGCCCGACATCCCCGCGCCGGCCATCAGCGCGCCGGCGAAGTTCGCGCCCTTCAGGTTGGCGTCGCGCATCCGCGCGCCCTTGAGCGACGCGTCGGAGAAGTCGGCCGCCGCGGCGTAGAGCCCGTCGAGCAGCGAGCGGTCCAGCGTGGCGCCCGAGAGGTTCGCGCCGTCCATCTCACCGCTGCGGCCTTCCTCGACCACGGTCGGGAAGCCCTTGGTCGGATGCGGGCGGCCGATGACGCCGGGGCGGAAGTCCGCCTCGGTGAGGTCGGCCCCGGCCAGGTTGGCGGCCTGCAGGCAGGCGCCGCGCAGGTCGGCCTTGCGAAGGTTCGCGCCCCGCAGGTCGGCGCCGCGCAGGTCGCAGCCGGCCAGGATCGCCCCCGCGAGGTTCGCGCCCGCGAGTTCGGCGCCGTCGAACACCGAGCCGGTGAAGTCCGCCCCCGCGAGCTGGCGGCCCGCGAGGTTCAGGCCCGAGAAATTGACGAAAGGCAGCGCGGCGCGCTTGCCGCCCTTGCCCGCGAGATGGCGCGCATGGCCGTCCAGCAGGATGGCGAGTTCGCCCTCGGAGAGCTTGCGGCGGCCCGGGAGGAACGGCTCCTCTGACGACGTCTGCAGCCGGACCATCCGCGTCAGATCACGTCGTCGAGGCCGCGGGCCCCCTGGCGGTGGGAGACCTGGCTGAAGTCGGCCTGCTTCAGCAGCGCGCCGGTGAAGTTCGAACGGCTGACGTCGGCGTCGGCGAACAAGGCGTGGCGCAGGTCGGCGCTGGAGAGGTCGGCGCCCTTGACCTGCGCGCCGGTCAGGTTGCACGGCAGCACGCGGTCGGCGCCCAGCAGCAGCGGACCCATCTGGGCGTCGCGCAGGTCGGCGCCGGAGAGTTTCGCGCCCACGAGGCGGGCGCCCCGCAGGTCGGCCCGGCGCAGGATGCAGTTGCGCAGGTCGGCGCCTTCCAGGTGCGCGCCCTGGAGCTGCACGCCCTCCATGTCGAGGCCGTAGAACGTCGCGCCCTTGGCCGAGAGCGCCGTCAGGTTGTAGCCGCGGATCGAGCCCAGGGCGCGCAGGTCGGCGTTGTCGAAGGACGAGGGCTTGCCCTCCCCGCCGCCGGTCTCGCACCAACGGGCGTGGTCCTCGATCATCTGGGCGTAGGGCAGGTCCGACAGCGCCCGGCCGACCGGATCGTCGGTCAGCGCGCCGGTGAGGTTCGCGTCGGAGACGTTCCACGCGACCGTGCGCGCGCCGACCAGGATCGCGTCGCGCAGGTCGGCCCCGGCCAGGTCCGCGCCCGAGAGGTCGGCGCCCGACAGGTTCGCGCCCGCAAGGGAGGCCTGCTTCAGGTTGGCGCGGATCAGCTTCGCGTCCTTGAGGATCGCGTCGGTGAAGTCGGCCCGCACGGCGACGGCGCCCGAGAGGCGCGAGCGCTCGAGGTTTGCGCCCGCCAGGATCGCGCCCTGAAGTTCGCCGAGGTGCGCCGCCCCGGTCTCGAGCTTGCGGAAGCCGAACTGGCGGTCGGCTGCGGCGAGGGTGCCTTCGCGCAGGTCGGCCTCGAACAGGTCGGCGCCGGTCAGGTTGACGTTGCGCATGCTGGCGCCACGCAGGTCGGCGCGCCGCAGCGAGGCCTCGCGCATGTCGGCGCTGGTCAGATCGGCGCAGAAGAGCGTGGCGTTGTCGAGCCGCGCGCCCCTGAAGTCGCAGTCGCTGAGGAGCGCGCCCGTGAAGTCGGCGTCGCAGAGGTTGCGGCCGTGCAGATCCGTGCCGGACAGATCCTTGAACGCGAACACCGCGCGGGCGCCGCCCGGCTTCGAACTCCACAGCCGGTCGTGCTTCGCACAGATGGCGTCGACCTCGGCCTGGGTCAGGCGGGTCTGGACGAGGGTGCGCGTGCTGGCGACAGCAGGGGGCGACATGGTCCGGCGGGCTGAGAGAAGAACCTGTGAACCATGTTAGGCGCGGTCGATTAACGGCGGCTTTCCGGGGGCCCGGCCGGCGCGTAGCCGCCGAGCAGCGCGGCGGCCTCGGCGGTGAGCAACCCCTGGTTTACTTCGATGCCGGCGTCTTGCAACCGACGCGCGCCATCGCCGGCCGCGAACACGGACGGATCCGCACAGGCGAAGATCACGCGGGCCACACCGGCGTCGACGAGCCGCGCGCTGCACGGGACGCCGCCGGCCGAGCGCCGGGCGCAGGGCTCGAGGGTGACGTAGGCGACGCCGCCGCGGGCCCGGTCGCCGGCCTGAGCCAGCGCAAGCTCCTCGGCGTGCGGGCGACCGCCCTCGCCGGTGACGCCCTCGCCCACCACCTCGTCGCCGTTCAGGATCACGCACCCGACGGGCGGGTTCTCGGCCGTCAGCCCCACACGGGTCGCGGCCAGCGCGATGGCGCGGCGCATGGCGTCTTCGTCGGTCATTCCGCCAGCATGGGGCTTTGCCGCGGCGTTGCGAAGGCGCCGTCGTAGACGCCGAGGTCGCGGCGCAGGAAGCCCGCCACCGAGACCAGGGCCATGCCGACCGCGCTCGCCACCATCACGGCGGCCGGCGAGGCGAGCCCGAGCACGAAGGGCGCGAGCGCGGTGGCCAGCGTCATCCCGCCCCAGTCGAAGACGATGAGCAGGCGATAGACCGCCGGAACCTCGTGGGCGGCGAACACCGTCTGCCGCAGTGTGGCGGCCGGCACGTCGCAGATCGGTCCGCCGAACGCCGCAAACGCGCAGCCCGCCATCATCATCGGCGCGATGAGCGGCTGGGGCGCCAGCAGCGCGGCGACGCCCGCCATCGCCAGGCCCGAACCCACGATCACGTTGCCGCCGAACACCATCCGCAGCGGCCGCCGGATCTCCACGCCGCCGACGAAGAGGTTGCCGGCGACGTTGCCGGCCCCGTAGGCGCCGGTGATCAGCCCCACGACGGCCAGGCCCTCCAGGCCGAAAGCGGTCAGGCCGCTCGTCTGGACGATCAGCGGAACGCAGAGCCACAGCGCCACCATCCAGAACCCGGACATGACCGCGCCCAGCGCCAGCAGCCACAGGAAGATCGGCTGGGCGCGAACCGCACGCACGCCCACCAGCAGCATCTCCCTGCGCGAACGCGACGCGTCATGGGTCTGGCGCGGCAGCTCGCGCTTCAGGCTGCCGACCGCGAGCGCCGAGGCCACGAACGAGGCGGCGTTGATCGCCATGAGGCCCACGGCCGGCATCACGGCCGCCAGAGCGCCGGCGACACCCGGCCCCACCAGCCGCGCGATGCGCTGGGTGGCGTCCATCAGCGCGTTGGCGCTGACCAGCAGCCGCGGCTCGCTGGCGAGCCGCGGCAGGCTGCCCTGAAGCGCGGGATCGAACACGCCGCGCAGGCCTGCCAGCGCCACCGACGGGATCACCACGGTCCAGAGATCCAGCCGGCCCGTCAGCCAGGCGGCCACCGGGATCAGCGCCAGCACCGCCCGGATCAGGTCGGTGGCGATCATCGTGCGACGGTGGTCCCAGCGCTCCGTCCAGGCGCCAGCGAAGAGCGCGACCACCAGCACCGCGCCCATCTCGGCCGATGCGACGAAGCCGGCGTTCGAACCCGCGAGCTGCACAGCGATCCAGATCACCGCCATCCGCTGCAACTGGTCGCCGATAGCCGCCAGCGACAACCCGGCCCAGAGACGGGCCAACGGCGGATGAGCGAGGGCGGCGAAGGCGCGCATGAGCCCTGCCTATCCCGATCCGCCTTCCCGCGCGCTCGACTTCGCGATCGAGGTGTCGCCGCTGCGCGTCACCGATGCGCTGCAGAACGACCCGACCGACGCCCGCGGCATCGACGAACTGTGCCCGTGTGGCCGGCATGAGCCGCCGCTCGTTCATCCGCCACTTCCCGGCCGAGGCCGGCATGGGATTCGCCGAGTGGCGCCGGCGTCTGCGCCTGCTGCTGACCCGGCAACTGATGGCCGAGGGCGTGTCGGTGACCGAAGCCGCCATCGCACTGGGCTACGGCTCGGCCAGCGCCTTCATCGCCATGGTTCGCCGTGAGCTGCGCGTGACGCCCCGGCGCATCGCGGGCTTGCGCGTTCCCGCTCAGACCGCGGGGATGGCGGTGGCCCTGTCGGCGTCGAGGTAGCGCGCAGAGGTCGGCTTCAGGTTCGCGTCCAGCTCGATGACCAGCGGATTGCCCGTCGGGATCTCGACGCCCACGATGTCGTCGTCCGACACGCCGAACAGCAGCTTCACGATGGCGCGCAGCGAGTTGCCGTGCGCAGCGACCAGGAGCGTCTCGCCGGCCTTCAGGCAGGGCGCGATGTCGGCGTTCCAGTAGGGCTCCACCCGCTCCAGCGTCGTCTTCAGACTTTCGGTCGCCGGTAGGCTCGCGCCGGCGTAGCGGCGGTCCTTCGAGAAATCGAACTCGCCGCCGGGCGCCATCTCGGGCGGCGGGATGTCGTAGCTGCGCCGCCACACCTTCACCTGGTCGGCGCCGTGCCGGGCGGCGGTCTCGGTCTTGTTGAGGCCGGTCAGGCCGCCGTAGTGGCGCTCGTTCAGCCGCCAGTCCTTGACCTCGGGCACGAACACCTGGCCCGCGGCGGCCAGCGCCAGCCATGACGTGCGGATCGCCCGCGTGAGCACCGATGTGAACACCCGGTCGATGGCGATGCCGTCAGCCTCGATCAACTCGCCGCCCTTCTTCGCCTCGGCCTCGCCCTGCGCGGTCAGGTCGACGTCCACCCAGCCGGTGAAGCGGTCCGCAAGGTTCCACTGGCTCTGGCCGTGGCGCAGCAGGATCAGGGTCGGCAAGGCGGCGGCTCCTCTGGTCGGAGCGTCCGGCTAGGGCGCCGGGGCCTACCCCGTCAACCCGACGCGAGCTATAGCGGGGCCATGTTCGACCGCTTCTACCTGGGCCTGCTCGTCGTCGGCGCGATCGCCGCTGTGGCGCTGGCCCTCGTCTGGCCGCAGGGGCTGGGCGACCGCTCGCCGGCGCCGTTCGGGCACGAGCCGGTGCTGCGCTCGGCCGAGATGCAGGCCAAGATGCGCGCCGAGACCGAGGCCGCCCAGAAGCGCGTCGACCAGGCGCGCCAGGCGGTCCGCACGATCCAGAACCAGGCCATCGCGCCATCGCAATGACCCTGCCGCAATGACGAGCAACGACACCATCGCCGTCGGCCGCCGCGTGCTGGAGACGGAAGCCGAGGCGCTGGCCCGGCTGGCCGCCGAGCTGGACGAGAGCTTCGCCGCCGCCGTCGAGGCCCTGTTCACGGCGAAAGGCCGGATCGTCTGCACCGGCATCGGCAAGTCCGGCCACGTGGCGCGCAAGATCGCCGCGACGCTCGCCTCCACCGGCTCGGCGGCGATGTTCGTCCACCCCAGCGAGGCCAGCCACGGCGACCTCGGCATGATCGGCCAGGACGATGTGATCCTGGCGCTCTCCAAGACCGGAGAGACCCGCGAGCTGGCCGACATCATCGCCTATGCGGCGCGCTTCCATATCCCGCTGATCGGCATGACCACCGGGCGGGAGAGCGCGCTGGGGCTGGCCGCCGACATCGTGCTGCAACTGCCCGACGCCCCCGAGGCCGCCGACGCGGTCAACGCGCCCACCACCTCGACCACCCTGCAGATGGCGCTGGGCGACGCACTGGCCGTGGCGCTGCTGGAGCGGCGCGGGTTCCAGCCGAAGGACTTCAAGGTCTTCCACCCCGGGGGGAAGCTGGGCGCCCTGCTGCGCACCGCCGCCGACCTGATGCACGGCCGCGAGGAGCTGCCGCTGGTGGCGCCGCAGACGCCGATGCGCGAGGCGCTGCTGGTGATGAGCGAGAAGCGCTGGGGGATCGTCGGAGTCGTGGATCCCAGGGGCGTGCTTCTGGGCGCCATCACCGACGGCGACCTGCGCCGCCACATCGTGGGCCTTCTGGACCACACCGCCGGCGAGGTGATGACGCCCGGTCCCAGGAAGACCGCCCCGCCCGGCATGCTGGCCGGCGAAGCCCTGGCCCTGATGAGCGACCCGCCCCCCGCCGTGACCGTCCTCTTCGTGGTCGAAGGGGGCAAGCCGGTCGGCATCCTGCACGTCCACGACCTGCTCCGCGCCGGGGTGATGTAGCGCCTGCCGCCTGGGCGCGCTCGCGCGTTAAGCCTTCCGCAGTGGCGCCCCCACTATCCCGCGGCTAAACACGCCGCCGACACGCGTTGCCCGGAGTTCCGATGCTGCCCGCCCCCCGTGCCGACCTCGTCGCCAACACCTTCGAGTACGAGAACGCC
This sequence comes from Phenylobacterium sp., assembly GCF_016793285.1. Classification (GTDB taxonomy): domain Bacteria; phylum Pseudomonadota; class Alphaproteobacteria; order Caulobacterales; family Caulobacteraceae; genus Phenylobacterium. The sequence continues at coordinate 63,014 of NZ_JAEUMO010000128.1, forward strand.
CCGCTGGTGAAGGCCACCGGCTTCCGGGAATACGACGCGCGCTGGCTGTTCGGGCCCGAGATCAACCTGCTGGGCGTCCAGGCGCTGGGCCTGGGCCTCGGCACGCTGATCCACGAGATGGGCCAGAAGCGCATCGTCGTCGGCCACGACTTCCGCAGCTACTCGCTCTCCATCAAGCAGGCGCTGACCATCGGCCTCGTCGCCGCCGGCTGCGAGGTGCTGGACATCGGCCTCGCCGTCTCGCCGATGGCCTACTTCGCCCAGTTCGACCTGGACGCCCCCTGCGTGGCCATGGTGACCGCCAGCCACAACGAGAACGGCTGGACCGGCGTCAAGATGGGCGCGCAGCGACCGCTCACCTTCGGCCCCGACGAGATGGGCCGCCTCAAGGAGATCGTGCTGGGCGGCAGGTGGAAGCAGCGTCCGAACGGCTCGCTGGCCCACATCGACGGCGTGGCCGAGCGCTACATCGCCGACGCCGCGGCGCGCGTCAGCCTGAAGCGCCCGCTGAAGGTGATCGCCGCGTGCGGCAACGGCACCGCCGGGGCCTTCGCACCCGAGGGACTGCGCCGGATGGGCGTGGCCGAGGTCATCGAGATGGACTGCGACCTCGACTGGACCTTCCCGAAGTACAATCCCAACCCCGAGGACCACCACATGCTCACCGAGATGGCCAAGGCCGTCCGCGAGCATGGGGCCGACCTCTGCCTGGGCTTCGACGGCGACGGCGACCGCTGCGGGGTGGTGGACGACGAGGGCGAGGAGATCTTCGCCGACAAGATCGGCCTGATGCTGGCCCGCGACCTGTCGGCCCTGCACAAGGACGCGACCTTCGTGGTCGACGTGAAATCCACCGGCCTCTTCGCCACCGACCCCGTGCTGGCCGCCAACGGCGCCAAGACTGTCTACTGGAAGACCGGCCACAGCTACATCAAGCGCAAGACCGCCGAGCTTGGCGCCCTGGCCGGCTTCGAGAAGAGCGGCCACTTCTTCTTCAATCCGCCGATCGGCCGCGGCTACGACGACGGCCTGGTGGCCGCCGCGGCGATCCTGGCGATGCTCGACCGCAACCCCGGCCGG
>NZ_JAEUMO010000157.1 GCF_016793285.1 Phenylobacterium sp.
GTCAGGATGCCTGTGCCAAAAGCATCCGTGAACCAGAACGGCGGTCCTGTGCCGAGGGAGAACGATATCCGGCGTCCCCGGCAGGTCTCGCCGGTGGACACGAAACCGATAGCCCAGGCGGTGAAGCGCCTTCCGAACCCGCAGCTCGGGCCCGGTGTTCTTCGAGCGGATACGCGCCATGTTGGCGCTTCGGTCCATGAGTCATCCCACGACGTTCTCCGTGTCACGCCCCCAAATGGAACATAACCGGAACTACGATCGCATCAAGGTAGGGCGGTTCGCCGCTCTTGGGAGCGGCCCAAATCGTCGCTCGGCGCTCGTTCGGTGCCCAAGCGGTATCTGCTCAGAACCCGACAGCCCGACGAGTGGAAAAGCTTAATAAAAACAAGGAAGAAATGGCGCGCCCGGAACGATTCGAACGTCCGACCCTCAGATTCGTAGTCTGATGCTCTATCCAGCTGAGCTACGGGCGCGTCTGGCCTTTCGGCGAGGGCGCGGAACCTAGTTGCAGGGCGGAGGGAGCGCAAGCCCCCTTCCGCGCCTTTTTCCGCGCCCGGCCGCACCCGCTAGCGGCGCGGGAACGGCAGGCCGCCCAGGATGCCCTGGCGCAGGATATCGCCCGCCGTGGGCGCCTTCGGCGGTTGCTGGCCCGGGGGCGGCTGCTGGCCCGGAGGCGCGCCGGGATAGCCGCCCGCCTGCCGGCCGCCGCCCATCTGCGGCATGGCCATGCCCAGCATCCCGCCGGTGGCGGAGCGGTAGCGGACCTTCACGGCCCACTGCTGGTTCCAGGTCACCTTCGGGTCGGTGGGCCGGGGCGGGTAGACGAAGTTGGCCTCGCCGCCGTAGGCCGCGAGCTGCACGATGCCGCCCCCGCCGCTCATGGCGTCGAGCACCTCCTTCGGCACCTTGCAGGTGCGGGTGGCGGGGCCCATCAGGGTCTTGTTGGCCACCAGGCGGGTGATGTCGCCCCCCGAGAGGTAGTCGGGCATCGAGAACCCGGCCGACTGGGTCTCGGACGAGGACCACATCACCACCGTGTCCTGGCCCGCGCCGCCCACGGCGGTCGCCAGATAGGCCTGGGCGTTACCGACCAGGTTCCAGCCGAGATCGACGCCGCCGGCGGCGTTCCTGGCGTTGGTGTTGAGGTTGAGCGCGCCCAGGAAGTCCTGGTCCTCGCCGAGCATGAAGCTGATCTCGGGGCTGTAGTTGCCCTGGACGGTGTGCGGGCCGATGAGCGAGCCGTTGGACGGCACCGTCGTGCGCGTCTTCTCGTTCGGCCAGTCGCCGTAGGTCCGGTTGCGGCTGGGCGACGGCGGCTGCATCGGGCGGTAGTCGATGCCGCGGAACATGCCGGCCGCGGCGGTCGGGTTGCTGGCCATGGTGGCGAAGTCGATCACCACCGGCTGCCCCGGCCGGGCGCGCTCGCCGCAGCCCCAGAAGATCAGCATCTTGCCGCGGGGCTTCTGGTACTCGCGCGGGATCTGGCCGGGCTCCTCCTGGCGGACGGGCGTGGTCCGGGGCGTGACCAGCGGCAGGCTCTGACCGGCCTGCAGGGCCGAGGGCGGCAGGTGCTCGGCGGCCGGCGCGCCGCCGGGGGCCTGGCTGGAGCCGAGCTGCAGGGTCAGCGACTTGATCGCGCCGCCCCCGCCGCCGCCCATCATCGCCCGCATCATGGCGCCCGCGTCGGGCTGGCCGCCGCCGCCCGCGGCCGGCATGCCGAACCCGGTCTGGGTCTGGGCGCTCATCCAATAGACGGCGACCGGCCCGGTGACCTTCTGCTGGGCGGAGGCGGCGGTGGCCAGCGCGGCGATGCCTGCGACGAGCGCGAGACGGCGTCCATGACGCATGAAGGACTCTCCTGAACTAACCCGTTCTGCGAAACTACCAGCGCCCTCCCTGCAGGGGTAGGTCCCGCCAGCAGGACACATACGAGCCCGGCCACGGTGTGGCTTCAAAGACGCCGCGGGCGACGGCGCGCGCCAGGACGTCGGCGGCGAGCGCGCCCAGCCGCGCCAGCGTATGGGCGTCCGGCTCCGCGAGGGGCCTGCGGCCTGTCGAAAGCGCGAAGACGACGTCGCCGTCGAAGGGGGCGTGGACGGGACGGATGGCGCGGGCGAGGCCGTCCTGGGCCATGATCGCCAGGCGCCGCGCCTGGGCGGGGGTGAGGACCGCGTCGGTCGCCACGCAGGCGATGGTGGTGTTGCGCTGGTCGGCCGGACGCTTGGCGGGGCCCCAGTCGTCGGGCGGACCCGAGAGGCCCGCGGGCCCCAGGCCGCCGAACTCGTCGCCCACCTCGAACGGCGCGGCCCAGAACGTGCGGCCGCCGGGCGCCACGACCGAGCCCCAGCAGTTGACGCCGACGACCGCGCCCACCGTGTAGCCGTCCGCCGTCACGGCCGAGGCCGAGCCGGTCCCGCCCTTCAGCCCTCCCGCCATCGCGCCGGTCCCGCAGCCCGCGGCGCCCAGGGCGAAGTCCAGGCCGGCCGCCTCGATCGCGGCGCGGCCCAGCGCGCGATAGGGCGGATCCTCGCCCCAGCCCTTGTCGCCGCCGTTGGCGATGTCGAACAGGATGGCCGCCGGGACCACCGGCGACTTCGGGATGCCGTCGACCAGGCCGAACCCACGGCCCCGCGCGCCCAGCCAGTTCACCATGCCGTCGGCGGCGGCCAGGCCGTAGACCGACCCGCCCGACAGGACGACGGCGTCCACCGCGTCGACCAGGTTCTCGGGCGCCAGCGCATCGGTTTCGCGGGTGCCGGGCGCGCCGCCGCGCACGTCGCAGGCGCAGACGGCGCGCGCGTCGGGGAGGATCACCGTGACGCCCGTGCGGACGGCCATGTCCTCGGCCTGCCCGACCTTCAGGCCCGGCACGTCGGTGATGAGGTTGCGCGGGCCCGTGGCCGCCCTGTCTTCAGCCATCCGCGGACCTCGCACGCTCCGGCGCGTGTTGTCCACGCGGCCAAGGTCGCTATGGTCGCGGTCGCTGTCGAGGAGCCTGCCCGTCCCGTGAAGTCACCGTTCCTGCCGCTGGCCCTGGCCGCTTTCGTTTCCGCCTGCGCCGTGCCGCAGGACACCGCCGCGCGAACCCCCGCGAAACCCGCCGCGCAGCCGGCTGGCGCCAAGGCCATGGTGGCCGCCGCCAACCCGATGGCCGTGGAGGCGGGGCTGAAGGTCCTGCGCGCCGGCGGCACGGCGGCCGACGCGGCGGTGGCCGTGCAGGCGGTGCTCGGGCTCGTCGAGCCGCAGAGCTCGGGGCTCGGCGGCGGGGCGTTCATGGTGTTCTACGACGCCAGGACCAGGGCCGTGACCGCCTACAACGGCCGCGAGACGGCCCCGGCGGGCGCGACGCCCACGCTCTTCTACGGCGACGACGGCAAGCCGCTGGGCAAGGGCGCCGCGATCGTCAGCGGCCGTTCGACCGGCGTGCCCGGCGCGGTCGCCATGCTGGCGATGGCCCAGAAGGCGCACGGCAGGCTGGCCTGGAAGGACCTGTTCGGCGAGGCCGAGCGGCTGGCCGACCAGGGGTTCCCGGTCCCGGGCCGCATGGCCGCCGCCGCCGCCAGCCGCGCGCCCCAGGCCTCGCAGCCCGACGCGGTGACGTACTTCACCAAGACCGACGGCCAGAAGGTGCAGGCCGGCGACCTCTTCAGGAACCCGGCCTACGCCGCGACGGTGCGCAAGATCGCCGCCGAAGGGCCGAAGGCGCTGCTGGAGGGCGAGATCGCCCAGGCCATCGTGGACCGGGTCCACGAGGGCGCGATGCCCGGGTCGCTGACCCTGGCCGACATGAAGGCCTACAAGCCCAAGTCGTCGCCCGCGCTCTGCCGGCCCTACCGGGTCTACGTGGTCTGCCTGCCGCCGGCGCCGTCGGGCGGGCCGGGCGTGCTGGAGGGCCTCGGCATCCTCGAGAACACCGACATCGGGCGCCATCGCAACGACGCCGAGGGCTGGTATCTGTTCAGCCAGGCCAGCCGGCTGATGTACGCCGACCGCGACCGCTACGTCGGCGACCCCGACTTCGTGGAGGTCCCGACCGAGGGCCTGCTCGACAGGGCCTACCTCGCGGAGCGCGCCAGGCTGATCGGGCCCGAAGCGGCGGCCAGCGTCGGCCCCGGCACGCCGAAGGGCGCCGGCCCGCGCGCGCCTGACACCACCCGCGAGCCGGGCGGCACCACCCACTTCGTCGTCGTGGACCGATGGGGCAACGTGGTCTCGATGACCACGACGGTGGAGAGCATCTTCGGCTCGGGCCGGATGGTCCACGGCTTCTTCCTGAATAACCAGCTCACCGACTTCAGCTTTACGCCGCAGGACCGTGACGGGGCGCCGGCGGCCAACGCCGTGGCGCCGGGCAAGCGGCCGCGCTCGTCGATGTCGCCGGCCATCGTGCTGGACCGGCAGGGGCGGTTCGTGGCGGCCGTGGGCTCGCCGGGTGGACCGTCGATCCTGGCCTACACGCTCAAGGCGCTGGTGGGCGTGCTGGACTGGAAGATGCCGATGCAGGAGGCCATCGCGCTCCCCAACATGATCGCCGGCGGCAGCTTCTACGCCGCCGAGGTCGACGGGTTCTCGCCGGCGCTCAAGGCCGGCCTGGAGGCCAGGGGCGTCAAGCTCTCCAATGGGTTCGGCGCCGAGGGCTCGGGCCTGCACGGCGTCGAGGTCACGCCGACCGGCCTGCGCGGCGGCGCCGACCCGCGGCGCGAGGGCGTGGCCAAGGCGCCGTAGCGCCCACCTCAGGCATCGCGCCTCGATCTGCGGACCCGCGGCCTCGCCCGTGGCGCGCCGGGCAGGCGCAGCTCGAAGACCGTACCCTCCTCGCCGGTGACCGAAAGCGTCAGGTCGCCGCCGTGGCCCTGCGCCAGCTCCCGGGCGATCGCGAGGCCCAGGCCCGTCGAGTCGGGGCGGCCCGAGCCGGCGAAGGGCTGGAACAGGCGCTCGCGGATCCGTTCCGGCACGCCCGGGCCGTCGTCCGACACGCGGATCAGGCTGGAGCCGCCGGCGGTCTCCAGCGAGACCTCGATGCGGCCCGCGCCCTTACGCCCGTCCTGGTGCTCGATGGCCTGGCGCGCGTTGCGCAGCAGATTGACCAGGATGCGGTGCAACTGGTCCGGGTCGGCGCTCACCTGGTCGGCGGCGGCCACCTTGGAGACGAACGTCACGCCCGGCCCCGGCACGCGCGCCTCGGCGGCGGCCTCGCGCAACGCCTGGCTGAGCTTCACCACCTGCGGCTCGGGGGCGGCCTCGTTGGTCTTGCCGTAGACCAGCACGTCGGCGGCGAGCTTGACGGCGCGGTCCAGCGCGCGCTCGAGGCGCGGCAGCGCCTGGCTGACGGTCGGGTCCTTCGAGGCGGCCAGCCGCTCGGAGGCGAGCTGCGCCGAGGTCAGCATGTTCTTCAGGTCGTGGTTGATCTTGGCCACCGCCTCGCCCAGCGCCGCCAGCCGCGCGCGCGACTGGAGCGCGGTGCGCAGGTCGGCCTGCATCCGGTCGAGCTCGGCCTCGGCGCGGCCGATCTCGTCGCGGCGGCCCGAAAGCTGGATGTGGGCGGCGGGGTCCTCCGGGTCGGCGCGGAACCGCTCCATGGCGAAGGTGATCCGCCGCACCGGCCGCACGAGGAAGAGGTTCAGCGCGAAATAGACGACGAAGCCGGCCAGCGCCGAGACCCCGGCGACGATGGCCACGAGACGCCAGAGATAGCTGGCCAGCGCCCGCTTCAGCTCCGCGTCGCCGGCCACGAACTCGATGAAGTCGGCCTCCTTGCGGAAGCGCGGCTCGGCCACGACGCGCACCCGGCCGCCGTCGCCCAGCAGGGTCTGGAACGGCGCGAGCAGCGCCACGCCGGTGGCGCGCGGACGCAGATCGACGACATAGGGCGCGCGCGCCGGCCGGTTGGCGGCGAACACGAGGCTGCGGACGCCGTCGATGGAGACCGCCACGATCTCGACCCCGGCGCCTTCGAGGAGCTGGGTCTTCAACTGTTCCGACACGACCCGGTCGGGAGCCACCTCCGGCGCCAGCGAAGCCAGTTCGGCGGCGCGGACGCGGTCCAGCAGCCATTGCTGCTCGTAGGCCGCCATGGCCGGCGGGATCGCCATCGCCCCGCCCAGCGCGGCGAACACGACGGTGAGGACCAGCAGGCGTGCGGAGAGGCCGCCGGGCCAGAAGAGGCGGCGCCTGATCTGCTGGAAACGGTCGCTGGGCGCCTCCGCCATGGTCCCTTTCGACGTGTGCTCACCGACTTAATGCGCCGGCGGGCCTGCGGCTAGGCTAACGCGCAGCCGTCGCTTCGGCCACGGACCGGAAGCCGTCGGCCTGCAACCGCTGGGCCAACTCGCGCTTGATGCGGGTCACCAGGCCAGGTCCCTCGAACACCAACGCGGAATAGAGCTGAACGGCGCACGCGCCGGCGCGGATTTTGGCGTAGGCGTCGGCCCCCGACGCGATCCCGCCCACGCCGATCAGGGCGAACCGGCCGCCCGCGGCCTCTCGGAAGCGGCGCAGCACCTCGGTCGACGGCCCCATCAGCGGCGCGCCGGACAGGCCGCCGGCCTCGGCGGCGAACCTCGAGCGGAGCGGCGGCCGCGCCACGGTGGTGTTGGAGACGATGACGCCGGCCAGGCCGTGGGCGGCCACGGTCTCGGCGATGGCCTCGATCTCGGCGTCCTCCAGGTCGGGCGCGACCTTCAGGAACATCGGGACCGCGACGCCCTGCGGCAGGGCGTCGGCCGTCTGCACGATGCGGCCCAGCAGTTCGTCGAGCGCCGCGCGGGTCTGCAGGGCGCGCAGACCGGGCGTGTTGGGCGAGGAGATGTTGATTGTGAAGTAGGACGCCATGCCCCAGAGGCGGCGCAGGCCGGCCGTGTAGTCGGCCAGGCGGTCCTCGGAATCCTTGTTCGCTCCCAGGTTCGCGCCCACGACCCCGCCGCCGCGGCGGGCGAGGCGGCGGGCGAACGCCTCCAGCCCCTCGTTGTTGAAGCCCATGCGGTTGATGACCGCCCGGTCCTCGGCGAGGCGGAACAGGCGCGGGCGCGGGTTGCCCGCCTGCGGCTTCGGCGTGACCGTGCCGCACTCCACGAACCCGAAGCCCGCCGCCAGCATCGGCCCGAACGCCTCGGCGTTCTTGTCGAAGCCGGGCGCCAGGCCGACCGGGTTCGGCAGCGGCATGCCGGCGAGCTCGGTCGCCAGGATCGGCGGGTCGGCCGGCGCGCGGGGGCCGAGGCCGAGCTTCAGGCCCGTCAGGGCGAGCCCGTGGGCGTCCTCGGGGTCGAACCCGCGCAGGACGCGGGTCGCGAGGCCGTGGAGATCGCTCATGCGAGCGGCGGGAGCTGCGGGACCCCGTCGGGCCCGAGCGGCGCGGGATGAACGGCGTGGACGTCGGCCGCCGCCAGCGATCCGTAGAGGTGCGGGAAGAGGTCGCCGCCGCGCGAGGGCTCCCACCTGAGGCCCCCGGCGATGTCGCCGCTCTCGACTTCCAGGACCACGAGGCCGTCCCGGCCCGCGAAGTGGCGGCGCGCGGTCTCCTGCGCCTGGGCCGCGGTGGAGAAGTGGATATAGCCGTCCTGACGGTCCGCCGCCGAGCCCTCGAAGGAGCCGAGCGCCTTCGCCGCCCGCCACTCGGACTGCGGCAGGATCTTGTAGATCCTCAATGATGCCGCCCGGGGAAGAAGAGGCCGTCGTAGTGCGGCCGGCCGTTCGCGTCGATCAGGAAGACGGCCGCCGCCGCGGTGGGGAAGTTGCGCTGCGCCTTGCCGATCAGGCCCAGCGGCGCGCCGCCCTCCCGCAGCAACTGGATCGTCAGCTCCTGGAGCCCCGGATTGTGGCCGACGATCATCAGCGTCCGGCGCCCCTCGCCGGCCTTCCCGGCCGCGGCGCGGAGGGTGCCGGAGTCGGCGTGGTAGAGGTGCTCCTCGATCCGCATCTCGGTGTCGGGGAAGGCGCCCTGCAACGACGCCCAGGTGTCGCGCGTGCGCTGGGCCGGCGAGACCAGCGCCAGGTCGGGCGTGAATCCCAGGCCCGCCAGATGCGCGCCCATCTCGGCCGACTCCTCCTGCCCGCGCGGCGCCAGCCGCCGGTCGAAGTCGTCGCCGCTCGCGGAATCCGGTTCGGCCTTGCCGTGCCGGAAGAGGATCAGCCGATCCATGGACGCTCCCCAACGCGCCGCCAGGCGGCGCGTCGACTCTTGACTGAGCGCGCTCGAACGCAAAACCGGCAGCCACTCTTGCTGACCGCGCTCCCCACCCGGTTCATAGCCTAGGGGCCAACCTTCGCAAGCCATTGACACCTGTGGACGCAGGCGGTCCAACGCGCGCATGACGGCGCAGGGCCCGATCAAGGCGGAATTCGAGGCGGGCGGCGGGACCTGGCGGTTCCCGGCGAACCAGCCCCTGCGCCTCGATTCCGGCGCCCAGCTCGCCCCGCTGGAGATCGGCTACAAGACCTACGGCGCGCTGAACGCCGACAAGTCGAACGCCGTCCTGGTGTGCCACGCGCTCTCGGGCGACCAGCACCTGGCCTCGACCCATCCCGTCACCGGCAAGCCCGGCTGGTGGGACCGCTTCGTCGGCCCCGGCAAGCCGCTGGATCCCGAGCGCCACTTCATCGTCTGCACCAACGTCGTCGGCGGCTGCATGGGCACGACCGGGCCCGCCTCGGTCGATCCGAAGACCGGCGAGGCCTACGGGCTGACGTTCCCGGTCATCACCATCCGCGACATGGTCCGCGCACAGTCGATGCTGATCGACGCCATGGGCATCGAGACGCTGTTCGCGGTGATCGGCGGCTCGATGGGCGGCATGCAGGCCATCCAGTGGGCGGCCGATTATCCCGAGCGCGTCTTCAGCGTGGTGTGCATCGCCGCCGCCGCGCGCCACTCGGCGCAGAACATCGCGTTCCACGAGGTCGGCCGCCAGGCGATCATGGCCGACCCGAACTGGATGAGCGGCGCCTACCTCGCCGCCGGCGTGCGGCCGGAGAAGGGCCTCGCCGTCGCGCGCATGGCCGCGCACATCACCTACCTGTCGGAAGCGGCGCTCCAGCGGAAGTTCGGCCGCGAGCTCCAGCGCGACGGCCTGTCGTGGGGCTTCGACGCCGATTTCCAGGTGGAGAGCTACCTGCGCCACCAGGGGACCAGCTTCGTCGACCGCTTCGACGCCAACAGCTACCTCTACATCACCCGCGCGCTGGACTACTTCGACCTGGCCGCACAGTACGACGGCGTGCTGGCGCAGGCGTTCGTCGGCGCGCGCAAGGTGAAGTTCTGCGTGCTCAGCTTCTCGTCCGACTGGCTCTATCCGACGCCCGAGAGCCGCGACATCGTCCGCGCGCTCAACGGCGCCGGATGTCGTGCGTCGTTCGCCGAGATCCAGACCGACAAGGGCCACGACGCCTTCTTCCTCGACGAGCCGCTGCTCGACGCGACGCTGAAGGGTTTCCTGGGCGCCCAGGCGCTGGCGCGGGGCCTTGCGTGAGCGCGATCCGCGAGGACTTCGCCGAGATCCTCAAGCTGGTGCGCCCGGGCGCGCGGGTGCTCGACGTGGGCTGCGAGGACGGCGAGCTGCTGGAACTGCTGACCCGCGAGAAGCAGGTGGACGGCCAGGGTCTGGAGATCAGCGCCGAAGGCGTCGCCCGCGGCGTGGCCCGGGGCCTGTCGGTCGTCCAGGGCGACGGCGACCGCGACCTCGACCACTTCCCGACGCGGGCGTTCGACTACGCGATCCTCTCGAAGACGCTGCAGCAGATGCGCGAGCCGCGCCATGTGCTCTCCGAACT
>NZ_JAEUMO010000178.1 GCF_016793285.1 Phenylobacterium sp.
CCCGCGCGCCGTGGCCGAGACCGACCCGGACGCCGAGTCCGAGGAACACGAAGAGCGCGGCGACCCTCCCGAACGCTGCGACTGGAACGAATACGAACGCCCCGACTGGGAAACCCCGCTGCGCCTCACCGGCGACCCGGACCACGACGCCGCCGCCATCCAGGCCGCGGTCGAGACCGCCGTGCGCAAGATCGGCAAGAGCTACGCCAGGGCCGAGGCCCTCCTCGACCCCGAACGCCGCCCCAAGGGCCGCGCCGCCCTCCTCGCCGGCTCGGCGCCCTTGCGCCTGACGGACACGTCCTGACCGGGCGGCTGACGCGCGCTCCCCTCCCTACCTGAACGTCATGGCCGGGCGTGTCCCGGCCATCCAGAAGCACCGATCCGACCAAGCTCGCAGCGGCGCCCGCCGCGGGCCGCTTCCGCACGCCTGCGCGTCTGGATGGCCGGCACAAGGCCGGCCATGACGTTCCTGGGTGTGGGGCAGCCTGGGATCAGACGACCTCTCTCCCTCCCACCGAACGTCATGGCCGGGCCTGTCCCGGCCATGACGTTCGGGGAGAGGAGAGGCGGCCTTCGCCGCTCGCGGACGCGCCGCCTAGTTCGCCGGCGCGGCCTTCGGGGGCGGGAGCTTCAGCACCGGCGTCGGTGTCGCGGCCGCCTTCGGGATCGGCTTGGCGGGCGGGGCGGCGGTGGCGGTCGCGGGCGGCGCGGCGAGCTTTGAGGCCAGCACCTGCTGCGACGGCAGCACGCCCCTGGACTGGCCGCCGGCGAAGACCTGGAAGTCCTCGGCCTTCGAGACCTCCAGGCTGAGGCCCGGCGTCTGCGGCGCCCTGAACGCTTCGCCCTTCGAGAGCTGGCGGGCGAAATAGACCGAGCCGTCGGCGCCGCGCATGATCAGCGAGCCGGGCTTCAGCGCCTGCAGCACCACCGTCGAGGCCGCGCCCGGGATGCCCGGATCGTAGATCCGGCCCTGCGGCACGAAGTAGGGGGGCAGCGACGCCAGGTCGACGTGCGGCCCGTCGCTGGCGGGCTTCGGCGCGGCGGAACCCGGGGCGACCTCGAGGCCGAGCGCCTTGGCCAGCCCCGGCGTCTCGTAGGGCGGCGGCGTGGTCGATTCCACCGGCGCCGGCAGCGGCGCGCCCAGTTCCATCGGCCCGGCCTTGAGCTGGGCGAGCGCCTTCTCGCTCACCGCCTCGGACGCGAGCGGCGGCGCCGGCGCGTTCGCGGTCATCGCCCGCTGGGCCACGTTCCACATCACGATCGCCGCGATGATGATCAGCGCGCCGACCAGGAAGGCGGCGACCCGCGGGTCGCGCTCGTCGAGTACGCCGACGGGCGCGCGCAGCGGCTCGTCCAGCACCGGCTCGTCGGCCTTGAACCGCTCGGTCGCGAGTTCCGGGTCGAGGCCCAGCGCCGTGGCGTAGGCGCGGATGTAGCCGATGGTGAAGGGACGCGAGGGCAGGGCGTCGAGCCGCATCTCCTCCAGCGCCTCCAGATAGGCGCGGCGGACGCGGGTCGTCTCGGCCAGTTCGGGCAGGGTGAGGCCCTGGTCCAGGCGGGCGGCCTTCAGCGCCTCGCCGATGCTCTCCTGCTGGTAGACCGGGTCGACGGGCGGCGGCGGGACGGCTTCGAGCGTCTCGGGCGCGGCGGCCGGCTCGCGATCGACCTCGGCCACGGCGGCGGCCAGGGCGGCGCGCGCGCGGTCCCGGTCGGTCGGCTTCTTAGTGGCTCGTCTGCGTAGCACGCGGGGTCGGTGGCTCCTGCCGTCCGCCTCACAGTCTCAACGGATTCGGGCGAGGATCAGACGGCGAGGTAGAGTTTGCGCGCGAGGGTTTCAATCTCGTTCCGAACCGAACCCGCCGACGACTTCAGCAGCGCCGAGACGCCGCGGCGGGCCGCCTCGCGGTCGCAGCTCAGCACCATCTGCTTCACCGGCCCGACGCCGGTGGCCGGCATCGACAGCCGCTCGAAGCCCAGCGCCACCAGCGCGAACGCCTCCAGCGGCCGCCCGGCCATCTCGCCGCACACCGAGACGGGCGTGCCGGTCTCGGCGCAGGCCCGCTGGATCGCCTCCATGGCCCGGAGCGCCGGCGGCGAGAGGAAGTCGTAGCGGTCGGCCACCCGCGGGTTCCCCCGGTCGGCGGCGAACAGGTACTGCATCAGGTCGTTGGTCCCGACGCTGACGAAGTCGGTCATCGGCAGCAGCGCGTCGAGGTGCCAGACCAGCGACGGCGCCTCGATCATCGCGCCGACGTCGAGGCGGGACGGCGCCGGGCGGCCGCGCCGCTGGGCCCAGGCCACCTCGGTCTCGACGAAGGCGCGGGCGGAGCGGAACTCGTCGACGCTGGCGACCAGCGGGAACATGACCCGCAGCGGCCGGCCCTTGGCGGCGGCGATCAGGGCGCGGAGCTGCAACCGCAGCAGCGCCGGGCGGTCGAGGCCCATGCGCACCGCCCGCCAGCCCAGCGCCGGGTTCTCCTCGCGCTCGGCCTCCATGTAGGGCAGCACCTTGTCGCCGCCGAGGTCGAGGGTGCGGAAGGTCACGGGCCGGTCGCCGGCGGCGTCCATGACGCGGGCGTAGAGCTGCGTCTGGCCCCCGAGCCTCGGCAGCTCCTCCGAGACCATGAACTGGAACTCGGTGCGGAACAGGCCGATGCCCTCGGCGCCCGTGTCGGCCAGGCTCTCGAGGTCGACGTCGAGGCCGGCGTTCATGAGCAGCGAGATCTTCACGCCGTCGCGGGTGAAGGCGGGCGTGTCGCGCAGCTTCGCGAACTCGGCCTTGCGCTGGCGGCGCACCTCGATGCGCGCCTGGATCGCCCGGATGATGTCGGCGCGGGGGCGGAGGAACGCCTCGCCCGTCTCGCCGTCGACGATGACGGGGTCGCCTTCCGAGACCTGGTCGCGCAGGCCGGTCAGCCGGCCGACGCAGGGGATGTCGAGCGCGCGGGCCACGATGGCGGCGTGGCTGGCCGACGAGCCCTCCTCGAGCAGCAGGCCGCGCAGCTTCGTGCGGTCGTACTCCAGCAGGTCGGCGGGGCCGAGGTTCCGCGCGATCAGGATCGCGTTGTCCGGCAGGTCGCGCGCCACGCTGCCGTCGCCGGAAAGGTGGCGCAGCAGCCGGTCGTTGAGGTCCTCCAGGTCGTGCAGCCGCTCGCGCAGGTAGGGGTCGCGGGCCTGGCCCAGGCGGGCGCGATGTTCGGAGCGGACCCGCTCGACGGCGGCCTCGGCGGTCAGGCCGTTCTTCACCGCGTCCTCGAGACTGCGGTTCCAGCCCCGGTCGTGGGCGAACATGCGGTAGGTCTCGAGCACGTCGTAGCTGGCGTCGACCAGACCGTGCTGGCCCTCCAGCATGCGGTCGATCTGGTCCTTCAGGCCCGAGAGCGCGGCGTCCAGCCGTTCCTGCTCGGCCGCCACGTCGTCGGACAGCAGTTGCGAGGAGGCGACGGGGGGCTCGTGCAGCACCGCGGCGCCATAGGCCAGCCCCTCGGCGAACTTCGAGCCCTTGATCCGTTCGGGCCGCCGCGGCGCCAGCTCGACGCCCTCGAGCTCGCCGACCGTCATCAACTCGCCCGACGCGACCATCTCGGCCAGCACCATGGCGATGATCTGCAGGTCCTCGACCTCGTCCTCGGAGTAGATCCGCTCGGTGCGGTTCTGGACGACGAGCACGCCGATGGTCCGGCCGCCGCGCAGCAGCGGGACGCCCAGGAAGGCGTGATACGGGTCTTCGCCGGTCTCGGGGCGGTACGAGAAGGCGGGATGCTCGGGCGCGTCGGCCAGGTTCAGCGGCCGGCCCAGCCGCATGATCTCGCCCACCAGGCCCTCGCCCGGCTTCATCCGCGTGACGTGGACGGCCTTGAGGTCGAGGCCCTCGGTGGCGAACAGCTCCATCTCGGCGTTCGCGCGCCGCAGGTAGATCGAGCACACCTCGGCGACCATGGAGAGCGCGATGATGCGCACCACCATGTCGAGGCGCTGCTGCGCGGGGCCGCCCCCGGCAAGCGCCTCGCGGATCTGCCTGAGCAGGCTCCGCTGTCCGCGTATGGCGACCGGTGCGGCCATGCCTCGCGCAAACTCCTCCCTGTCCCTGTTGCGTTAGCTAGCAGCTTCGTCCTTCAAATCCGAGAAGCAAACCCCGTCTGTGCCCTGCCCGACGCAAGGCGCCTCAACTTCGGGCATGGCGGCGCGCCGTCCGGTGTCCTAACCTTCGCGTGGCGCCCATGAACGACATCTCCAGCCGCAGACCGACCCCGCCCGGCGTGACGCCGCCGGAACAGCCGCTGCCCTATTTCCACGCGCTATGGAAGCTGATCGACAACCCGATCGAGGCCTGGCCCCGGGCCGTCTACGAGGAGCCGTTCTTCGAGCGCGGCCAGTTCCTCTACGCGGTCGACCCGGCGATGCTGAAGGACATCCTGCTCGACCGGATGGCCGCCTTTCCGAAGGACTGGATGTTCGACCGGGTGACCAAGCCCGCGCTGGGCGAGGGGCTGCTCACGGCGCAGGGCGAGCACTGGCGCTGGCAGCGGCGCGCGGCGGCGCCGGGCTTCCGGCCCGACAACGTCGCGGCCATGACGCCCGCGATGGTGTCGGCCGCAGAGGCCGCGCTCGGGCGCTGGCGCGAGATGGGCGACGGCGCGCGGCTCGACATCGCCACCGAGATGACCGCCATCACCTTCGAGGTGATCCTCGACACCATGCTGTCGGGCGGCGAGGGGATCGACGTGCCGCAGGCGGCGCGGAAGATCACCGACTACCTGGAGACCCTGGGCGGCATCAACGTGGCCGACCTGCTGCAATGGCCCACCTGGACCCGCGTCGCGCTGGCCCCGCGCGGCCACCGTGCGATGGTCTACCTGAAGGCCATGGTCGACCGGATGGTGGCCCGGCGGCGCCGGGAGCCGCCGCGCGGCGACCTCGTGGACCTGCTGATGCAGGCGCAGGACCCGGAGACCGGGCAGCGCATGGACGACGTCCTGCTGCGCGACAACCTGCTGACCTTCATCGGGGCCGGGCATGAGACCACGGCGCTGGCGCTGACCTGGGCGCTCTACCTGCTGTCGGTCGATCCGCGGACGGCCGAGCGGGTGCGCGCCGAGATCGCCGCGGTCGCCGGCGACGAGACGATCACGAACGCCCACGTCGAGCGCCTCGTCTTCACCCGCCAGGTGATCCAGGAGGCGATGCGCCTCTATCCCTCGCTGCCGCTGATGAGCCGCATGTGCGCCGAGGACACCGAGGCCGGCGGGCGCCCGGTGAAGCAGGGGACGTTCGTCTTCATCCCGATCTACGCGCTGCATCGCCACCGCCGCCTGTGGCGCGATCCCGACGTGTTCGACCCCGACCGCTGGGGCGCCGAGGAGAGCGCCGCGCGCCACCGCTTCGCCTACCTGCCCTTCGGCGGCGGACCGCGCGTGTGCATCGGCCAGACCTTCGCGATGATCGAGGCGGTCGCGGTCCTGGCGACCCTGGTCCGCGGCGCCCG
>NZ_JAEUMO010000202.1 GCF_016793285.1 Phenylobacterium sp.
CGAGATCATCAAGGCCAAGACCGCCGAGCTGTTCGCCGCCGCCGCCGAGGCCGGCGCAATCTCGGCGGGCGCCCCGCCCGAGCGCTGCCGCGCCATGCGCCGCTTCGGCCAGGAGCTGGGCCTGGCCTTCCAACTCATCGACGACGCCCTGGACTACTCGGGCGACGCGGCGACCCTGGGCAAGAACCCCGGCGACGACTTCCGGGAAGGCAAGGTTACGCTTCCGCTGTTGCTGGCCATGCAGAGGACGGCGGCCAGCGAGCGTGACTTCTGGGTCCGCACCATCGACCGCCGCGAGCAAGAGGAGGGCGACCTCGACCACGCCCGCGCGCTGATGCGCGAGACCGGCGCCCTGGACGAGACCCTGGCGCTGGCCGTCCGATACGCCGAGGGCGCAAAGGCCGCCATTGGCGACTACGGCGGGGGCGGCTGGCGCCCCGCCCTCCAGGACCTCGCCGACTTCGCGGTGATGCGCCGGGCTTGAGGCTCAGAAGCCGAAGAACAGGCGGTCCAGCGCCCGACGGATCGCATCCTCGTGCTCCAGCACGGAGCCACGCACCTTCCGAAGCAACCGGCGATCAATACTGAACAACTCGCCTACCGAGAGCACCAGAGCCTCGCCCTCGATCTCAACGGCCAGGTCGAGTCCTGTCATCTTCCGCTTAGCATCCCGCACGACCGGCGCCACGACGACGCTCTCCAGCGGGTCGAACAGATGCGATTGGATCAGAACGAAGTAGGGCGCGTGCGCGCGTGATCGGTCAGATGAGTTCTCGATCAGGTCGAACTGTCGCAATCACCACTTCCGGAATTCGTCGCCAATCAGTCCCCGCTCGCGGATTCGGCGGTTGTAGTCGGCGATCGCTTCAGCGTTTTCCTCCGCCCATTTGCGCGCGCGAGCTTCGGCGCCTGCGGGATCCGCGCGCTGCAATTCAAGCCGGATCGCGCGTTCGGCGATATAGTCGACGTTCACACCTGCGGCCCGTGCTTGTTGGATCAACTCCGGGTCGATCTTGAGTTCCGGTTTGCCCATGCCGCGAGGATAGGCCCGTTCGCCGCGCCCGTCACGATCAGCCCGGGCTGATCATCTTCTCGGGGCGGACCCACTCGTCGAACTCCTCGTTGGTGAGGTAGCCGCCGCCGACGGCTTCTTCGCGGAGCGTCGTGCCGTTCTTGTGCGCCGCCTTGGCGATCTTGGCGCAGTTGTCGTAGCCGAGCTTGCCGTTCAGCGCGGTGACCAGCATCAGCGAGCGCTCGAGGTTGGCCTTGATGTTGTCCTCGCGCGCCTCGGTGCCCGCGACCATGTTGTCGGTGAAGCTGACCGCGCCGTCGGCCAGGAGGCGGCACGACTGCAGGAAGTTGTAGGCCATCACCGGGTTGAACACGTTCAGCTCGAAGTGGCCCTGCGACCCGGCGAACGCCATCGCCGTCTGGTTGCCCATGATGTGGGCGCAGACCATGGTCAGCGCCTCGGCCTGGGTCGGGTTCACCTTGCCCGGCATGATCGAGGAGCCCGGCTCGTTCTCGGGCAGCGCCAGTTCGCCCAGGCCGGCGCGCGGCCCCGAGCCCAGGAAGCGCAGGTCGTTGGCGATCTTGAAGAGGGCGCCGGCCGCCGCCGTCAACGCGCCGTGGCTGAATACCATCGCGTCGTGCGCCGCCAGCGCCTCGAACTTGTTGGGCGCCGTCACGAACGGCAGCTTGGTGATGTCGGCGATCTTCTTCGCCACCAGCTCGGCGAAGCCGATGGGCGCGTTCAGCCCGGTGCCGACCGCGGTGCCGCCCTGGGCCAGTTCGTAGAGGCCGTAGAGCGTCTCCTTGATGCGGCGCACCGACATCGCGACCTGGTGCGAGTAGCCGCCGAACTCCTGGCCCAGCGTCAGGGGCGTGGCGTCCTGGGTGTGGGTGCGGCCGATCTTGATGATGTGGTCGAACTCGGCCGACTTCTTCTTCAGCGCCGCGTGCAGGTGCTCCAGCGACGGCATCACGCTGCGCGCCACCTCCTCGGCGGCGGCGATGTGCATGGCCGTCGGATAGGTGTCGTTCGACGACTGGCTCATGTTGACGTGGTCGTTCGGGTGGACGGGCGTCTTGGAGCCCATCACGCCGCCCATCATCTCGATCGCGCGGTTCGAGATCACCTCGTTGGCGTTCATGTTCGACTGGGTGCCCGAGCCGGTCTGCCAGACCACCAGCGGGAAGTGGTCGTCGAGCTTGCCGTCGATGACCTCCTGGGCCGCGGCGACGATGTACTTGCAGAGTTCGGGGTCGAGCTTGCCCAGCTCCATGTTGGCTTCGGCCGCGGCGCGCTTGACGATGCCCAGGGCGCGGATGACCGGCTTCGGCTGCCTCTCCCAGCCGATCTTGAAGTTGCCGAGCGACCGCTGGGTCTGCGCGCCCCAGTACCGGTCGGCGGGCACCTCGATGGGGCCGAAGGTGTCGGTTTCGATGCGGGTCGCGGTCATGGATGGTCCCCCTGGCTCGGCGCCCCCGGTTTAACCCCCCGGCGGGAGACTGCAAGCTGCGGGGCCGCTATGACGGAGCGATGACCGACGCCTGGACCCAGCACGGCAAGGTGCGCGCCCGCGAGGAGGCGGGCCTGCTCGAGATCACGGTCGACGGGCTGACCACCCAGGCCAAGTACTACAAGCCCCTGATCTACGAGTTCTTCCGCAAGGCCTGGCGCGGCTCGCGGCCGGTCTGGGGCGACTTCTCGGTCGAGATCGCGATGGAGTACGTGGGCGAAGCGCCCTGGCTCGACCTCGACAACCTCGCCAAGGCGCTGCTGGACGCCATCAAGGGCTACGCCTTCCACGACGACGCCCAGGTGGCGCGGCTCCTCGTCGAGCGGCGACCGGGCGAGCGCGAGCGGATCCTGATCCGGGTGACGCGGATGGCCTGAAACGCGAACCGGCCGCGCTCGGGGGAGCGCGGCCGGAGTCTCGCGAGTCCGTCCCGGCGGTCGGGACGGGGCGGGATCAGCGGTACTGCTGCAGGCGCGTGGTGCGCAGGCCGGCCATGCCGTGACGTTCGATCGAGCGCTGCCAGGACAGGAATTCGTCGTTGGTCAGCGAGTAGCGTTCCAGGGCCTCCTCGAGGCTGATGAGGCCGCCGCGGACGGCGGCGACCACTTCCGCCTTGCGGCGGATGACCCACCGGCCCGTGTTCGGCGGCGGCAGGTCGTTCTTCGTCAGGGGCGCACCCGTCGGGCCGATGACATACGTCTCGCCGCGGCTGTTCGTGCGCGTCTGTTGTTGTTGGAGCATCGGCTTTCTACCGCCTCACCATCGCTGTTGGACGGAAGGTAACCCAGGGCCCCCTAACGGCCGCTGAATCGCCTTGGTAAAGAAAGACCTCATTGTGGGCGCTCCCGTGTACCATTTTAATACAGTAGAGTTCAACCAAAGGTTACGTCGATTATTAATCCCTAGTATTAGCGCTTGATGTTGATTAGTTCCTCAAGCATCTGGTCGGCCGTCGTGATGATCTTCGAAGATGCGGAGTAGGCTTTCTGGGTCTGGATCAGGCCCGTGAACTCTGCGGACAGGTCGACGGTGGAGGCTTCGAGGCTCGACGGCGAGATCTTGCCGGCGCCGCCCACCCCGGCCTCCTTGACGGTGAACTCGCCGGCCGCGAGCGTCGGCCGGTAGGCGTTGCCGCTCACCGCGGCCAGGCCGTCCGAGTTCGGGAAGGTGGCGACCCCGACCTTGGCGACCGTGCGGATCTGGCTGTTGTCGTAGATCGCGGAGACCACGCCCTGCTCGTCGACCTCGATGGCGACGATGTTGCCGACGCCGGCGCCGTCCTGGCTGATCGCGTTGACGGTCGACGTCGATGCGTACTGGGTGATCTTGCTGAGATCGAGGTCGATGGTCTGGGCGGCGAGGCCCGAGGCGTCGGACCAGGCCGGCGCCATGGCCGTGCCCACGGCCGTCGAGGCGGCCAGCGTCACGCGGGGCGTGCCGCCCATCCCGAAGAGGGTGCTCGTGGTCAGGTTGATGGTGCCGTCGGCGTTGAAGTTGACATTGCCGTTGGCGAGCTGCCCCGGCGTGCCGCCGCCATTGTCCACGTCGGTGGCCGGCACCGCGTAGATCTCGGCGTGCCACTGGTTCGGGGCCATGGCGTCGTCCTTCAGGAACGCCATGGCGACCTTGCGGCTGCCGCCGGCCGAGTCGATGACGTTCATCTCGATGACGAAGTCGGGCTTGGTGCCGCCCGCCGGGTTGTTGGCGTAGGCGGCCATCGAGTTCGCGCCGGTGGTGGTGTAGGCGGCTTCCTGGGCCGAGACGACGCCCACCTTGTTCAGGTTGGCGCTGACGCCGATGTTCTGGGTCGGCGCGACGGCCGCGCCCAGGTTCTTGACGTTGATGGAGTTCATCTTCGTCAGATCGGACGGGCTGACGTCGAACGTGCCGTCCGCCAGCGCCGGCCAGCCCTGCAGGTAGAGCTTGCTGTCGTTGACGAGGTAGCCGTCGGCGTCGACGCTGAACGAGCCCTGGCGGGTGAACTTCCGCGCGTCGGAAGCGGTCAGGCCCGCGCCCTTGTCGGCCACGATGAAGAAGCCGTCGCCCGAGATGGCGAGGTCGGTGGAGCTGCCGGAGGCCTGGATGAGCCCCTGCTGGCTGACGAACTGGCGGGTGATTCCCTGGACGCCCCCGGCCGAGTACTGCCCCTTCACCGCTTGCGAGGTGACGACGTTGGCGAAGTTCACCTGGTTGCGCTTGTAGGCGGTGGTGTTGACGTTGGCGATGTTGTCCGAGATCGCGGCGAGCGCGGACGAGTTGGCCACCAGGCCGGACACGCCGGCGCGAAGGGCTGAGTTGATCGACATGGCTTAGTTCCGTTCTCCTGAAGCGGGTTCGCGTCCTGCGAAATCGGCCGGCTAGGCCGCCGCTGGAGACGACGTTTCGTCGTCTTCGTTGTCGGGGGTGGTGTTCGAGCCGGAGCTGCCCGACGCGCCGTTCGAGGCGGTCGTGACGGGTTCCGGCGGCTGGCGGATGCTGACGATCGTGTCCCAGGGGACCTGAGCGCCGTTGATGGTGAGGAGCGTGACGCCGTCCTTCTGCTGCACGCCCGTGACGAGCCCGTCGGCGACGACGTTCGAGGTGACGGAGGAGCCCTGGCTGTCCCTGGCCGTGACGCGCAGGGTGTAGGTTCCCTCCGCCAGCGGCGTGCCGGCCGCGCTCTTGCCGTCCCAGGTGAACGCGTGCTCGCCCGCCTTGTTGTCGGTCGGCGCGACCGAGCTGACCACGCGTCCCTTGTCGTCGAGCACCTCGAGCTTCACGTCGCTGGCGTCGCGGTCGAGGATGTAGGTCCACTCGGCCTTGCCGCCCTTGAGGGCCGCGACGTCGGAGTCGGCGCGGACTTCCTTGCCGATGAGGGCGACGGCGGTCGAGACGCCCGAGCCGGTGTTCGACACCAGCTTCTTGAGCAGGTCGTTGGTGAGGAGCTGCTGCTCCACGCCGGTCATCTGCACGATCTGCTGCGTGAACTGGTTGGAATCCAGCGGCGACAGCGGGTCCTGGTTCTTCAACTGGGTCGTGAGCAGCGACAGGAAGGTGTCGAAGTTCTCGGCCAGCCGCGCGCGGCCCAGGGCGCCGGAGTCGGTCGTGGCGGCGGCGGCGGAAACGGCGTCGACCATGGTCTCAGATCCTCACGTCGACGCCGGCGTTCACGCCGCGTCGAAGGCGCAGCGCGCCCAGGTTGGCGGTGTCGGCCGCATCGCCGGCCGTCTCGAGGGCGGCGCGGAACGCCTGGCCGCGGAACGCGCGGCCGTTGTCGGCCTGGTCCTGCCAGGACTGGCCCTGCTGGCGGCCCTGGTCGGCGACGTCGAACGACATGCCGCCGGAAAGGTCGAAGCCGGCCTGTTCCAGGGTGCGCTGCAGTTCTGCGGCGCGGGCCTTCAGCTCATGGGCCGCCTGCGGGTTCTCGAAGACCATCGAGGCGGTCATCTTGCCGTGGGCGCCGATCTCCACGCGCACGTCCACGCGGCCGAGGCCGTGCGGATCCAGCTCGAGGTCGAAGCGGGTGGTCCTGGCCTCCAGCTTCTTGATGATCTGGGCGGCCAGGTTGGCGACCGTCTCGGGCGCGCCGCGGACCTGGTGGCCGGCGGGGGCCGCCGGGGCGGCCGACGACGTCGTGGCGCGGGTCTCGCCTTGCAGGGCGGCGTCGCTGTTGTCGGTGTCGGCCCTGGCTTCGCGCGCCTCGGGCTGTTCGGCGGCTTCGACGGCCGCAGAGGCGGTCCTGGCGGCGCCCTCGGCGGCCTTGGCGTGGACGGGCTTGTCGGCGGCTTCGAGCGGCTTCAGCGCGTCGGGCGTGGTCGTCTCGCTCTTCCCGCGTTCGGACCTGGCGCTCTTCACGGGCGCGGGCTCCGGCCTGGCCGCGGGCGGGGGCGCGAGCGTGGCCGGCAGCTTGGCGGCGTCCGCGGCGGCCTGCGCGATCGGCGCGGGGGTCGTCGCCGGCGCGGCCTGGGCTTCGGCGTCGGCGTCGACCGTGGTCGCCTTCGCGGCGAGGTCGGCGTTCGGATTGGCGGCTTCGAGCGCGGGCTGCGCGGGCGCGGCCGGAGCCCTGGTGCGGCTCCAGGCGGGCGGCGCGGCCTCGGGGGCGCGGGTCGCGGCGGTCGGCAGGCTCGCGGTCGGGTCGGGCAGGGCGCCTGCGGTGTCTTCGCCGGCGTCGGCCGCCTCGGGAGCGGGTTCGGTCTTGCCGGGCAGGGTCGGGACGAAGCGCTCGGCCGCGCCCCTGGCGACGGGGACGACGCCGGGGCGGCCGTCCGCGGTCGGCGCCTTGGCCGTCAGCAGGGCTTCGGTCGTGGGCCGCGGCGTCGCCAGCAGGCAGGCGGCCAGGCCCTGGGGGTCGGCCGCGGCGCCGGTCTCGGCCGCGTCGGCCTCGGGGTCGGCGCTCGCGTCGTCGTCGCTGACGGCTTCGCCCTTGGCCTCCACGAGCAACTGGCCGTCGGCCAGCGGCGCGAAGAGCGAGGCGCCGGTCGAGGTCGCCGGCTGGGCGTCCGGCGGCACGTTGGGGAACAGCGCGGCCACCAGCGCGTCGAAGCCGGCGCGCGCATGGCCCACGCCGGTCGCCTGGCCGGGCTTCGCGGCCGCGGCGGAGGGGGCGCCCGGCGGGGCGACGGTGGCAGTGTTGAGGCTCGGCGCAGTCATGGCCTGGACGGGATGCTTCGTGTCTCGAGGGCAGGCGCGTCCTGCGCCGGGCTCATTCGGCCAAGTGCTGAGCAACCGGCGGGCCAAGTACGTAGTCGTTTGAACGATAACGAGAAAATGAAGATGCCCGGCCGGCGGTATGGCCTGGAGATGCGGAATTTGCCGAGCCGCCGAGGCCTCGGTAGGTCGTTCCCTGCCGGCTGGACGCGGCCTCGCAGCGGCGGGGCTCGAGGTCGAAGACGCTCCGCGGCGAGACCTGGTCGCGAATCCCTGACCCTCGCCCCTCGATCCGCGGGTCCGCGCGCCCGCGCAGGCGCGCGATCAGCCGGGAACCGCACGTCGCGCGGGCGGGCGCGTGTGCCCCGCCGCTCTGGCCCGGCTCTTGCGCCCCGATTCGGCGACCGAACCGGGCCTAGGAGGGCCCATGCTGAATCTGTTGAAGAATTTCCGGCCTGACGTGCGTGCGTTTACCAGCCTCCCGGCAGAATCCGCCGGGTCGCGCGTCAGCCTTTGCCGGGCGGAGCCCTGATCCATGTCTCTGACCGCCACCCTTCGCACGGCCTCGTCGGGCCTCAACGCCGCCCAGGCGGCGCTGCGCGTCACGTCCGACAACATCGCCAACGTCAACACGCCCGGCTACGTCCGCAAGGCCCTCAACCAGCAGCCGCTGGTGGTCAACGGCGTGGGCCAGGGCGTCGCCATCAACGGCGTCCAGCGGATCACGGACCAGTACCTGCAGAGCGCGTCGCTGAGCGCGGCCTCGGACAAGGAGCGCTGGAACGCCGTCGCCGAGTACCTGGACAACGCCCAGAGCCTGTTCGGCGACCCCTCCGCCGACGGCTTCTTCTTCAACCGGCTGGACAAGATCTTCGGCGCCTTCACCACCGCCGCGGACGATCCGTCGTCGACGCTGCTGCGCAGCCAGGCGCTGGGCAACGTCGAGGACTTCCTGTCGGAGGCCGGGCGCATCAACGACCAGATCGTCTCGCTGGGCGACACGGTCGAGACCCGGATCAATGCGGGCGTGAACCGCGCCAACGACCTCCTGGACCAGATCTCCAAGCTCAACACCGACATCAAGCGCGCCTCGCTCGTCGGCGCCGACTCCTCCGGCTCGGAGAACATCCAGAGCCAGCTCCTCGACGAACTGGCCGGCCTGATGAACGTGCGGGTGAGCCCGCGCAACGGCGGCGGCGTCGACGTGAGGTCGGTCGAGGGCGTCCTGCTGGCGGGCGACGAGGCCGCGAAGCTCACCTACAACTCCACCGACTCCACGCCGGCCTACATCACCGCCCAGCCCGCGGGCAGCTCGAACCAGCAGCCGATCCAGATCACCAGCGGCGAGATGCGCGGCCTGATGGAGCTGCGCGACGTCGAGCTGCCGAAGATCTACGACCAACTGGGCGAGTTCGTGAGCCGTGCGGTCGACCAGCTCAACGCGGCCCACAACGACGCCGCCGCCTATCCGCCGCCGGCCACCCTGGCCGGCCGCGACACGGGCCTCGACTTGCCGACCGCGGTCAGCGGCTTCAGCGGCACGTCCACCGTCGCCATCGTCAACGCCCAGGGCGTGCTGCAGCGCACGATCGCGATCGACTTCACGAACGCGACGATCTCGGTGAACGGCGGCGCAGGCGCGGCGTTCACGCCGGCGACCTTCCTGGCGGGCCTGAACACCGCGCTGACCGGCGTCGGCAACGCCACCTTCAGCGGCGGAGCGCTGACGCTGAACGCCACGGGCGGCGCCGGCCTGGCCATCGACGAGGGCACGTCGCAGAAGGCAGGCCGCGGCTTCTCGCACTTCTTCGGCCTGAACGACCTCATCAAGCAGACGGGCTTCACCAACTACGCCACCGGCCTGCAGCCGACCGACGCGCACGGATTCACGCCGGGCGGGGTCATCAACCTGCGGCTTTCGACGCCCGACGGGCGACCGGTCCGCGACGTGTCGGTGACCATCCCGGCGGCGCCGACCATGGCCGACCTGGTGAATTCGCTGAACAGCAACGCCAACGGCGTCGGCCTGTACGGGTCGTTCAGCCTGGATCCCAACGGCGTGCTCAGCTTCACCGGCGCCCCGCCGCTCGACGCGCAGGTCTCGGTCATCAACGACAACACCGCGCGCGGCGTGGGCGGCGCGTCGGTCAGCCAGCTCTTCGGGCTCGGCGCGCTGGAGCGCCAGGCGCGCGCCGGCCGCTTCCAGGTGAACCCGACGCTCGACGCCAATCCGAACAAGATGGCGCTGGGCAAGCTGGACCTGACCGCCGCCGTCGGCCAGGTCGCGGTGCGGCCGGGCGACGGCCAGGGCGCGCTGGCCCTCGCCAACGCCGGCGAGGTCGCGACGCTGTTCCAGAAGGCAGGCTCGCTGGGCCAGGTCACCATGACCGTGTCGCGCTACGCCTCCGAGTTCGGCGGCGCGGTCGGCCGCGGGGCCGCCGCGGCCGAGACCCGCAAGTCCAGTTCCGAGGCCGTCGCCAACGAGGCCAACAACCGTCGCCAGTCGGTCGAGGGCGTGAACCTCGACGAGGAACTGGTGAACCTCACCACCTATCAGCAGGCGTTCAACGCCTCCGCCCGCATGATCCAGGCGACGAACGAGCTGTTCGACGTCCTGGTGAACATGCTCTGAGGAGCCTGAAGCATGGTCACGCGCGTCACCACGCCCGGCAACTACTCCGCCGTCCTGACCAACCTGCTGGCCGCCCAGCAGCGCCAGCTCGACGCGGGGAACAAGGTCGCCACCCAGCGCAACGGGCAGGACCTCAAGGACTACGCCAGGTCGTCCGAGCTCATCACCGCCATGCGCGGGGTGCAGGCCCGCCTGGACGTGTACCAGGAGCAGAACAAGCTGCTCACCGACAAGCTGCAGACCCAGGACACGGGCATCGTGCGCGTCGCCGACGCCGCCCAGAACGTGCGCCAGGCCTTCGCCGAGGCGCTGGCGTCGGGCCGCGTCGACACCCTGGTCGCCGACGTCCAGTCGGAACTGCGCGACGCCGTCGAGGCGATGAATTCGCGTTACGGCGGCAAGTACCTGTTCGCGGGCGGGCAGGTCGACACCCAGCCGGTGACCGTGACCAGGCTCGCCGATCTCACCGCGGGCCCGGCGATCTCCACCTTCTTCAAGAACGACCAGTTCCAGGTGACCGCCAAGCTGGACGAGTCGAGCACCATCGACACCGGCGTCCGGGCCGACGAGCTGGGCGTCGCCATGATGAACGCGTTCAAGGCGTTCCAGCAGTTCCAGGAGGGCGTGAACGGCCCCTTCCAGGGCGCGATGACCGATGCGCAGCGCACCTTCCTGGAGGGCCAGCTCGCCTCCTGGGATCAGGTGCGCGGCGACGTCACCCTGATCGCCGCGCGCAACGGCAACAACCAGAAGCGCCTCGAGACCACCGCGGCCGACCTCGAGTCGCGGCAGAACGCGCTGGCCGTGATGCTGGGCGGCATCACCGACGCCGACATGGCCGAGGCGTCGGCGCAACTGCAGCAGGCGCAGCTCTCGGTGCAGTCGGCGGCCTACGTCTTCCAGGCCCTGCAGCAGTCGTCGCTGCTGAACATCCTGAAGTAATCCCTCTCCTCCATGGAGGTCGCCGCACTCCCCATGATGGGGAGGGCGGACTATATGGACGCCATGAACGCGCCTGTGCTCACCGCGGATCGCCTGAGCGACGGCCTCGTGGAGGCCGCGCGCGCAGCCGTGCGCCTGCCGGCGGGGACGCGGATCGTGGCGGCGATGTCGGGCGGCGTGGATTCCACCGTGACCGCCGCGCTGCTGGCGCGGGCGGGCTACGACGTGGTGGGCGTGACGCTGCAGCTCTACGACCACGGCGCGGCGATCCAGAAGAAGGGCGCCTGCTGCGCCGGCCAGGACATCCACGACGCGCGCACCGCCGCCGAGGCGATCGGCATTCCGCACTACGTCCTCGACTACGAGAGCCGCTTCCGGCAGCAGGTCATCGAGGATTTCGCCGACAGCTATCTGCGCGGCGAGACGCCCATCCCCTGCATCCGCTGCAACCAGACGGTGAAGTTCCGCGACCTGCTGGACGTCGCCCGCGAACTGGGCGCCGAGGCCATGGCGACCGGCCACTACGTGCGCCGCGAGGAAGGCCCGCAGGGGCCGGAGTTGCACCGCGCGGTCGATCCGGCGCGGGACCAGTCGTACTTCCTGTTCGCCACCACGGCCGAGCAGCTCGGCTACCTGCGTTTCCCGCTGGGCGGCCTGCCGAAGCCGGCGGTACGGGCGGCGGCGGCCGAACTCGGGCTGGCGGTGGCCGACAAGCCCGACAGCCAGGACATCTGCTTCGTGCCCGAGGGCCGCTACACCACCGTGATCGACCGCCTGCGCCCGCACGGCGCCGAGCCCGGCGACATCGTCCACCTGGACGGCCGGGTGCTGGGCCGCCACGAGGGCGTCACCCGCTACACCATCGGCCAGCGCCGGGGGCTGAACGTGGCGGTGGGTGACCCGCTGTTCGTGGTGCGCATCGACGCCGACCGGCGCCACGTCGTCGTGGGCCCGCGCGAGGCGCTGCTGACGCGCGCGCTCTCGCTGAAGGAGACCAACTGGATCGGCGACGGTCCCTCCATCGAGGACGCGGTGAAGCGCCAGCGCCCGGTGCTGGCGCGCGTGCGCTCGACGCGGGAGCCGGTGGCGGGGCGCCTGGGCGTGGTGGACGGCGGCCCGGGCGTCGTGTTCGGCACGCCGGAGGAAGGCGTCGCGCCCGGGCAGGCCTGCGTGCTGTACGCTCCGGAGGACGACACGCGCGTGCTCGGCGGCGGCTTCATCGCGGGGACGGTCAGGAACCTGTAGCGGGGGTCCGCATGGATGCGCGCCAGCTCGTGGACATCGCCTGCGACGAGGATCCGCGCGCGCCGTGCCTGTGGGTCCCATCCGACCTCTGGCCGGAGTTCTGCGAGGCGATCCGCCAGCGGCCGAACGCGATCGGCGCCGTGATCTACCGCAACAAGACCATCCGGGATGGCGGGCCCTACTGCGACGTGACGACGAGGCTGCCGTAAGAGCGCATCGCCCTCCCCTTCTTGGGACTTCCCCACTGCGCGGTCTGTCCCTCCCCATCAAGGGGAGGGAAGGCTATATGGCGGTCCATGACCCAGACCTCCGATCCCGTCGTCATCGCCGCCTACGCCCGCACGCCGATGGGCGGCTTCCAGGGCAGCCTCACCGGGGCGAAGGCCACCGATCTCGGCGCTGCGGCGGTGAGGGCCGCCGTCGAGCGGTCCGGCGTGGCGCCCGACGCGGTCGAGCAGATCGTCATGGGCTGCGTGCTCCCGGCCGGCCTCGGCCAGGCGCCGGCGCGGCAGGCGGCGCTGGGGGCGGGCCTGCCGAAGTCGGTGGAGGCCACCACCGTCAACAAGATGTGTGGCTCGGGCATGCAGGCCGCGATCCTCGCCCACGACGCGCTGGCGGCCGGCTCGGTCGACGTGATCGTCGCCGGCGGCATGGAGAGCATGACCGGCGCGCCGTACCTGATGACAAAGCATCGTGGCGGCGCGCGCATCGGCCACGACACCATGTTCGACCACATGTACCTGGACGGCCTGGAGGACGCCTACGAGCCGGGCCGCCTGATGGGGTCGTTCGCCGAAGAGAGCGCGCGGGCCTACCAGTTCACCCGCGAGGCGCAGGACGAGTACGCCATCGGCTCGCTGACCAAGGCCAAGGCCGCCATCGAGGGCGGCGCGTTCAGGCGCGAGATCGCGCCGGTGACGGTGAGCGGCCGAAAGGGCGACGTGGTCGTCGACACCGACGAGCAGCCGCTGAAGGCCGACCTCGCCAAGATCCCGACGCTTCGTCCCGCCTTCGCCAAGGACGGGACGATCACGGCCGCCAACGCCAGCTCGATCTCGGACGGCGCCGCGGCGCTCGTCATGACGCGCGAAAGCGTGGCGAAGACGCTGGGCATGAAGATCGTCGCCCGGGTCGCCGGCCACGCGGCGCACGCGCACGAGCCGGGGCTATTCACGACCGCGCCCGTGCCGGCGGTGCGCAAGGCGCTGAAGCGCGCCGGCTGGAGCGTGGACGACGTCGACCTCTTCGAGGTGAACGAGGCCTTCGCCGTGGTCGCGATGATCGCCGAGCGCGACCTGGGGATCGACCGCGCCCGGCTGAACGTCAACGGCGGCGCCTGCGCGCTCGGCCACCCCATCGGCGCCAGCGGGGCCCGCATCCTGGCGACGCTGCTGGCGGCGCTCGAGGCCCGCGGCCTGAAGAAGGGCGTCGCCACCCTCTGCATCGGGGGCGGCGAGGCGACCGCGATGGCGGTGGAGATCGCGTGATCGCCCTCCCCAGGACGGGGAGCGGTCACATCGTCTTCGCCACCTGCTCGAGCTGCTCGGCCACCGCGCCCCAGCCGTCGTGGAAGCCCATCTCCTCGTGCTGCCTCAGCTTCTCCACCGTGGGGTGGCCGCAGCGGGCGACGTAGAGGGTCCTGCCGCCCTCGGCGGGTTCGAACGTCAGCACCGCGGTCATCATGCCGCCGCCCTCGGTCGGGACCCAGCCTTCGGTGAAGGCGTCGGTGAAGACCAGTTTCCGGTTCGGCACGACCTCCAGGTAGAGGCCCGGGTTCGGGAAGACCTCGCCGTCGGGGCCGTACATGGTGACCTCCGAGACGCCGCCCGGGCGCAGGTCCATCCGGGTCGACTCGGCGCGCCAGGGCTTCGGGCAGAACCACTCCGGATAGCGCTCGGGCGTGGTCCAGGCGCGGTACGCCTGCTCGGGCGTCGCGTCGAGGATGCGGGCCAGCACCAGCTCGCGGTCGTGGTTGGGCTTCAGGTGGACGGTCTGGGTCATCGGGCTGCTCCTCGGGGGACGTCGTGTCGCATTTCGCCTCCCGAGGACGAAGCCGGCGCGCCGGTTCCGACAGCGGCGGGAACTATTTCCGGCCACCCGCCTGCATGGCGGTCATCTGCTCCATGTTGATGGTCATCTCGGGGCCGCCGGGAATCTGAACCTTCACGTCGCCGCCCTTCATGCCGGCGGGGCAGGGGCCCTCCCACCTGGCCGTGAGGGTCATGTCGTGCTCGCCGTTCATCTGGGCGGATGCCGCGCCGGCCGTCGAGCTCTTCACCTTGACCGTGTAGGCCGAGCCGAAGTCGCCGGTGACGCTGCCGTTCGACGTGATTGTCCCGCTCGAGCCCATGTTGCAGACGCTCCTGAAGGTGAAGCCGCCGGGCGCTGGGGCGAAGCTCTGCTCGGAGCACATCTCCTTCGACGCGGCCTGGCCCCAGACGGTCATCTTGGCGTCGGTGTCCTCGTCCAGGCACACCTTGGTCGACTGGCTCATGCCGGCCGTCTGGACGGTGTGGCTCCAGAGGCCGGGCTTGCGCCTGGGCGGCGCGGTCATCGCGGCGGGCGCCGTTGCGGCGGCGGCGGGGGCGTCGCCGGCGGACGCGCCCGTCTCGTCCTTCTTCGAACAGGCCGCGAGCGCGACGGCGCCGGCGGTCAGGGTTGCGCAAACGACGGCGACTCGACGCATCTTGATCTCTCCCGGCACGTTCACATCTGTCCCATGAACCTACCCGGGTCAGGAGAGCGTTCAATGTCCGAACTGCGCGACACGGGCGATCGCTACGAGCACGTCGAGCGGGGCCACACGTCCTACGCCGACTACCGGCGAACGCCCGACCGCCTCTACATCGACTACGTCTACACGCCCGTCCCGCTGCGGGGCTCCGGCGCTTCGGGCCGGCTGATGGAGGCCGTCGCGGCCGACGCGCGCCGCCGCGGCCTGAAGATCACCCCCATCTGCGGCTTCGCGGCGGCCTGGCTCAGCCGCAGCGACGAGTTCCGCGACCTGGTGGCCTGAGGCCGGCAGGCGCGAGGGAACTGGTTAACCCGCCCGGACGTGGGACCGGGTCTCGGCAGGCGGGGATCGTCGCCCGCCGACACTCCGTTCCGGCACGTCCGCAGAAACCCGGATCGGCGTCCGCGTCAGGTGCGGGCGACGATGGCCTCCAGCGTCTGGACGCGGCTGTCCAGGTCCTCGACCAGGCGACGGGCGACGTCGCGGATGCCGGGCGCGTAGGCGTCGCCGCCGTCGGCGATCTCGGCCGCGAGCTGCTCCAGGTCCACCATCGCGCTGGTGAGCGTCTTCACATGATCCTTGGCGAGCTGCTTTGCCTCGGACTGAAGCCGGCGCACGCGCTCGGCCACGGTTTCGGTCTTGGTGGTGCTGATGACTTTCAGGTCGTTGTCGGCGACCACGCTGAGAGACGGAGACATCTTCAAGTACCTCATTCGATCCCCAAGGTCAGATACGGCGGAAGATCCCGGTTGGACCCGAAGCCTCTACTGCCCTGGCTGTATCAACTTACGTCCTGAGACAGCACAGGTTCCCCGTCAGTCGCACGAACGGCGCCAGTTAACTCTGTCGCAACCGCCAAGTGGGGACTTTGAGACACGGTATGTAGTTAACTGCGCGCAGCGGAATGCTGCGGAAACGCAGAGCGCCGCGCCGAAGCCGGCCGGAGCCGCCCGGCCGTCCGAGAATCCTTAAGGGATGGCGTGGCAGGCTGGTCCCGGTCGGGGATGGGGAACGGCGCCGGGGCGCCGGTTGTATCGCGTGATGTCAGTCGCCACGCCGCAGGCGCCGGAGGTCTCGGTCCGGGTCTACTACCCGCACGAGGATCTGCAGCGCTACGTCACCTTCTACTACTTCGTGGAGGCGGGCGGGCCGCTGACCGACTTCCTCTATCCGGAATGGGGGAACCTGCGGCTGAACGTGTCCGGCGACTGGATGGTGCTGAACGATCCGCGCGATCCGGCCGAGCCGGCGCAGCGGGTGCTGTTCGGGCCGACCGACCGGACGGGCAGGATCGTCACGGGCGGCGGCAAGACCGTGGGCTTCGGCCTGACGCCCGGCGGCTGGGCGCGGCTGATCGGCTCGGAAGCCAGCCAGCTCGCCAACCGGGTGGTCGACGCCGAGGACCGGATCGGCCTGGACGTGCGTGGCCTGCAGGCGGCGCTGGTCGCCGACGGCGACGACGACGCGGCGGGTGTCGCGCGTTTCGACCGGGCGCTGCTGGACCTGCTGGCGCGGCGGCCGCCGACCGAGCCCCATGTGCTGGCGGTGGACCATGCGCTGCGCCACCAGCCGCGCGACGTGCCGACCTTCGCGGCGATGGCGGCGGTCTCGGAGCGGCATCTGCACCGCCTCTGCCTGCGCGCCTTCGGGTTTCCGCCCAAGCGGCTGCTGCGCCGGCAGCGGTTCCTCTACACGCTCGGGGTCATCCGGGTGACGCCCGACCCGACCTTCGGCGAGCTGATCGACCTCGAGTACCACGACCAGTCGCACTTCAACCGCGACTTCCGGGACTTCATGGGCATGACCGCCAGCGAATACGCCGCCACGCCGCGGGCGCTGATGCAGGCCGCCGCCGCCGCGCAGGTGGCCATGGGCATCCCGCTGTCCTTCAAGCTCCCGGAGCCGCCGGTGTCGTAGGCAGGGGCGGCGCTAAGGCCCCTTGCGGCGGCGGCCGCGCATCTTGCGGTACTCGTCCGCCTTCTCGGCGCGGGCTTCGGCGCGGATCAGCTTGGCGGCGGCGCGGGCCTCGCCGCCGTCGTCGGCGCCCGCGGCGAGCGCATCGGCGGCGAACTCCAGGTCCAGCAGCTTCAGGCGCTTCACCTCGTCGCGCAGGCGGGCGGCCTCCTCGAACTCCAGGTTGGCGGCGGCCTCGCGCATGCGGGTCTCGAGGTCCTTGAGCGTGGTCTTGAAGTTGTTGCCGACGAAGGCCGAGCCCGCCTGTTCGGCCACGCCGGCCGCGATGGTGACGTGGTCCTTCTCGTAGGAGGAGGCGAGGATGTCCTTGATCTGGCTCCTCACGCTCTCGGGCGTGATGCCGTGTTCGAGGTTGTACTGCTCCTGCTTCTCGCGACGCCGCTTCGTCTCGGCCATCGCGCGTTCCATCGAGCCGGTGATGCTGTCGGCGTAGAGGATGACGCGGCCGTCCACGTTCCGCGCGGCGCGGCCGATGGTCTGGATCAGCGAGGTCTCCGAGCGCAGGAAGCCCTCCTTGTCGGCGTCGAGGATGGCGACCAGGCCGCACTCGGGGATGTCGAGGCCCTCGCGCAGCAGGTTGATGCCGACCAGGATGTCGAAGGCGCCGAGTCTCAGGTCCCGGATGATCTCGATGCGCTCCAGGGTGTCGACGTCGGAGTGCATGTAGCGCACGCGCAGGCCCTGCTCGTGCATGTACTCCGTCAGGTCCTCGGCCATCTTCTTGGTGAGGACGGTGATGAGGCTGCGGTAGCCCCTGGCGGCGACCTGGCGGACCTGGTCGATGACGTCGTCCACCTGGCTGAAGCCGCCCTTGCTGACGGGCTTCACCTCGACCGGCGGGTCGATCAGGCCGGTGGGCCGGATCACCTGCTCGGCAAAGACGCCGCCCGAGCGCTCCATCTCCCAGGGGCCGGGCGTGGCGGAGACGAACACGCTGTCCGGCCGCATGGCGTCCCACTCCTCGAACTTGAGCGGGCGGTTGTCGATCGCCGACGGCAGGCGGAAGCCGTACTCGGCCAGCGTGAACTTGCGGCGGTAGTCGCCGCGGTACATGCCGCCGATCTGGGGCACCGTCTGGTGGCTCTCGTCCACGAACAGCAGGGCGTTGTCGGGGATGTACTCGAAGAAGGTCGGCGGCGGCTCGCCGGCTCTACGGCCCGTGAGGTAGCGGCTGTAGTTCTCGATGCCGGCGCACGATCCGGTGGCCTCGATCATCTCCAGGTCGAAGGTGGTGCGCTGTTCGAGGCGTTGGGCCTCCAGGAGCTTGCCGTTGGCCACCAGCCAGTCGAGGCGTTCCTTGAGCTCGATCTTGATCTGGTTGATCGCCTGGCGGAGCGTCGGCCTGGGCGTGACGTAGTGGCTGTTGGCGTAGACGCGCACGCCGGCGAGGTCGTTGGTCTTCTTGCCGGTCAGCGGGTCGAACTCGGTGATCGTCTCCAGCTCGTCGCCGAACAGGCTGAGCCGCCAGGCGCGGTCCTCGTAGTGGGCGGGGAAGATCTCGATCGTGTCGCCGCGGCGGCGGAAGGCGCCGCGCTCGAAGGCCTGATCGTTGCGCTTGTACTGGAGGGCCACGAGGTCCCCCATCAGCTTCTTCTCGTCGATCCGGTCGCCGGGCTTCAGGTCGAAAGTCATGGCCGAGTAGGTCTCGACCGAGCCGATGCCGTAGATGCAGGAGACGGAGGCCACGACGATGACGTCGTCGCGCTCCAGGATCGCGCGGGTGGCCGAGTGGCGCATCCGGTCGATCTGCTCGTTGATGGAGCTGTCTTTCTCGATGTAGGTGTCCGTCCGCGGCACGTAGGCCTCGGGCTGGTAATAGTCGTAGTACGAGACGAAGAACTCGACGGCGTTGTCGGGGAAGAAGCTCTTGAATTCGCTGTAGAGCTGGGCCGCCAGCGTCTTGTTGGGCGCGAGGATCAGCGCCGGGCGCTGGGTCTCCTCGATGATCTTCGCCATGGTGAAGGTCTTGCCCGAGCCGGTGACGCCCAGCAGCACCTGGTCGCGCTCGCCGCCGTCGACGCCGCCCACCAGCTCGCGGATCGCGGTCGGCTGGTCGCCGGCCGGCGCATACTCGGACGACAGCCTGAACTTCCGCCCGCCCTCGCTCTTCTCCGGGCGCACCGGACGGTGCGGCTTCCAGAGCATCGGCATGGTGTTCTCGTCGTAGTCGAACGCCGCCGACATGTCGGAGACGCCTGAAGCGGGCGGGGCTGACATGACGTCCAACGTAGGCGCTCCCGAGGTTTGCCGCCACACCCTGCGACACTCCTGCTGACAGCAGCGTGTCAGCATGGGCGCGCGCCGCAGGCCCCATGAGTTTGAACCACGGAAAACACGAAATACACGCGCCGCGAGCCGGCGCCAGCTTGTGCGGCCGCCGCCGCCTTGGCGGCGCCGCGATGGCTCGGTTCTCGGGATGATGCGCCAACCCGTCGACAGCTTGAGCTTGGCGATCCAGGATAGTCCCCGGGGCCTGCACGGCGAGCCGTACGCGCATCCGTGAAGCTGGAGCTGGTCTTTGACCCAAAGCCGCCGCCTCTCCAATGCGGGGTCCCGACGCGTCTGGCGTTTCGCCTCGTGCGTGTTCGACGAGGCGCGTTGGCGGCTGACGGTGGATGAGCGGCCGGTCGAGCTCGAGATCAAGCCGCTCGAGCTACTGCTGGAGTTCCTGCGGCGACCGGGCGAGGCGCTGACCAAGGACGAGCTCCTGGAAGCGGTCTGGCCCGAGACGACCGTCGTGGAGGGATCGCTGACGACCGCGATCTCGAAACTGCGCAAGGCCCTGGGCCCCTGCGGCGGCGAGCTGATCGCCACCGTGACGCGGATCGGCTACCGGCTGACGTGCCCCGTCGCCGTTTCGGAGGCGGCGGACGCACGACCCGGCCTGGACCTGCAGCCGGGCGAGGCCGTGCCCGGCCGCGCCCAGTGGCGGCTGGACCGACGCCTGGACGCCTCGCAGACCGCCGAGGTCTGGATCGGCGCGCACGCCAAGACCGGCGAGCTGCGGGTCTTCAAGTTCGCGCACACGCCGGACCAGCTCCGCCTCCTCAAGCGCGAGGCCGCGCTCTCGCGCCTGCTGGCGGCCACGCTCGGCGACCGGCCCGACCTGGCGGCCGTGCTGGAGTGGAACTTCGAGACGTCGCCGTTCTTCCTCGAGATCACGCACCGCGGGGACGACCTGATCGCCTGGGCGGCCGCCCAGGGCGGACTGGCGGCGACGCCGCTCGCGACCCGGCTGGACCTGGCGGCGCAGGTGGCCGAGACGGTGGCCGCCACCCACGCCATGGGCGTGCTGCATCGCGACCTGAAGCCCGCCAACATCACGATCTCGCCCACCGATGCAGGATGGCGCGCCGCCGTGGTGGATTTCGGGAGCGCCGACCTGGTGGAGCCTGAGCGCCTGGCCGCGCTCGCCATCACCAATGCGGGGTTCGGGGACGCGGACGGACAGGGCGACAACCTGGGTGGCACGGCGCTCTACCTGGCGCCGGAACGCCATGCTGGCGGCCCCGCCGGCGTCGGCGGCGACGTCTTCGCCCTGGGCGTGCTGCTCTACCAGTTGGTGGTCGGCGACTTCTCGCGGCCGCTCGCCGCGGGATGGGAGCGCGACGTCGAGGACCCGTTGCTCCGGGAGGACATCGCGGCGGCGGCGGCCAGCAGTCCCGAGCACCGGATGGGCTCGGCGGCCGAACTCGCGGAGCGGCTGCGCACACTGGATGGGCGTCGCGAGGCGCGCGTCGCGCGCGAGGCCGAAACGGTCGAGCGGGCCGCCCTGGCCGCGGCGGTGGAGAGGACGCGGGCGCGCCGGCCGTGGGTCGTGCTCGCCGGCGCGGCGCTGGCCACGGGCGCCGTCGCCAGCAGTGCGCTCTATCTGCAGGCCCGCCGGGACCGCGACGTGGCCCAGCAGGTCAGCGGCTTCCTGGCCAACGACCTGCTGGCGCGCTCCAGCCCGTTCCGGAGCGGCCAAGCCGACGAGAGCCTGGTGGCCGCGGTCAAGGCGGCCGCCCCTGCCATTGACCGCCGCTTCGCCGGCGAACCCGGCGTCGCCGCCCAACTGCACCAGACCATCGCCCGCGCCCTCGACCGGCGCAGCGACTGGCCGGACGCCCGCGTGGAGTACGCCCGCTCGCTCGCCCTGTGGCAGGTCGCGGCCGGCCCGGAGGCGACACCCACGCGCATCGTGCGCCTGCAGACGGCGATGATGGAGGCGCGCTCCTATGAAGGCGGCGGTTTGGCGCGCGCCCGGGCCATCATCGCCGAACAGGGGCCAGCGATCGACTCCATGCGGCCGGCCCCGCCGGCGCTGGTCGTCTGGCTGGCCTCGGCGCGCGGCATGGCGGCCCTGGTGGGCGACGACGCCAAGGTGGCGGCGGAGCAGTTCGGCCGGGCGTCCCGCACCGCCGACGCGCATCCGGACCTCTTCGACGTCGGCGAACGGCTGACCTTCCTGCAGCGCGTGGCGTTCGCGCATATCCGGCTGGGGGACGGCCAGGGTGCGGCCGCGATGTTCCGGCGGCTGGCCGACGGCTACGCGCGGCTGGAAGGCCCCGACGGCCCCGACGTGCTGATGGTGCGCATGAACCTGGCGCAGGCGCTGATGATCCAGGCGCGGCATGCCGAGGCGGTGGAGGAGGCTGACCGCCTCCTGCCCAAGATCCAGTCGGTCCTCGGGCCCGAGCACGAGATGACGCTCCAGCTCCTGTCGACCCGGGCCCAGTCCGAGGGCGCCCTGGAGCGCTGGGACGCGGCGATCGCCGATACGGCCCGCGTCCACGCGGTGGCGGTGAGGAAGCAGGGGGAACGCTCGTTCTTCGCGCTCGCCTCGCTGACCGACGGGGCCTCGGCCAAGTGCCGCTCGGGGCGACGGAGCGAGGCGCTCCGCGAGTTCGCCGAGGGCTGGCGCCATGCCCGCGCGGCCTTCCCGGGCTCCGGGCTCGAGGGGGCCGTCGCCTACGCCTGGGG
The DNA here is from genome assembly GCF_016793285.1 of Phenylobacterium sp. GTDB lineage: Bacteria > Pseudomonadota > Alphaproteobacteria > Caulobacterales > Caulobacteraceae > Phenylobacterium. The sequence goes on from NZ_JAEUMO010000202.1 coordinate 21,638, forward strand.
CGCCTGCCTGATCGCCGACGGCCAGATCGAGGCCGGTGCCGCACGCCTGGCCGGCATCGACCGCAAGGCGGTGGCCCAGCTCGCCGGCGACCCGGACTGGGGCGCGAACCTGGACCTCGCCCAGGCGGAGGTCGCCTTCGCGCGCGGCGACCTGCCGGCGGCCCGCCGCGCGCTGGATGCCGCCGCTCCGGCGTTCGCCAAGCCGAGGGCCGAAGCCTACCAGGTGCGCGCGTATCGCCGGCTGCGCGAAAAACTCGCCTCCTGAGCGGCGCCGGCGGCCAGCCTTTAGAATTTCTTGAGATGCGCGTGAGGACGCCCGTCCGGACCGGTTCCTAGCGTGCCCGTGCTGTTGCGCGGCGCTGGGCCGCCAGGATCGAGCCGGCGGATCTCAATCTCGCCGGCAGGCACGGGGTAAGTCATGCGTAGAGTCCCTCTAATGACGGCAGGCGTCGTCGCGGCCGCCTGCGCGGCCAGCGCCGCCCAGGCCGCGGTCATCGAGAACACCGCCGGCGTTTTCGACGCCTCGATCGCCGCCTTCTCGCCGCTGGGCCAGACCTTCACGGCGATCGACACGGACCTCATCTCGATCGGGTTCGCCTACAGCGACATCAACCCGGGCTCGCCGAACGAGCCGATCACGCTCCGCCTCTACGCGGGCGACGGCGTCGGCGGGACTCTCCTGGCGTCGCGCATCTTCACGCTGCCGTCCGTGCTGCCGTCGACCCTCGACGCGCCGGTGATCGTGGACACCGACTTCAGCGGCGTGAGCCTGACGGTCGGGGCGATCTATACCGCGGCGCTTTCCACCTCGAGCTTCAAGGTCGCAGCCGTGTACGGCGGCGACGCCTACGCCGGCGGCCACGCCACCCGGAGCCTCAGCGGCTGCACATCCTGCGACCTGAACTTCCGCGTCGTGGGCCGCAGCGACGTGAGCGGCGGCGTGCCGGAGCCGGCGGCGTGGGCCCTGATGCTGACCGGCTTCGCCGGGCTCGGCGCCTCGCTGCGGTCGCGCCGGCGCTGGGCGCAACCCGTCGAGGCCGCGTGATCGAACGCACCCTTTCGATCCGCCCCGGGACGCCCCGTCGCAAGCCGGCGGGGCGTTTCTGCTCGCGGCCGCGTTTCCAGAGTGTCCCGCGAGGAGCCGGAACATGAGGCGGACCCGGGCGCCGCGCCTGGCGCATAGGCGACTGCAACACCTCCCCGCCGGCTGACAGCGATCCCATGCCGTGGGAAAAACGCGGCCATGACGTCGCCGCCGACCGAGAGCCTGCCCGCCTGGATGTACACCGACCCGGCGTTCTTCGCGCGGGAGCGGGAGACCGTGTTCCGGACGGCGTGGCAGGTGGTTTGCCATCTGAACGACATCCCTGAGGCCGGCGACTACCAGGCGTTCGATTTCCTGGGGGAGCGGGTGCTGACGGTGCGCGGCGACGACGGGGAGGTCCGGTCGTTCCACAACGTCTGCCGGCACCGGGCGTCGCGGCTGGCGGACGGGACGCACGGGAACTGCGGGCGCCGGATCGTGTGCCCGTACCACGCGTGGAGCTACCGGCTGGACGGGCGGCTGGCGAACGTGCCGCCGTGGCAGGGGTTCGAGGGGCTGGACCCGGCCGAACATGGCCTGAAGGCCCTGGAGCAGGAGGTCTACCTGGGCTTCGTGTTCGTGCGGTTCGCGGCCGGGCTGCCGAGCGTGGCCGAGATGATGGCGCCCTACACCGAAGAACTCGCGCCGCACTGCCCGGCGGATCTGGTCCCGCAAGGGCGCGTGACGCTGCGGCCGCGGCCGGTGAACTGGAAGAACGTCGGCGACAACTATTCGGACAGCCTGCACATCCCGGTGGCGCACCCGGGGCTGACGCGGCTGTTCGGCTCCAGCTACGGCATCGAGGCCAGGCCGTGGGTCGACAAGATGTGGGGCGATATCGTCGAGACGCCGTCGTCGAATTGGGTGGAGCGGGGCTACCAGGCGCTGCTGCCGCAGTTCGGGCACCTGGAGGGCCGGGCGCAGCGGCGGTGGAACTACTACAAGCTCTGGCCGAACATCGCCTTCGACGTCTACCCGGACCAGATCGACTTCATGCAGTGGATCCCGGTTTCGCCCACGCAGACGATGATCCGCGAGATCGCCTACGTGCGGCCCGACGCGCGACGCGAGGCGAAGGCGGCGCGGTATCTGAACTGGCGCATCAACCGCCAGGTGAACGCCGAGGACACGGTGCTGATCGCGCGCGTGCAGGAGGGGATGGCCAGTTCGGGCTACGAGACCGGGCCGCTGGCGCCGAGCGAGGTGTGCCTGAAGAGCTTCGCGGAGAAGCTGACGGCGATGACGGGCGGGGCGCGGGCGGCAGAGTAGGCGCGGAGCGTCCATGGAGTGAACCGCGGAATACGCGGAATCGGCGCAGTTTCCGCGTGTCCCGCGGTTTCCAGTTTCGGCCTGCGGCGCGCCGCTACGGCTCGACGATCAGCCGCTCGACGCCGCGGAAGCCGGGGAGGGCGCGGTAGCTGAGGTCCTGGTCGGCGAGCTTCAGGTCCGGGAAACGGGCGAAGAGCTTCAGGAGCGCGGCCTGGCCCTCCATGCGCGCCAGCGGCGCGCCGATGCAGATGTGGGCGCCGCCGCCGAAGGCCATGTGCGGCACATGCTTGCGGGTGATGTCGAAGCGGTCGG
>NZ_JAEUMO010000231.1 GCF_016793285.1 Phenylobacterium sp.
ACGGCCGCCGCCGCTCAGGAGGCGGGCTACAGGCCCTGCCTGCGTTGCCGCCCCGAGGCCTCGCCCGACCTCGGCGCCTGGCGCGGGACGTCCAACACGGTCTCGCGGGCGCTTGCGCTGATCGAGGGCGGCGCGATGGACGGCGGCGACGTCGATGCGCTGGCCGCGCGCCTGGGCGTCGGCGAGCGGCAACTCCGGCGGCTGTTCCGCCAGCACCTCGGGGCCTCGCCGGTGTCCGTCGCGCAGACGCGCCGCGTGCTGCTGGCCAAGCAACTGATCCAGGAAACGCGCCTGCCGATGAGCGAGGTGGCGATGGCGTCGGGCTTCGGCAGCGTGCGGCGCTTCAACGAGACGTTCCAGCAGCTCTTCGGCCGCCCGCCGGGCGCGCTGCGCCGCACACGCCAGGCCGAGACGCCCGCAGCGGACGGCATCGTCGTGCGCCTGCCCTACAGGCCGCCCTACGACTGGGACGCGATCGTCCGTTTCCTCGCGGACCGCGCGATCCCGGGCGTCGAGCGGGTGGAGAAGGCGCGCTACGCCCGCACGCTCGCCATCGACGGCGAGCGGGGCGTGGTCATCGTCACGCCCCGCAGCGACGGCGCGCTGTCCGCCGACATCCGTTTCCCCAGGCTGCAGAGCCTGCCGGCGGTGATCGCCCGGGTGCGGCGCGTCTTCGACCTCTCGGCCGACCCGGTGCTGATCGGCGACCACCTGAGCCAGGATCCCGCGCTGGCCCCCCTCGTGGCGGCGCGGCCCGGCCTGCGCGCGCCGGGCGCCTGGGACGGCTTCGAGCTGGCGGTGCGCGCCATCCTCGGCCAGCAGGTCAGCGTCGCCGCCGCCCGCAACCTCGCCGCCAGGCTGGTCGAGACCTACGGCGAGCCCCTCGACCATCCCGCGGCCGCCGATCTCGGCCTCGCCCGCGTCTTCCCGACGCCCGAACGCCTGATCGGCGAGCCGATTTCGCTGGTCCTGAACATGCCGCGTGCGCGGGGTGCGGCGATCGAGGCGCTGGCCCGCACCGTGGCCGAGGACCCGGCGATCTTCACCCCGCGCGCCGACCTCGACAGCGCCATCTCCGCCCTGAAGGCGCTTCCGGGGGTGGGCGAATGGACCGCCCAGTACATCGCGCTGCGCGAACTGCGCGAACCCGACGCCTTCCCGGGGGCCGACATCGGCCTTCTGCGCGCCATGGCCGACGAAGAGGGCGTTCGCCCGACGGCCGATCGGCTCCTCGCCCGCAGCGAAGCCTGGAGGCCCTGGCGCGCCTACGCCGCCCAGCACCTGTGGGCGGCCGACCCGGCGCTCACCCAGTCCAAGACCTCCCCGAAGACCAAGCCGAAGGACAAGACCGATGCGCGCCGCGCCGCCTGAGACCCTCACGCTCGACCGGATCGAGACGCCGATCGGCACGGCCCTGGCGGTCACCGACGAGCAAAGCGTGCTCCGCGCCTTCAACTGGACCGACTACGAGCCCGCGATGCTGACGTGGATCGCCAGGCGCTACCCGAGGGCCGCACTCGTGGAAGGGCAGGGGCCGCTCCGCCCGATCTTCGCGCGCTACTTCGGCGGCGAGGCCGACGCCTTCGCCGACGTCGCCTGGGAAGGCGCCGGCACTGCCTTCCAGAGGACCGTCTGGGAGGCGCTCTGCACAATCCCGGCCGGCGAGACGCTGAGCTACGCCCGGCTCGCGGAGCGGATCGGCCGCCCCACCGCCGTGCGCGCCGTGGGGTTGGCCAACGGCTCCAACCCGGTGGCCCTGATCGTGCCCTGCCACCGGGTGATCGGCTCTGACGGCTCGCTCACGGGCTATGGCGGCGGCCTGCACCGCAAGCGCTGGCTGCTCGAACATGAAGGCGCCGCGTTCAAGGGCCGCGTCGCGGCCTGAGCCGCAACAGTGTGGCGAGAAAAGCGAAGCAAAAACAATCGTGTCCAAATCGGCATGATTAACGAAGTATTGCGTTCTCCATTAATTAACGATCCCGGTTAGTCACTCTGAAATCGGCCCCCACTAGCGTCGCGAATGTTGGTGGGGTGTCAGAATTGACGGCAAAGATCGTCAGTCGGCGCTCCAGACGGGAACTCTGGAGATGCGCACGTGACGACGATCACTGTGAAGGATTCTGCCGGCCTGGTGTCGGCCCTCAAGGCCGCCAAGGCCGGTGACGTGGTGCAGCTTGCGTCGGGGGACTATTCGGCCGTCTCGCTGGTGGGGCTGAAGTTCGCGGGGACCGTGACGGTCACGTCGCAGGACCCCGCCCACATGGCCACGCTCAACGGGCTCATCGTGAAGGACAGCGAGGGCCTGACGTTCAAGGGCCTCGACATGAACGTGGCCGCGGCGAAGGACTTCCCGTACCAGGTCTTGTCCTCGAACAATGTCACGTTCGATGGCGTGAAGGTGCATGGGAGTCTGGATGGAAACATCCAGAACGATGCGGCCGGGATGCAAATCCGGAACAGCACGAACGTAACGGTCAGCAACTCGGAGTTCCAGCAACTCAAGCACGGCGTTTCACACCTCGACAACACCGGCATCACCTTCTCGAACAACTCGTTCCATGACATCCGGACCGACGGCATCCGCGGCGGCGGCTCGTCGAAGGTGACGATCAAGGACAACTACTTCACCAACTTCGAGCCGGCAGAGGGCGATCATCCCGACGCGATCCAGCTCTGGACCACCAACACGACCAAGATCGCGTCCGACATCGTGATCACCGGCAACGTCGTCGTGCGCGGCGAGGGCAGCGCGATCCAGGGCATCTTCCTGCGCGATCAGGTGGGCGGCCTGCCGTTCACCAACGTGACGATCAGCGGCAATCTGGTGGTCGGCGGCCTGACGCAGGGCATCGGCGTCAACGGCGGCCAGAACGTCACGATCACCAACAACATCGTGGCCGGCCTCCCGGATCAGCGCTCGTCTGTCCTGACCGAGAATGTCGTGGGCACGGTCACCAACAACACCGGCACGCAATACAGCATCGACACCGGTTCGACCCAGAGCGGCAACAAGCTGATCGAGTCGCCTGCCGACGGCGGCAAGGCCGTGCAGGCCGCGTGGCTGAGCGCCAACGGTCGGGCGACCGGCGGCGACGTCGCGGGCAAGGGCGGCGCGCTGCAGAACGTCGTCGCGGGCGGCCTGTCGATCGTCAATGCCGCCTCGCTCACCACCTCCCTGCTGGACGCGGCGGCGCGCACGGCCGCAAGCAAGATCGAGATCATCCGCGTCCAGTCGGTGAAGCTCACCGGGACGAGCGGCAACGACACGTTGAAGGTCGACGGCGCGCGCGACACCCGCATCGAGGGCGGCGCCGGCGATGACATGCTCTATGGCGGCGGCGTGGGCCACAACACGCTGGTCGGCGGTGCGGGCGACGACAAGTATTACGTCAAGTCCGAGTACGACAACGTCGTCGAGGCGGCGAACGGCGGCGCCGACGTCGTTACGGCCTATGTGGACTACGCGCTGACCGACAACGTCGAAGACCTGAAGCTGATCGGCGACGGCCTGTACGGGGCGGGTAACGCGCTCGACAACAAGATCACCGGCAGCGCCGGCGACGACGAGATCCGCGGCAACGCCGGCAACGACACGCTCTTCGGCGGCAGCGACGGCAACGACCGCATGTACGGCGGCGAGGGCAACGACGTCCTGAACGGCGACCTGGGCAACGACACGCTGGTCGGCGACGCGGGCAACGACAAGCTCATCGCCGATGACGGCGCCGACTCGCTGTCCGGCGGCACGGGCAACGACACCATGGAAGGCGGCGCCGGCGCCGATACGCTCTCAGGCGGAGCGGGCGCCGACATGTTCGTCTTCCGCGAAGGCGACCTCGCGGCCAAGACCCCCGACCGCATCACCGACTTCTCGCGCGCCGACGGCGACAAGATCTCGCTCGCCGCGATCGACGCGAACACCGGTGTCGCCGGCGACCAGAAGTTCGCCTTCATCGGGACCGCGGCCTTCCACAAGGTGGCCGGCGAACTGCGCTTCGACGTCGCCGGCGGGACCACCACGGTCTACGGCGATACGAACGGCGACGGCGTGGCCGACTTCTCGCTCGTGCTGCCCGGCGCCGGCACGATGCAGGCGACCGACTTCCTTCTCTGAGGGGCGGATCGCCGCCGGATTTCGGACCGCCGCCTCCGACGCCGGGGCGGCGGTTTCGATTCGTGCTAGTCGACGCCCATGCTGGCGCTGCGTTCCGTCCTGACCTTGGTGGCCGCGGCGCTCGCGTTCGGCGCCGCGGGCGCGGCCATCCTGGCCCACGGCGGACGGTTCAGCGCGCGCCTGGATGTGCTCACCCACTTCGCGCCGCTCTACCTGGCGCCCGCGTTCGTCGCGCTGCTTCTGGCCGGCTTCGCGGCGCGGCCCATGCGCGCCCCGATCGCCCTCGCGGCGCTGGGAGCGATCGTCGCGGTCGCGGCGCTGGTCGGGCCCGAGTTCCTGTCGCGTGGCACGGATCCTCGCGCCGCGGCGAACGCGCCGGAGCAGTTGAAAGTCATCCAGTTCAACGCCTGGGGCCGCAACGAGAAGGCGCGCGAGGCGGTGGCCTGGCTCCTCGCGCAGGACCCGGACATCATCGTCATCGAGGAGGGCGGCCGGCTGCGGGACATGCTGCTGGACGCGGGCTTCCAGTCGAGTTGCAAGAGCTGTTCGGCCAGTGTGCTGGCGCGCGCGAAGCCGGTCCGGAGCTTCGCGGAGCGCCGCGCAGGCGGGCGCTCGTCCTACGTGGCCTCGGCGACCTATGCGGACGCGCGCGGGGAATTCACGGTCGTGGCCATCCATCGCTTCTGGCCCGTCCGTTTCGCCCGCTACGCTGCCCAGACGCGCAAACTCGAAGCGTTGATCGCCGGACTCCCCAAGGAGCGGCTCATCCTCGCCGGCGACTTCAACTCGACCCCCTGGTCGTTCGACCGCCGTCGCGAGGACGTCGAGTTCGGGCTGGTCCGCCGCACGCGCGCGCTCTTCTCATGGCCGGCGGCGAAGATCAGCCACAACCGTCTCCCCGCGCCGTTCCCCTACCTGCCGATCGATCACGTCTATGCCGGCCCCGGCTGGGCCACGGTGAGGGTCGAGCGCGGGCCGGAACTCGGCTCCGACCACTATCCGGTCGTCGTCACGCTGGCGCCGGTCGGTTCCGTCGCGAAGTGACCGAACATTGCGAAAATTTAAGCCGGGGCCCCCGCTGCCAACGGCCACGCTCCATGGCATACTCGGATCGGGTGGAATCGTCGGGGGTGCTCCCATGGCGACATTGACGGAAATGGTGGCCGCGGTGGTCGTGCATTCCTCCGCCGCCGCGTTCTCGCACTTCGGCGTGACCCTCGACCATCCCGTGCTGGAACAGCGCCCGCC
>NZ_JAEUMO010000237.1 GCF_016793285.1 Phenylobacterium sp.
CCTGGCCGGGGCAGGCGGTGAGCTACTACCTGGGCATGATGGCCATCAAGGAGGCGCGGGCGAAGGCCGAGAAGGCGCTGGGGCCGAAGTTCGACATCCGAGCCTTCCACGACACGGTGCTGTCGATGGGCAGCGTGCCGACCCCGGTGCTGCACGCCCGCATCGACCGGTTCATCGCCGAGGGCGGACGCGATCCGATGCCGGTCGACTTCCAGAAAGCCAAGGCGGCGCCTTAGGTGCAATGAACCGCGGAAGACGCGGAAAGGCGCGGAAAGAACCGGCGCGAATTCCGCGTTCTTCCGCGTTTTCCGCGGTTCGATTCCTGCGCTTCGCGCGGGCTCAGGCGCTGGCCAGCGCGCTCTGGAAGAGGATGGCGCCGTCGGCGCTGCCGAGTTCGGCTTCGAAGGCGCGGTCGGGATGGGGCATGAGGCCCAGCACGTTGCCCCTGGCGTTGACGATGCCGGCGATGTCGCGGGCTGAGCCGTTGGGGTTCTTCAGGTAGCGGAAGACCACCTGGCCCTCGCCCTCCAGGCGGTCCAGCGTGGGCTCGTCCGCGAAGAAGTTGCCCTCGCCGTTGCCCACGGTCATCACGGCGCTGCGGCGGCCCTGGTAGCCCGCGGTGAAGCGGGTCTGGCTGTTGGTGACCTCGAGTTCGACGGCCTTGCAGACGTACTTCAGCTTCTCGTTGCGCAGCAGCGCGCCGGGCAGCAGGCCCATCTCGCAGAGGATCTGGAAGCCGTTGCAGATGCCGACCGTGGCGACGCCGCGCCCGACCGCCGCCTTCACCTCGCCCATGATCGGCGAGAGCGAGGCCATGGCCCCGCAGCGCAGGTAGTCGCCGTAGCTGAAGCCGCCCGGGAGCACGATCAGGTCGACGCCGGCGGGCAGGGCGGTGTCGCCGTGCCAGACCATGTCGACATGGGCGCCGGTGGACCGTTCGATGGCCACCTTGCAGTCGCGGTCGCAGTTCGAACCCGGGAAGACGATGACGGCGGCTTTCATGGCGCCGCGCGTTAGCACCGTTTGCCCCGGCGCGCGACCCTTGCCACCCGGATGCTTCCCGCGGCCTTCCGCTCCGGCGGGAAGCGTCCTAGGACTCCGCGCATGACGACCCGCCGCCCTGTTCCGTTCGAGATCGGTCCCGTCCACTTCATCGGCATCGGGGGCATCGGCATGAGCGGGATCGCCGAGATCATGATGCGAACCGGCTACACGGTGCAGGGCTCGGACGCGAAGGCCAGCGCCAACACCGAGCGGCTGGAGAAGCTGGGCGCGAAGATCTTCGTGGGCCACGATCCGGCGAACGTCGAAGGCGCCTACGCCGTCGTCTACTCGACCGCCGTGAAGGCCGACAATCCGGAAATGGCGGCCGCGCGCGAGAAGCGCCTGCCGCTGGTGCGCCGCGCCGAGATGCTGGCCGAGCTGATGCGGCTCCAGTTCTCGGTGGCCGTGGGCGGCACGCACGGCAAGACCACCACCACGTCGATGATCGCCTCGCTGCTGGACGCCGGCGGCCTGGATCCCACGGTGGTCAACGGCGGCATCATCAACACCTACGGCACCAACGCGAAGGTGGGCGCCGGCGAGTGGATCGTCGTCGAGGCCGACGAGAGCGACGGCACCTTCCTGAAGCTGAAGTCGACCGCGGCCGTGGTGACCAACATCGACCCCGAGCACCTCGACCACTACGGCGACTTCGACGCGGTGAAGAAGGCCTTCCGCGACTTCGTGGAGAACATCCCGTTCTACGGCTTCGCGGCGGTCTGCACCGACCACGCCGAGGTCCAGGCAATGGCCGCCCGCGTCGAGAACCGCCGCCTGGTCACCTACGGCGTCAATCCGCAGGCTCAGGTCCGCGCCGAGAACATCACCATGGGCCCCGACGGCGCGCACTACGACGTCGTGATCCGGCCGCCGATTTCTGCAGGAACGGGCGGCGAACCGCTCCGCTATGCGGACCTGCACCTGCCCATGCCAGGCCATCACAACGTGCTGAATTCCCTGGCCGCCGTGGCCGTCGCGCGCGAGCTGGGCCTGGACGAGGCGGCCATCCGCAAGGGCCTCAAGGCGTTCGGCGGCGTGCGCCGGCGCTTCACCACCACGGGCGTCGCGAACGGCGTCCGCGTGATCGACGACTACGGCCACCACCCGGTCGAGATCGCCTCGGTGCTGAAGGCCGCCCGGGCGGTGACCGAGGGCAGGGTGATCGCGGTGGTCCAGCCGCATCGCTACACCCGCCTGCGCGACCTGTTCGACGACTTCTGCGCCTGTTTCGCCGACGCCGACACGGTGATCGTGGCCGACGTCTATGCCGCGGGCGAAGCGCCGATCGAGGGCGCCGGCAAGGACGACCTCGTCGCCGGCCTGCGCCGCTTCGGCCACCGCCACGTCCTGCCGCTGGGCGCGCCCGCGGAGCTTGCCGGGCTGGTGAACGAAGAGGCCAGCGCCGGCGACCTCGTCGTCCTGCTGGGCGCCGGCGACATCACCAACTGGGCCTATGCGCTGCCCGGCGAGCTGGAAGCGCTCTGCAAGTGACGGACTGGCGCGACAAGCTGCCGGGCGTCCGCGGCAAGCTGCTGCGCGACGAGCCGCTGGGGCCGTTCACCTGGTTCCGGGTCGGCGGCGCGGCCGAGCTGCTGTTCCTGCCGGCGGATGAGGACGATCTCGGCGCGTTCCTCGAAGCCCTGCCTGCGGAGGTTCCGGTGACGGTCCTGGGCGTCGGCTCGAACGTCATCATCCGCGACGGCGGCGTGCCCGGAGCCGTCATCCGCCTGGCCGGCCGCGCCTTCGCCGGGGTCACGGTGGACGGCGACGCCATCACCGCGGGCGCCGCCGCCCTCGACGCCGCGGTCGCCCGCAGCGCCGCCAGGGCCGGCCTCGCGGGCCTGGAGTTCTACGCCGGCATCCCGGGCACGATCGGCGGCGCGCTGACCATGAACGCCGGCTGCTACGGTGCGGAAACGAAAGACGTTCTGGTCTCGGCCTGGGGCTACGACCGCAGCGGCGCGCGCCGCGATTTCCAGCTCGCCGACTTCGGCTACGCCTACCGCCACTCCGAGGCGCCGGCCGACATCGTCTGGGTTGAGGCGACCTACCGCGGCCGTCCGGACGACCCCAGCGCCGTCCAGCGGCGCATCGACGAGATCACCGCGCGCCGCGAAACCACCCAGCCGATCCGCGAGAAGACCGGCGGCTCGACGTTCAAGAACCCGCCCGGACATTCCTCATGGAAACTTGTTGATGAGGCGGGATGGCGCGGAAAGCTGTACGGTGGGGCCATGTTCTCGCCGCTGCACGCGAACTTCATGATCAACACCGGGGAGGCGACGGCCGCCGACCTGGAGGGCCTGGGCGAGGCGGTGCGCGCCGACGTGAAGGCGAAGACGGGCGTCGATCTCCACTGGGAGATCAAGCGGATCGGGAGGGTCTGACGGTGGCGCAGGCGGCGCTCATCCTGGTGCGGCACGGCCGGCCGGCGATCGACCCTGCCACGCCGTCGACCACCTGGCCGCTGTGTCCCGAGGGCCGTGACGGCTGTGCGAAGCTGGCGGAGCGCATCGCCGCCTATGCGCCCACCGCCGTCGTCTCCAGCCCCGAGCCCAAGGCGCTCCAGACGGCCCAGATCCTCGGCGACCGGGTGGGCCTGAAGGTCGACGTCGACCCCGGCCTGCACGAGCACAAGCGCCAGCAGCTCTCCTTCGGCTCGGAACAGGCCTTCCGCCAGCGCATCGCGGCGGTGTTCGACAAGCCGTCCGAGCCGGTGGGCGGCGTCGAGACCGCCCATGCCGCCGCCGAGCGCCTCGCCGCCACCCTGGCCCGCCACGAAGGCGCCCCGCTCGTCGCCGTCACTCACGGCACGATCCTCAGCGTCTACCTGGGCGAAAAGCTGAACTGCGACGCCCATGACCTCTGGCGCAGCCTCCACATGCCCGACGCCTTCGTGCTGGACGCGGACGGCCGGCTGATCGAGCGGATGAGCTGACTCCCCATCGAGCCGGCGCGAATGAGGGTCAGGCGGCGGGCGCGAGCGCCTTCTCCGCCGGCACCAGCCGCGCGCTGGCCGTCGCGCGGGCCACCACCGTCCCGGACAGGTCCATCAGCTTCCCCTCCAGGAAGGCGATGCTCTTGCCGGCCTGGATCACCTGGCCCTCGCCGTAGAGCGGGCCCGGGCGTGCGGGCGTCAGGTAGCTCACATGCATGTCGATGGTCGGGGTGAAGACGCGGCCCTCGCCATAGATGAACATCGCGGGGCCCATGGTGTCGTCCAGCATCGCCGCCAGGAAGCCGCCCTGGATGAAGCCCGCCGGGTTGGTGAACTCGCGCCGCGCCTCGAAGCGGATGCGGATCCAGCCGTCGGCGGGCCGCGCCTCCACGATCTCCCAACCCAGCAGCTCGGCGCAGGGCGGGCGCGCCAGCCCTTCGAGAGCGTGGGGTTCCCACGCTCCGGCCTCTTGCCCGGAGTCCGGCCGTTCGTCGGAAGGCGACAGGTCGGGAGCGTGCGGGACAGGCATGGGACCTCCATTTCGTCGCCGCACCCTGCCGACGTCCTGCTGACAGCATGGCGGCAGCAGAGGCTGCGGCCGCATGGCCCCTGCCGCTTGATCGAGATCACGGATAGGCTGGCGGCCAGGGAAGATTCTCACGCCATGCCTGACGGGACCGCGACGGCGCATCTCTACCGGCCGAAGCTCGCCACCACCCTGGCGGAGGGCTACGGACCGGCCGCGCTGCGCCGCGACGCGATGGCCGGGCTCACCGTGGCGATCCTGGCGCTGCCGCTCTCCATGGCGATCGCCGTCGCTTCGGGCGTCTCGCCGGCCCAGGGGCTGGTGACGGCCATCGTGGGCGGCTTCCTGGTCTCGGCGCTGGGCGGCAGTCGCGTGCAGATCGGCGGGCCGGCAGGCGCCTTCATCGTGCTGGTGTCGGCCACCGTGGCGCGCCACGGGCCCGAGGGGCTGGCGCTCACCGTCCTGATGTCCGGGGTGATGCTGGCGCTCGTCGGCGCGCTGCGGCTGGGCGGCCTGATCCGCCATGTTCCGCATGCGGTGACGGTGGGCTTCACCACCGGCATCGCGGTCACCATCGCGGCGAGTCAGCTCCGCGACCTGGCGGGCCTCAGGCTCGCCGGCTCCGAACCGGGCCCGGTGGGCGAGAAGCTTCTCGTGCTGGCCGCCGCGGCGCCGACCCTGAACCCCGCCGCGCTGGCGCTGGGGGCGGCGGTCGCCGCCTTCATCCTCGGCCTTCGCCGCTGGCGGCCCGGCTGGCCGGGCATGCTCTTCGCGGTGGTGGCGGCCACGCTGGCGGCGTGGGGCCTCGGCCTGCCGGTGGAGACGATCGGCAGCCGTTTCGGCGGCATCCCGGCGGGCCTGCCCGCGCCGCACCTGCCCGACATGTCGCCGGCCCGCCTCGCGGACCTGCTGCCCGCGGCGCTGGCGTTCACGCTGCTCGGCGGCCTCGAGAGCCTGCTGTCGGCGAAGGTGGCCGACGGCATGACCGGCCGCGTGCATCGCTCGAACATGGAACTGATCGCCCAGGGGATCGCCAACGTGGCCTCGGCCCTGTTCGGCGGCATCGCGGTCACGGGCACGATCGCGCGCACCGCCGCCAACGTGCGCGCCGGCGCGGCGAGCCCGTTCGCGGGCATGTTCCACGCCGCCTTCCT
>NZ_JAEUMO010000053.1 GCF_016793285.1 Phenylobacterium sp.
GGTCACCGCCAGCGACGACACCTTCGTCTATATGCGCCCGCATTCGGCGCTCGATGACGCCGGCGTGCGGAAGGTGTGGACCGCTTACGACGCCGACGCGCCGCTCGAGCGCGACGGGTTCACCTTCCGCTCGGTCGAGAGCCTCGGCGAGTTCGACTGCAAGAAGCGCCTGTCGCGCGTCGTCGAGGAGATCTTCCACGACGCTCCGGGCCTGAAGGGCAGGTCCTGGCGCTCGCCCAGGTTCATGGTCACGCCCTGGGCCGCCCCCCGGCCGGACTCGGTCGGCGCCATCCGCATGGCCTACGCCTGCAAGGCGCTCAGCGACACCTGAGCCGCGCCTCGGACCCGGGGACTGAAGCTCAGCCGTTCGGTGGGATCACCCCAGCAGCTTCACCAGCAGCAGGGTCGTGAGGCCGCTGTTCCATTCGGTGTCGGGATAGCGGTCGGCTTCGCGGTAGCCGCGCTTGGCGTAGAAGCCCTGGCTGCGGGTGTTGAAGGTGTCGGTTTCCAAGCGCGCCGCCGCGAAACCGGCCGCGCGGATCTCGGCCTCGGCCACGTCCATCAGCCGACCGCCGATCCCCGCCCGCGCATGGCGCCCCAGAACATGCAGGGCGTTCACGAAGTCGCCCTCCCAGTCGACGAGCCCCACGACCTCGCCGTCGATCTCGGCCACGCGGAATTCCAGGCCGCGCGCGTCCACGTAGGCGGCCGGCCGCGCCCCGGTGCGGGCCTCTGCGGCCGCGGTCTCGCTGAGCTGAGGCAGCCAGGTGCTCTCCAGCGTGTCCTGCAGGATCGCCCGCAGCGCCGGCGCATCCTCGGGCCTGGCGCGACGGACCACGACGCTCATGCGACCGGCGTCCAGAGCACCTGCTCGATCCGGCTCGCGCCCGTCGCCAGCATCACCAGCCGGTCGAAGCCCAGCGCGCCGCCGCTGGCCGGCGGCATCGACGCCAGCGCGGCCAGGAAGTCCTCGTCGATGGGATAGCGCTCGCCGTAGAGCCGCTGCTTCTCGGCCATCTCGGCGTCGAAGCGGACCCGCTGCTCCACCGGATCCGTCAGTTCGCCGAAGCAGTTGGCCAGCTCGACGCCGCAGGCATAGAGCTCGAACCGCTCGGCCACCCGCGGATCGCCGGGCTTCGGCCGCGCCAGCGCCGCCTCCGACACCGGGTAGTCGCAGAGGATCGTGGGCCGCCCGTGCCCCAGGTTCGGCTCCACCTTCTCCACGATGATGCGGCTGAAGACGTCGGCCCAGGTATCGTCGGCGGCGGTGCGGATGCCCGCCGCCCTGGCCTGCGCCGCCAGGTCGCCGAAGAGGTCGACGCCGGCGTATCGCTCGAACGCCTGCGCCACCGTCACCCGCTCGGGCTCGGCGAACGGGTCGGCCTCGCGGCCGCGCCAGGTGAGCGCCCTGGCCCCCGCCGCCTCCGCCGCCGTCCGCACCAGGGCTGCGCAGTCGTCCATCAGGCGCTCGTAGTCCGCGCCGACGCGATACCACTCCAGCATCGTGAACTCGGGGTGGTGCAGCGGCCCGCGCTCGCGGTTGCGCCAGACCTTTGCGAGCGTGAAGATCGCCGTCTCGCCCGCCGCCAGCAGCGTCTTGCAGGCGAACTCGGGCGAGGTGTGCAGGTAGAGCGGCGCCCGCTCGCCCGCCGGCCCGATCGCCTCGGTCGCGAAGGCGTGCAGGTGCGCCTCGTTGCCCGGCGAGACCTGCAGCGCCGCGGTCTCGACCTCCGTCAGACCCTCGCGCTCGAACCAGGCGCGCACGGCCTTAGTGATCCGCCCCCGCGCGGCCAGGAACGGCGCCCGGTCGGCGTGCCTGCCGCGGTCCCACCAGGGGCTTTCGGTCGGAGTGTTCAAGCGGCTGCGTCAGTGTGGGGGTGGAGATTTCGGCGCACATCGCTATAGGGGCGCGACACCAATTTCATCAGCGGAATCGCGCAAGCGTCCGCGACGCCACCAAAGGACTGCTCGTGAAGGTTTCCGCCAGCTCGCTGCGCAAGGGCGCCGTCGTCGATCTCGAAGGCAAGCTCTACGTCGTGCTCAGCGCCGAGAACATCCACCCCGGCAAGGGCACCCCGGTGACCCAGTTGAACATGCGCCGCATCTCCGACGGGGTGAAGATCAGCGAACGCTACCGCACGACGGAGACGGTGGAGCGCGCGATCGTCGACGACCGCGACTACACCTTCCTCTACCAGGACGGCGAAGGGTTCCACTTCATGAACCCGGAGAACTACGACCAGCTCGTGGCCGCCGAGGACATCATCGGCGACGCCGCGCCCTACCTGACGGACGGCTGCACGGTGAAGCTTTCGACCCACGATGGCGTGCCGATCGCCATCGAGCTGCCCCGTCTCGCCACCTTCGAAGTGGTCGAGACCGAGCCGTCGGTGAAGGGCCAGACCGCCTCGTCGTCGTACAAGCCCGCGGTGCTGTCGAACGGCCTGCGCACCATGATCCCGCCCTACATCGGCCCGGGCACGCGCATCGTCGTCCTGACGGAAGACGGCTCGTACCAGGAACGCGCCAAGGACTAGCGGCCTTGCGGTAAGGAACCGGGCGGCCGGTCCCCGCCGGCGCAACATCCTGACAGACGGCGCAGCGACCGCCCTTCGTTGAGCGGATTCGGCGTGTGTCGTCCGTGCTCTGGCGCGGCGCGAGCGGGGCCCTTACACAGGGATGCTCAGCTTAACGGGAGCGTGGATGTCCACCCGTCGTTCCGGCCCGGCCGCGGCCCTCCGGGCGTTCGCCGTCGCCCTCGCCTTCGCCGCCAGCGCCCATGCGGCCCCCCGCCCGACGCTCGCAGAGCCCTCGCTGTCGCCCGACGGCGCCGAGATCGCCTTCGTCTCCGGCGGCGACGTCTGGACCGTCCCCGCAGCCGGCGGGACCGCCAGCCTGCTGATCACCGACCCGGCCACCGAGGGGCGCCCGTTCTACTCGCCCGACGGCCGCGAGATCGCCTTCACGTCGAACCGCGGCGGCGCGGCCAATGTCTATGTGCTCACGCTGGCCACCGGGAAGCTGCGCCGCCTCACCTTCTCCGATACTGGCGAGCAGCTCGACGGCTGGTCGCGCGACGGCAAGTGGCTCTACTTCTCCTCGGGCGCGAACGACGTGGCCCGGCTGAACGACGTCTACCGCGTGGCCGCGACCGGCGGGACGCCGCTGGAGGTCAGCCGCGAGCGCTATCTCAACGAATTCAACGCCGCGCCATCGCCCGACGGCCGGTCGGTCGCCCTCATGGCCAAGGGCGTGTCGTCCACCCAGTGGTGGCGCAACGGCCACGCCCACATCGACGAGGCCGAGTTGTGGCTGAAGCCCCTCGCCGACGGCGCGCCCTACCGCAAGCTGCTGGGCGCCTCCTCCAAGCGGCTGTGGCCGATGTGGGCGGCCGACGGCCGGAGCCTCTGGTTCATGAGCGACGAGGCCGGCTCCGAGAACCTCTGGCGCCTGGGCCTGGAGGCGGGCGCAAAGCCCCAGAAAATCACCGCGTTCACGTCGGGCCGCGTGCTCTTCCCGTCCATCGGCTACGACGGCCGCGCCATCGTCTTCGAGCGCGAGTTCGAGATCTGGAGGCTGGACACGGCGACCGGCCAGGCGGTTCGCGTGCCGATCGCACTGCGCGGCGCGCCGGCCGGCGGCGGCGAGCGGCGCATCGTCGAGACCAGCTTCCGCAGCCTGGCCGCCGCGCCCGACGGAAAGAAGCTGGCGGTCGTCGCCCACGGCGAAGTCTTCGCCGCCCCCACCAAGGACGGCGGCCCCGGCCAGCGGCTCACCGAGACCGTCGGCCCCGAAAGCGACCTGGCCTGGTCGCCCGACAGCCGCCGGCTGGCCTTCGTCTCCGACAGCGGCCGCGCGAGCCGCGTGATGGAGTACGACTTCACCACCCAGAAGACCCGCCCCCTGACCGAGGCCACCGACTACGACGCGGGCCCCGCCTACTCGCCCGACGGCAAGCAGATCGCCTACTTCCACGGCCCGCGCGAGCTGCGGGTCCTGACGCCCGGCGGTCCCGACCGCGTCCTCTTCTCCGGCGCCCTCGACCGCAACGACGGCACGCGTCCCGCCTGGTCGCCCGATGGCCGCTGGATCGCCTTCGCGGTGACCGACCGCCGCTCGTTCCGCAACGTCTGGGTCGTGCCCGCCGCCGGCGGCGAGGCCCGGCCCGTCAGCTTCCTCGCCAACGGCAACACCGGCGACCAGATCGCCTGGTCCGCCGACGGCAAGTACATCGTCTTCGATACCTCGCAGCGCAGCGAGCCAGTGAAGATGGTCCGCGTCGACCTCATCCCGCGCATCCCGAAGTACCGCGAGGACGCCTTCCGCGACCTCTTCAAGGTCGCCCCGCCCGGCACGCCCGGCCGCCCGGCCGAGACGCCGCCCAAGGACGACGTGAAGCCCGCCGCGTCCGAGGAGCAGGCCAGGACCGCCGAGGAGAACAAGGACACCACCGACAAGCCGCCCCCGCCGAAGCCGCGGGTGGAGCCGGTGCGCATCGTCTTCGAAGGGATCCGCGAACGGGCCACCTTCATCCCGCTGGGCGCCTCGGCGGAGGAGCCGGTGATAAGCCCCGACGGCAAGGTGCTGGTCTATCGCGCCCGCATCGGCGACCAGCAGCAGTTGTTCAGCTATTCGCTGGACGAACTGGCCCGCGACGCGCCGGCGCCCGAACAGATCACCAGCGGCCGCCGCGCCAAGCGCGACTACAGCTTCAGCGCCGACTCGAAGCAGGTCTATTACCTCGACAACGGCCGGGTCAGCGTCACGACCGTCGAGAACCCGCGGCCCAGGATCGTCGACGTCTCCGGCGAGATGGTCGTGCGCTTCGACGCCGAGAAGCAGGTGGTGTTCGACGAGGCCTGGTCGACGCTGAACCGCGTCTTCTACGACGAGACGTTCCACGGCCAGGACTGGAACGCGCTTCGCGCCCGCTTCGAGCCGTTCGCACAGGGCGCGCAGACTCCGGACGAGCTGCGCCGCACGATCAACCTGATGATCGGCGAGCTCAACGCCTCCCACTCGGGCATCAACCGTCCCGCCGACGGCTTCGGCTCGGCCCCCGCCGATCGCGTGGGCGACCTCGGCCTGCGCTTCGACCGCGAGGCCTACGAGGCCGGTCGCGGTCTGGTCGTGCGCGAGATCATCGGCCTCGGCCCCGCCGACATAGAGGGCACGATCCGGCCCGGCGACGTGCTCGCCGCCGTGGATGGCCGTCCCTTGGGCGCCGGCGTCAACCTCGACAGCCTGCTGCTCGACCGCATCGGCAAGCGCACGGTCCTGACGGTGATCACGGCAGGCCGGGCCCGCGACGCGGTGGTCCGGCCCACCACGCCCGCCGTCGCCAGGGGCCTGCTCTATCGTCATTGGGTCAAGGACCGCCGCGCCTATGTCGAGAAGGCCAGCGGCGGCCGGCTCGGCTACGTCCACATCCTCGACATGAGCTCGGACAGCCTCGACCAGCTCTACATCGACCTCGACGCCCAGAACCAGGGCAAGGACGGCGTCGTCATCGACGTGCGCAACAACAACGGCGGCTTCATCAACGGCTACGTCCTGGACGTCTTCGCACGGAAGAACTTCCTGACCATGACGCCGCGCGGCCTGTTCGGCGTGCCCAGCCGCCAGAACCTGGGCCAGCGCGCGCTCGGCCTGCCCACGATCCTGCTCACCAACGAGAGTTCGCTCAGCGACGCCGAGGACTTCACCGAGGGCTATCGCCATCTGGGCCTCGGCAAGGTGGTCGGCACGCCCACCGCGGGCTGGATCATCTATACCGGCGGCAAGACGCTGATCGACGGCTCGGCGCTGCGGACGCCTTCGATCCGTATCCAGGGCGCCGACGGCAAGGACATGGAGCTCAATCCCCGCCCGGTCGACATCACCGTCGAGCGCGCCCTGGGCGAGACCGTCGCCGGCCAGGACAGCCAGCTCGACGCCGCCGTCGCCGACCTCGTGAAGAATCTAGGGCCCGCACGCCCATGACGGCGGGCCCGCCGCAGGACGCCGGCGCCCCGGCGCGGTCGCGGCTGGCCTGGCAGGTGGCGCCCCTCAGCCTCGCCTTCTTCCTCGATCTGGTCGACATCGGCCGCCGGCGCGACGTGGTCGACGCGCTGCTCTTCGGCGCCATCGTGGTCGCCAACCTCGAGCCGCTGAACCGCGATCCGGACCTGGTCCACGCCTACGCCGCCCCCGACGCGGCCTTGCCGGACGAGCTCCGCCGCCCGGTCAGCATCAACGCCGTCGCCCAGTCGCTGCGCCTGCCGTTCGAGACCGCGCGGCGGCGGATCGCGCGCATGGCCGGGGCGGGAGACCTGGCGGTGACGCCGAGAGGCGTCTACGTGCCCGCCGGCATCATCGGCCAGCCGGGGTTCATGGCCACGGTCTTCCGACGCCACGAGCGGCTGCGGCGCTTCTACGACGACCTGCGGGCGGTGCAGGCCGTGCCCACGCCGCCCGCGTCCGATCCGGTCCCGTCGGCCGCTCCCGGGGACGTACAGCCGATCCGCATCACCAACCGCGCGGTCGCCGAGTACATGATGCGGGTGGTCGACGGCCCGCTCGGACTCGCCGGCGATGCGGTGGGCGCGCTGCTGCTCATGCAGATGACGCGTCTCAACACCGAGGGCCTCGACGACGCCGGCTTGTTCGCCTGGGCCGCCGATCCGCTTGCCCGCGCGCGGCCCGTGCGCACCGGCCACCTCGCCAGGGCGCTGCGCTTCTCGGCCGAGACCACGCGCCGCCATGCGATCGGCCTGGAGGCCCTGGGCCTCTGCGCACGCCGGCAGGCGGGCCTGATCGCCACCGCCACGCCGGCGGCGCGCGCCGTCATCGTCCAGCTCGCCGACGAGAACCTGACCAGCGTCCAGCGCCTGTTCGCGCGCCTGCGCCAGCTCGGGGCGCTCGACGCCTGGGATGCCGCGCCCCCGGCCGCCCGCGCCGCGCGGCCGGCCTGAAGCATACGCGCGCTTGCAATCTTCGCGCGAGGGCCGGCAACCTCGCAGATGGCCGTCAGTTCCGCCGCGCCGCCTGTGCCGCCCGTCTGGACCGTCGCCCAGGCGTCGGTGGCGTTCGTGCTCGACGTGGAGCCGCTCGCCCGGCCCGAGGGCGATCTCGTC
The DNA here is from genome assembly GCF_016793285.1 of Phenylobacterium sp. Classification (GTDB taxonomy): domain Bacteria; phylum Pseudomonadota; class Alphaproteobacteria; order Caulobacterales; family Caulobacteraceae; genus Phenylobacterium. The sequence goes on from NZ_JAEUMO010000053.1 coordinate 7,116, forward strand.
GACGCCCTGCTGTTCGCCGCCGTCCTCGCAGCCAACACTGCATCCAGCGTGGAGACGCCCGACGATCAGGTCCAGCCACCGCTCGATCCCGTGCCGATCAAGACCGTCGCCCAGACGCTGGGCACGCCGTTCGAGACGGCGCGGCGGCGGATCGGCGCGATGGCCGCCAGGGGCGTGCTGCAGCTTTCGACCCAGGGCGTGACGGTCTCCGACGCCAGGCTGGCGGATCCCGGCTTCCTCGCCGCCTTCGCCGCGCGCCACGCCCGCCTGCGCGCCTTCTACGACGACGTCCGGGCCGCTTGCGCCCCGCCCGAGACGCCGGCCGAGAGGCCGCCCGGCGCGCCGCCCGCGTCGTCCGCACGCGAACCGCCGGTGCGCCTCGCCAACCGGCTGATCTGGGACTACGTGCTGGCTGTGGGGGCGGCGCTGAGCCCGGTGACCGGCGGGCCGTTGCAGACGTTGATCCTCCTGGCGCTGGCCCGGGCCAACATCGGCCACCTCCAGCCCCAGGACCTCCGCGCCTGGGCGTCCAGCCCCGAGCACTTCGCCCGGCCGATCCCCGCGACGCATCTGGCCGAGATGGTGCGCCTGCCGCCCGAGACCACCCGCCGCTACGCGCTGGCCCTCGAGGCCGACGGCTTCTGCCGCCGAACGCCGCACGGCCTGGTCGTCCAGTTCGATGCGCGCCGCCGGCCCGAGTTCGAGCGCCTCGCCGAGGTCAACCTTGCGAACGTCCGCGCCCTCTTCGGCCGCCTTCGCCGGCGCGGCCTGCTGGACGCCTGGGACGCCGCCACGGGCTAGGGTCCTGGACCATCCGGGCCCGCATGGCGCCGTCTGCCTTCTCGCTGCGCGCACCATGATATATCGGAGGCAAGGTCGAGGGAGGGAACGTGATGGCCGGAGTTCGCACGTTCGCACGCGTCGTGGCCGCCTGCGCCGCGGTCCTGGCCGGCGCCGCGGCCGTCGCCCAGCCGGCGACGCCGGCCCCCGCCCCTGGCCCCGCGATGGGGCGCGCTCCGCCGCCGCTCGCCGCCGGCCAGCCGATCCCGCCCGCGGAACTCGCCGCCTACGTCGACGGGATGGTCGAGCGCGCGATCCTGCGCGACCATATCGCGGGCGTCACCGTCTCGGTCGTGCAGGACGGCCAGGTGGTCTTCAAGAGGGGCTACGGCCTGGCCAGCCTGAAGCCGGCGCAGGCGGTCGATCCCGACCGCACGCTGTTCCGCATCGGCTCGATCTCCAAGACCTTCACCTGGATCTCGATCATGCGGCAGGTCGAGGCCGGCAGGATGCGCCTCGACGTCCCCGTCGACACCTACCTGCCGCCCTCGCTGCGCACCGGGAACGGCGCCTTCGGCAGGCCCATCCGCGTCTCCGACCTGATGAACCACGCCCCCGGGTTCGAGGACCACGTGTTCGGCATGCTGTTCGAGCATGAGCCCCGCGACGTCCGAGCGCTCGACACCTGGCTGGCTGAAGAGCGCCCGCGGCAGGTGCGTCCGCCGGGCTCGCTCATCAGCTATTCCAACTATGGCGCGGCGCTGGCCGGATCGGCCGTCTCCCACGCCTCCGGCCGCCCGTTCGAGGAACTGGTCGAAGGCACGATCCTCGAGCCCCTCGCGATGAGCCACACCACCTTCCGCGAGCCCCGCGCGCCGCAGGTCGGCCTGGCGCTGCCGATGCCGGCCGCCCTCGTCCCCGACGTTTCCCGCGCCTTCCACTGGAACGGGACGACGCTCGAGCAGCGGCCCTACGAATACATCGGCCAGATCGCACCGGCCGGCTCGGCCTCCTCGACCGCGGGCGACATGGCCCGCTACATGCTGATGCTGCTGAACGACGGCGAACTGGACGGCGCGCGTATCTACGGCCCCGTCGCCGCCGAGGCGTTCAGGACCGCCGACACGCCCGCCCCCGCCGGACGCGCGCTGCGCCACGGTTTCTTCGACCAGGCGCTGCCGGGCGGCTACGTCGGCTACGGCCACGACGGCGGGACGATGTCGTTCTTCTCGCACATGACGGTCGTCCCGGCCCTCAGGCTCGGCGTCTTCATCTCCACCAACACCGACACCGGCGCCCGCCTGCAAGCCGACCTGGCGCCGGGCATCGTCGGCCGGTTCTACGCGGCCCGCGATCCGTTCCCGCCCGCGCCCGACCCGCGCCTCGCCCGGTATGCCGACGCCTATGAGGGCCGCTACCTGCAGAGCCGGCGCGCCATGAGCGGGCTGGAGGGCTTCGTCCATCGCATCGCCTTCGGCACCGACGCGACGGTGACGCGCGAGGGCTACCTCCTGCTCGGCGGTCTGCTGGGCGCGAACGCCTACGCGCCGGTCGGCGACCCCGCGAAGGGCGCCTTCGTCTCGGTTTCCGACGGCGCCCCGCTCCAGTTCGAGATGAAGGACGGCCGCGCCGTGGGGGCGCCGCTGGGCGCCGCCTCGCTGGAGCGCGTCGGTCCGCTCGACTCGCCCGGCCCGCTCGCGCTGCTCAGCGGCCTGACCGCGCTCGCCAGCGTGCTCACCCTCGTCGGCCTCGGCTTCCGGCCGCGTCACGCCCCGGCGGGCCGCTGGCAGCTCTGGGCCGGCCGCGCCCAGATCGTCCAGGCGCTGCTCTGGCTGGGCGCCCTCCTCGCCTTCGCCACCTTCATGCAGGGCGCCGCCGACCCCGGCTCGATCGTGTTCAACTGGCCCAGCCCGACGCTCATGGCCTCGTCCGCCATGGCCCTCGCCGCCTCGGTCCTCGCCGTCTTCAGCCTCGCCCCCGTCGCCATGGCCTGGCGCGAAGCCGGCTGGTCCTGGCGCCGCAAGGCCGCCACCACGCTGACCGCCCTCCTCAGCCTCGCCCTGGCCCTGCTCCTCCTCCGCTGGGGCTTCCTCGCCCCGTGGCGCTAGAGCCAACGGGACCCTTCTCCCGCAAAGGGGAGAAGGGTCGTGTCCGCTGGCGCGCCCGGCGGGACGCGCTACAACTCGCAGGCGTTCGGGGGAGTTCGGATGAAGCGGGTCGCGGGAGCCATGGTCATGGCGGGGTTCATCGCCGGGGCGGCGCACGCCCAGGCCCTCAGTCCCTACGCCTCGGCGGGCGAGCAGCAGGCGGCGATGACCGACGGCCGCGTCACCTCCGAGCAGTTGGTCCGCGCCTACCTGGAGCGCATCGCCCGCTACGACAGCGCCGGGCCGAAGCTCAACGCCGTCCTGGTCCTCAACAGGCAGGCGCTGGCGGACGCCAGGAAGCTCGACGCCGAGCGCAAGGCCGGCAAGGTCCGCGGCCCCCTGCACGGCGTCACCATCCTGCTGAAGGACAACATCGAGCACGCCGCGAGCGGCGCCACCACCGCCGGCTCCCTCGCGCTCGCCGACAACGTCAGCGGCCGCGACGCCCCGATCGTGAAGCGCCTCGCCGAAGCGGGGGCCGTCGTCCTCGGCAAGACCAACCTCTCGGAGTGGGCCAACTTCCGCTCGCTGCGCTCGATCAGCGGCTGGAGCGGCATGGGCGGACTGGTGCGCAACCCCTACTCGCTGGACCGCACCGCCTGCGGCTCGTCCTCCGGCTCGGGCGCGGCGATCGCCGCCGGTTTCGCGGGCCTCGCCATCGGCACCGAGACGGACGGCTCGGTGACCTGCCCCGCGGCCATGAACGGGATCGTGGGTCTGAAGCCTACCGTGGGCCTCGTCTCGCGCAGCCTGATCGTGCCGATCTCGCCCGAGCAGGACACCGCCGGGCCGATGACCCGCACCGTCGCCGATACGGCGGCCCTGTTGTCGGTCATTGCCGGCTCCGACCCGACCGACCCGGCCACCAGGGACGCGGACGCGAAGAAGGCCGATTACCTGAAGGCTCTCGACCGCGACGCGCTGAAGGGCGCCCGCATCGGCGTATGGTTCCCGTGGAAGGGCCGCTCGCCGCAGACCGACCTGGTCTTCGCCGAGGCCGTGAAGACGCTGATCGCCCAGGGCGCCGTCACCGTCGAGCTCAAGGGCCCCGACGACGCCACCATGAGCAAGATCGCCGAGCTCGAAAGCGACACCCTGCGCACCGAGTTCAAGGCGGCGCTGGACGCCTACCTCGCCACCACGCCGGCCACCGTGCGGAGCCGCACGCTCGCCGACCTCATCGCCTTCAACAAGGCCAACGCCGGGCGCGAGATGCCGCTCTTCGCCCAGGAGATCTTCGACATCTCCGTCACGAAGCCGCCGATCACCGATCCGGCCTACAGGGAGAAGCGCGCCAAGGCCACGAAGCTGGCCCGCGAGGCGCTCGACAGGATGCTGGCCGACAACGACCTCGTCGCCGTCGTCTCGCCCAGCGGCGGCCCGCCTGCGATCGTCGATCCGGTGAACGGCGGCGGCGGGTTCTTCGGCTCGCCCTCGCGCCTGCCCGCCGTCTCCGGCTATCCGCACCTGACCGTCCCGGCCGGCTACGCCACGGGCCTGCCCATCGGCATCTCGTTCCTGGGCCCGGCCTGGTCAGAAGCGAAGCTGCTGGGCCTCGGATACGCCTTCGAACAGGCCGCCAAGGCCCGGCGCGAGCCCGAATTCCTGCCGAATGTCGGCGCGCGCCCCGAGATCGCCCGCGCCTACGATCCCCAATGACCTCTTCCGCCCTCCTTCGAGCGGACGGGTCTGGCCTCGCGGCGCAGGCAACTTCCGCCGCGCCCGCGGGTTACACGCCGAGCCAGGTGCGACGATCCGGAGGGCTGCATGGCGTCGATTGCGGTGATGCGACCCGGAGGCCTTGAAAGCGCCGCGGTGGACGCTGACATGACGGCCAGGCCGTTCACGGCTCCGCTTCGATCGAAAGGCCCTCCCCCTGGCCAGGCATCCGAAGAGACCCGTCCGCCTCGCGGCCGCTAGGGCGCTTCGCGCCAAGGTGGTGCGGCCGACGGCCCGCCTTCAAGCCTTCAGCGAATTCTCAGGGAGACCGGCCCGCGTGTTCGACGCCACTGCGCCAAGGTACGCCAACCTCATCCGCCTCGACTCCGAGACGGCTGCCGCCGTCCACGAGGCCGCGCAGCACGGCGCGGGCGTCGGCTTCCACCTGATCGACACCACGATGATGTACGCGCCCAGGTCGGGCGGCGTGAAACGCTACCTGATGGCCAAGCGCGCCTGGCTGGCGCGCCGCCGTCCCGACGTGTGCCACACCCTGGTCGTTCCCGGCGCGCGGACCCATGCCGAGGGCGACGGCCTGGTCACCGTCGCCTCGACCCGCCTGCCGTTCGGCGATGGCTACCGGATGCCGGCCAACCTGACGAAGTGGGAGACGGTGCTGCGCCTGCTGGAGCCCGACGTGATCGAGGCCGGCGACGTCTTCGTGCCCGGCCACGCCGCCCTGGAGGCCGGCGGGGCGCTGGGCGTCCCCGTCGTCGGCTTCTGCCACACCGACGCCGCCGCGCTGGCGGCGCTGCACTTCGGCGAATGGGCCGAGGCGCCGGCGTTCAACTTCTGGGCCCAGGCCTACCAGCGTTTCGACCATGTGGTGGCGCCCAGCCGTCACATGGCCGCCCGCCTCGCCGACGCGGGGGTGCAGCGGATGTCGATCCAGCAGCTCGGCGTCGACACCGCCCTGTTCGACCCAGCCCGCGGCGACCGCGCGCGGCTGCTGCGGCGTCTGGGCCTGCCCTCCGACACCCGCCTCCTGGTGTTCGCCGGCCGCCCGGCCCGCGAGAAGAACATCGACTCCATGGTGGCCGCGGTCGAGCGCCTGGGCGCACCCTACAAGCTGCTGCTGGTCGGCGCCGGCAAGGACGTCGCCTGGTCGCCCCACGTCGTCAGCCTCGACTTCGAGCGCGACCCGCAGCGGCTCGCGGCGCTGCTGGCGTCCTGCGACGCGGCGCTGCACGCCAACGAGAAC
>NZ_JAEUMO010000146.1 GCF_016793285.1 Phenylobacterium sp.
CAAGCACGTCGTCGTCGTCGGCATCGGCAACACCGGCTGCGAGCTGGCCTGCGAGATCGCCGCGGCGGGCGCCGCCTCGGTTCACATCTCGGCGCGGAGCGGGACGTGGATCATGCCCAAGACCATCAACGGCGCGCCGGGAGCCGACGCCGCGCCGATGACCCACCCGACCGATCCGGTGATCCGCCCGTTGAACTGGCTTCCGGCGGGCGTCCGCCGGGCGGCGTTCCAGCGTATCGCCAGGGGGCGCATCCTGGGGACGTTCAAGGACCGGATGGTGCGGCTCCAGGCGCTGGGGCTCCCGACGCCGCCCGCGGACCCGCTGTCGAAGCGGCCCACCGTCTCGGACGAGATCTTGAGCGCGCTGGAGAGCGGCGCGGTGAAGGCCAGGCCGGCGATCGACCGCCTGGAGGGCGGCGAGGTCGTCTTCGCCGACGGCTCGCGCGCCGCCGCGGACCTCGTGCTCTGCGCGACGGGCTATCGCCTGACCTACCCCTACCTCGACGCCGGCGTCGCCGACACGCGCGGCGACGATCTCAGCCTCTTCATGGGGACGGTCGCCCCCGACCGCGAGGACCTGTTCTTCGTGGGCGTCAGCCGGCCCGCCGGCGCCTTCTGGCCCATCGCCGAAGCGCAGGCGCAGTTCGTCGCCGCGATGCTCACCGGCGCCTACCGCCCCCCCTCCCGCAAGGCCCGCGCCCGCCGCGCGCGGCCGATCCTCGGGTGCAACGCCTGGAGCCCGGCCCTCTACGGCCTGGACGTGCGCGAGGAGCTGCGGCGCGGGCGGAGATAGCGCGGGCCGCTACTAGGCGCTCTTGCTCATCTCGGCCTTGAGCTGGCGGCGCAGCAGCTTGCCGGTGTCGTTGTACGGCAGGGCGTCGCGGAATTCCCAGACTTCCGGGGTCTTGGAAGAGCGCAGCCGCGCCTTGGCGAAGGCCTTGAGCTCGTCCACCGGGGGCCGGGCGTCCCGGGCCACGATCACCGCGGCGACCTTCTCGCCCCACTCGTTGTCGGGCAGGCCGAGCACGGCGACGTCGTCGACGGCCGGATGCTCGCGCAGCACGTCCTCGATCTCCCCGGGGCTCATGTTCTCGCCGCCGCGCACGATCACGTCGTCGAGGCGGCCCTCCACGTAGAGGTAGCCCTCGTCGTCGAGGTAGCCGCCGTCGTTGGTCGCGAACCAGCCGTCGGCGCCGATCACCTTCTTCGAGGTGTATTCGCCCGAGACCTGCTCGCCGCGCACGTAGATCTCGCCCGACCGGTTGGGCCCCAGCACCTCGCCCGCGGGCCCCCGGATCTCCAGCTCCAGGGTCGGCAGCGGCCGCCCCACCGAGCCCAGCCGCTTCTTCACCGCCTCGTCGTCGGAGTAGAGCGCCATGCGGTGGTCGTCGGGGCCCAGGATCGAGATGGTGGAGCTGGTCTCGGTCAGACCGTAGGCGTTCGCGAAGTCCACATGCGGCAGGAGGCTCAGCGCGCGCTCGATCACCGGCAGCGGCATGCGCCCGCCGCCGTAGCTGATCGCCCGCATCGACGGCAGCGTCTCGCCGCGGGCCTCCAGCACGTCGAGAATGCGGCCCAGCATGGTCGGCACCACCATGGCGTGGGTGATGTCCTCGGCCGCGGCGGCCTCGACCCAGGCCTCGGGCGTGAACGCCTCGAGGTGCATGATCCGCCGGCCGCCGTAGATGCCGGTCAGCACCGCCGATATGCCGGCGATGTGGTACGGCGGCACGCTGACCAGCGCGGCCTCGTCGCCCTCCGCACCCTGGAACTCCACGGTCGAGATCACGTAGCTGGTCAGGTTCGCGTGGCGCAGGATCGCGGCCTTGGGCTCGCCCGTCGTGCCGCTGGTGAACAAAAGGACGGCGATGTCATGGTCGGCGTCCAGGAACTCGGCCTCGCAGTCGCCGTGGACGCGGCAGGCCGCCTCGAAGGCGCTGCGGCTCACCACCTTCACGCCCTCGGCCGCCGCCAGCCGCGGGACCATGTCGTCGTCGACG
>NZ_JAEUMO010000131.1 GCF_016793285.1 Phenylobacterium sp.
TGAGCCGGGGGCAGACGCCAGGACCCGAGAGCTCGATCGGCAAGATCGTGGCGGCGGGCCAGATGCAGGACCTGGCCAACTCGGCGGTCGAGCTGCTGGATCAGTTCGGCATCATCAACGACCCCGAGCTGGCGCCGCTGAGCGGCGGCTTCCACGCCTCGCTGATGAGCGCGCCGGGCCTGCGGATCGCCGGCGGCACCGACGAGATCCTGAAGAACATCATCGCCGAGCGCGTCCTGGGCCTCCCCGGCGACATCCGCGTCGACAAGGACGTGGCCTTCAAGGATCTCCCGACCGGGCGCTAACGCGCTTGGGCCGACGGGGCGGTAGGGCGCCTCAGGCGTCGTCCCGCTCGAAGGCGAAACGCGGGGCTTCGGTCCGGAAGGGCAGGCGCGCGCCTTCCGGCATCAGGAAGGCGTGCTCGCGGCGGATCGTGAGCACGTCGCAGGCGCCGTCGGTGATGATCAGGATCGGGGCGTCCTTTGGGAACCGCGCGTCGCTTTCGAGGCGGGCGATCGCAGGCTGCAGCACCGTGCCCCCGCGCCCGCGCACCTCGACGCGGCCCATCAGCGCCTCGGGCTCGACATAGCCGGCGTCGTGCACGCCGGCGTCGCACTGGATCACGCGCACCCACGGCACCTCGCGGCTGAGCGCATAGCTCGCGATCGCGCCCAGGGCCCGCGCCAGCAGTCGCGGCGACATCGAGCCGGAGGTGTCCAGGACGACGCCGAAGGTGCGCGCGACCAGGCGTTCCTCCGGGCGAACCCAGACGGCGCGGGGGATGTCGGGCGTCGACGCCTGGCGGCGGCTGGGTCGGGCGAAGCTGCGGCGCGCCTCGAGGGGCGGGAAGAAGGCGTCCATCCACTGGCCCAGCTGGACGTCCCAGGGAATCGGCCGCTGCTGGATCGCGCGGATCTCCTCGACGAGGTCGCCGGGCAGCAGGCCGCGCGCGATCCCTGACGTGAGGTGCAGGTCCAGCCCCTCGGCCAGGGCGCGGCGGTAGAAGGCGTCGAGATCCGTGCCCGGGCCGTTCCACCAGCCGGACGTCCGCTCGCCCAGGACGTCGACCTTGCCCTGGCCGCGCAGGGTGCGGCTCTTGTTCAGCCGGCGGATCAGGCGCAGATCGCCGACGATGCGGTCGTAGATGGCCTCGGCCGACTCGCGCTCGAACCCCAGCTCGGGATCGAGCAGCAGGGTGTCGGTGGGGATCTCGCCCACGCCCATCTCGACCAGCCAGCCGTTGATCACGTAGTCGCAGGCGACGTTCCAGAGGTAGGCGTCGCGGCCCTGGCGGCGCGCCTCGTGGCGCAGGCCGACATGCAGCAGCTCATGGGCGATCACAAACTGCATGCCGCCGTAGGTCCACGGGAACTTCGGGTTGATGTAGACGCGGCGCAGCTCGCTATCGACGGCGGCGATCGAGATGTCGTGCAGCGCGCAGACGTCAGCGTCCTCGACGATGTCGAAGCTCGCCGCCAGGGCGCCCAGCAGCGGATAGTTCGCGACGAACCAGCCCCGCGCACGCTCGGCCAGCGAGTTGGGATTGCCTCGGGCGGTCGCCGGGCCGCGGGCGGCGTCGCCGGCCTTGCCGATGGCCTCGACCACGCTGGCGCGGATCGCCGCGGCCAGGATCTCCTGGCGTTCGCGCCGCAGCTTCGCCGGGATCGGCGGCAGGTCGCGGGTATAGGTGAAGCTGGGACCGTCGACGCCCAGGCCGCGGCCGCCGTACAGCTCGCGCAGCGGGGCGCCGCCGTCGCGCAGGGCCGCCGCGATCGTTTCCGGCTCGCGGCCGAGCGGCGGCAGGCCCTCGGCGCCCAACTCGTCGGGGCGTCGGCCCAAACCCGTTCCGGCCATGAAGTCCTCGGCGACCAGGGCGCAGGCGATCTGCCAGTCGTCGTCGTCCTGCTGGGGGTCGGCGTGGCTGAGAACCACGTGCAGCAGCGCCTGACCCAACACGTGCGCCCATTCCGCCCGCGTGGCGCGTCGCCAGGGATTCAGCTCGATGCGGGTGTGGAAGGCCTCGTCTCGGAAGCGGCGCGGACTGCTGGCGACCCGCGCATAGCCCTCGCGCCCGAACGGCTCGCCCTCCGTGATCGCGTGCCAGGGACAGTGCCTCATCAGCCGGCTGAACAAGGGATGCTCGCGCAGGATCTCGCTGGCGGCGCCGATCTCGCGCAGGTGCTCCTTGGGCGGCTCGCGGCGGCGGCGCGCCATAGGTCAGGCGCGCTGAGCGGCCAGCCGCGGCAAGGCGCGGGCGAGGTCGATGGTGTACCAGGCCGGCAGCGTGGCGCCGGACTCGGTCTCGGTGACCACCAGCTGCGCGAGCTCGGTGGAGATGCGCGCCAGGCTGACCACGAGGTCCTTGGCGCGCAGGGCCAGCTGACGGGTCTCACGGCCCATCTTGCTCTCGTCGTCCGGCAGTTCCTTGATCAGCCGGTCGCGCAGTTGCTGGACGAGGAAGTAGAGGATGTCGCGCTCGTCCGGCCGCTCGGGCCAGCCCTTGTCGCCCTTGAGGATCGCGGCGAGGTCGTGCTCGCGGTCGCGCAGCTTGGCGAAGGCGGTGAACTGCTTGGCGTGCGCCGGCGTGAGCAGGCCCGAGGCCAGGACGTTGATCTCGTCCAGCGTGATGGCCGGCCCGTAGGCCTTCAATGCGTCGGAGAGCATGTTCCAGGCCCGGGGCGTCGAGAACGGCTCTTCGTGCTTGGGCGGTTTGGACCACAGGTGATCCGAGCGCTGGCGAACATAGGACAGCACCAGCTCGTGGATGTCGCTGCGCTCGGCCCAGGCCAGCCAGTCGCGGGCCGACGCCCGCAACTGAACGTGGACTAGCCGGTTGATCAGCGCCGACGACATCGGGCGCGTGATGGCGGCGTCCTCGGCGCGGTTGCCGGCGCCGATCACGATGGTCCCGGCCGGCAGCCGGAACTCGCCGATCCGCCGGTCGAGGACGAGGGAGTAGAACGCCTTCTGCACCTCGTGCGAGCACGCGTTCAGCTCATCCAGGAACAGGCAGTAGGGATCGTCGCGGGCGATCAGGGTCGGCGGGCAGAACCGGGACTTGCCATCGTGGATCTGCGGCACGCCGATGATGTCCTCGGGGGCGAGCTGAGAGCCGAGGAGGGAGACGCAGGGCAGGCCGACGGCGTCGGCGAACTCGCGCACCAGCGCCGACTTGCCGACCCCGGGCGGGCCCCAGATGAACACCGGCAGCACGGGCGCGACGTTCAGCAGGAACGGCGTCAGCGAGGCGGGCGTGAGGACCTGGGCGGCTTCCATGGGTGACAGTTCAAGCGGATACGAACCGTCACCTTAGGCGCAAGGCCGCGCGCGGCGCACGCGGTTTCGTCAGGCCTAGGCCGTCAGCGCCAGGGGCGCGCGGTCGGCGATGAGTTGGCCGTAGAGGCGGGCGAGGGCTTCGAAGGTGGCGTCCCAGCCGTGGCGGGTTTCGGCGCGGCGCCGGGCGGCCTGGGAGATGGCGGCGACGTCGCGGCTGAAGAGGGCGTCGATGGCCTCGGCGAGGCCTGACGGTTCCACGTTCTGGGCGGGCTGGCCCACGCTGTGGTCGATGAGTTCGCCCACGCCGCCGCGGTGCGAGCCGATCACCGGCAGGCCGGCGGCCATGGCCTCCAGCACGAAGAGGCCGAAGATCTCGTTCTCGTTGGCGTGCAGCGCCGCGTCGCAGGACGCCAGC
>NZ_JAEUMO010000138.1 GCF_016793285.1 Phenylobacterium sp.
TTCTCGGCGATGCGGGGCGCGATGCCGCCCGAGACGAACACCCCGCCGCGGGCCCCGAAGGTGAGCGCCAGGTCGCCCGCCACCGACCCCAGGATGCCGCCGAACCGGTCCAGCGTCGCCGCCGCCAGCGGATCGCCCACCAGCCCCTCGGTCGTCACCGCCACCTCGTCGGGCAGCACCGCGGCCACCCCCTGGTGCGCGGCCAGGGCGCAGTAGAGGTCGTAGAGGCCCTGGCCCGAGAGCAGGCGCTCGATCGAGACGCGGCCGTAGATGCCCGTGAGCCGCTCGAGCACCGCGACCTCGACGTCGTCGGTGGGCGCGAAGGCCGCGTGACCGCCTTCGGTGGCGATGGGGAGATCGCCCCGCTCGCTGCGCGCCAGGGCCGCGACGCCGAAGCCGGTGCCGGCGCCCAGCGCCACCATCGGGCAGTCGTGCGGGCCCCGGGGAAGGCTGGGACCCAGCGTGCGCAGGTCGGGCCCCTCCAGCAGCGGACAGGCCAGCGCCTGGGCCGCGAAGTCGTTGATGAGCTCGACCGCCTCGAACTCGAAGTGGGACAGGAGGTCGCCCTCGGAGACCACCCAGTCGAGGTTGGTGAACTCGATCTCGCCGTCGAGCACCGGCCCCGCCACCGCGATCACCGCCCGCGGCGGCCGCTTCCGGCCCACCGTGGTCTCGATGTACTCGGCCATGATGTCGGCGAGGGTCGGGTAGTCCTTGTTGGCGAAGCTGCGCGGGTTGCGGATGTGCCCCTGCGCGTCGACCACGGCGAAGCGGGCGTTGGTGCCGCCGACGTCGCCGACCAGTCCGACCCAGTGCGGCTTCATCAGGCGGCCTCGAAGAGCGCGCAGGCGCCGGTGTCGGCGGGACCGGCGGCGCGGCGCATCCAGCCGAACAGCTCGCGGCCGTAGCCCGGCTGCGAACGCGGCGCGACGGCGGCCTCGCGGGCCATCAGCTCACGCGGGTCGAGGCGGATGTCGAGCGTCCCGGCCTCGGCGTCGAGGCGGATCACGTCGCCGGTCCGCACGCGGGCGAGCGGGCCGCCGCCCGCGGCCTCGGGCGTGACGTGGATCGCGGCCGGCACCTTGCCGCTGGCGCCGCTCATGCGCCCGTCGGTGACCAGCGCCACCTTGAACCCCTTGTCCTGCAGGACGCCGAGCGTGGGCGTCAGCGAGTGCAGCTCGGGCATGCCGTTGGCGTGCGGGCCCTGGAAGCGGACGACGGCGATGAAGTCGCGACTGAGCTCCCCGCGCTTGTGGGCGGCCAGCAGCGCCTCCTGGTCCTCGAACACGATGGCGGGGGCCTCGACGGTCCGGTGCTCGGGCTTCACCGCCGAAGTCTTGATGACGCCGCGGCCCAGCGGCCCGGTGAGCAACCGCATCCCGCCCTCGGCCTCGAACGGATCGTCGGCGGGCCGCAGGATGTCGCGGTCCAGGCTGGCGGCGGGGCCGTCGCGCCAGACGAGGCGGCCGTCCTCCAGGAACGGCTCCTGCCGGTAGCGGCTCAGGCCCTTGCCGGCGACCGTCATGACGTCGTCGTGGACCAGGCCCGCGTCCAGCAGGGTGCGCGTGACGAAGCTCATGCCGCCGGCGGCGTGGAAGGCGTTCACGTCCTCGGAGCCGTTCGGATAGACCCGCGCGATCAGCGGCGTGACGTGGCTGAGGTCGTTCATGTCCTCCCAGGTCACCTGGATGCCGGCGGCGCGCGCCATGGCCAGGATGTGCAGCGTGTGGTTGGTCGACCCGCCTGTGGCGAGCAGGCCGGCGATGGCGTTGACCAGGCTCTTCTCGTCGATCACCGCCGAGAACGGGGTGTAGTCGTTGGACCCGTCGCGGATCTCGACCGCCCGCTTCGGCGCGGCGGCGGTCAGCGCGTCGCGGAGCGGCGTGTTGGGCTCGATGAAGGCCGCGCCCGGCAGGTGCAGGCCGGTCATCTCCATCATCATCTGGTTGGAGTTGGCGGTGCCGTAGAAGGTGCAGGTGCCGGGGCCGTGGTAGCTCTTCATCTCCGAGGTGAGGAGCTCCTCGCGCGTGGCCTTGCCCTCGGCGTAGAGGGCGCGGACGCGGGCCTTCTCGGCGTTGGAGATCCCGCTGGTCATCGGCCCGCCGGGCACGAAGATCACCGGCAGGTGGCCGAACGCCGCCGCGCCGATGAAGAGGCCGGGCACGATCTTGTCGCAGATGCCCAGCATCAGGGCCGCGTCGAAGGCGTCGTGGGTCAGGGCCACGGCGGTCGCCATGGCGATCACGTCGCGGCTGAACAGCGACAGCTCCATGCCGGGCCGCCCCTGCGTGACGCCGTCGCACATGGCGGGCACGCCGCCGGCGAACTGGGCCGTCGCCTTCGCCTCGTGCGCGGCCCGGCGGATGATGTCGGGGAAGCGCTCGTAGGGCTGATGGGCCGAGAGCATGTCGTTGTAGGCCGAGACGATGGCGACGTTCGGCGCCGTCGGGTCGCGCATCCGCTGCTTGTCGCCCTCGGGCGAGGCGGCGAAGGCGTGGGCCCAGTTGGCGCAGGAGAGCTTGCCACGGCCCGGCCCCGCGGCGCGGGCGGCGGCCATGTGCTCGAGATACTCCGCGCGGCTGTCCCTGCTGCGCGCGGCGATGCGCTGGGTGACCTCGGCGGTGACAGGATGCGTGGCGGCCATGGGCTTCAACCTCCGTCCGGGGTCCAGAAGATGCGCAGCGGCGTCCGCGACTGCGAGATCAGCCGGGCGACCGGCAGGTCCGCGCCGGCCTGCGCCCGGCGGACGACCTCGCGCTTAGCCTCCCCGGCGATCAGAAGGAAGACGGCGCGCGCGTTCGTGAGGGCGGAAAGCGTCAACGTGATGCGCGCCACCGGCGGCTTGCCGAGGCCCGCGGGCACGCTGTGCAGCAGGTCGGCGGTCGTCAGCGCGTCGGCCAGGCCCGGATCGCCCGGGATCAGCGAGGCGATGTGGCCGTCCTCGCCCATGCCCAGCATCACCGCGTCGAACGGCTGGATCGCCGCCAGCGCGGCCGGTTCGGCCGCGGGCCAGAGCGGCAGGACATGCGCCCGCCGCGCCGGCCCGCTCAGCAGCCGCTCGCGGAGCAGGCGGACGTTGGAGGCCGGATCGTCGGGATCGACGCAGCGCTCGTCCGACAGCGTCACCACCACCCGGCTCCAGTCGAGCGCGGCGTCCCTGAGCCGGTCGTACACGACGCCCGGGGACCGGCCGCCCGTACCCACCAGCCCGGCGCGGCCGTGCGTGCGCAGGCCCGCGACCAGCCGGGCCTCCACGGCATGCGCCGCCGCTTCGGCCAAGGCCTGCGGCGTGGGGTAGGTCTCGATCATGCGCGCCTCCTTAACGCGCATTTCCGCCCCGCGGCGCCCCGCGCCACAGCTTTTCGCGAAAGTCGTGGAACCGCGCGGGGTCCTGCGCAGTCTCAGTCCCGGAGCCAGGAGTCGACGCGTGATGGGGCGCGTCGCCCGTTGGACAGTGGTCGGAGTTCCCCATGCGTATCGCCCAGGTCGCCCCCTTGTACGAAGCCGTCCCGCCCCGCCTCTACGGCGGGACCGAGCGCGTCGTGGCCCATCTCACCGACGCCCTGGTCAGGCTGGGGCACGAGGTCACCCTCTTCGCCTCGGCCGAGGCCCAGACGCTGGGCCTGCTGGCGCCGGTGCGCGACCAGGCGATCCGGCTGGACCCCGCGCCGCTGAAGTCGGACCTGGCCGCCCACCTCTTCCAGCTCGCCGAGGTGCGCCGCCTCGCCGACCGGTTCGACGTGATCCACTTCCACACCGACATGATCCACTTCCCGATGTTCGAGGACATGGCGCAGAAGACACTGACGACCCTGCACGGGCGGCTGGATCTCAAGGACCTGCCGCCGGTCTACCGCCGCTGGCCGCAGTTCCCGCTGATCTCCATCAGCGACGACCAGCGCAAGCCGCTGGCCTTCGCGAGCTGGGCCGCCACCGTGCATCATGGCATGTGCCCGGACCTCTACGAATTCAGCCCGCGGAGCGAGGGCTACCTGGCCTTCCTCGGCCGCATCTCGCCGGAGAAGCGTCCGGACCGCGCCGTCGCCATCGCCGAGGCCGCCGGCCGGCCGCTGTGCATCGCCGCCAAGGTCGACGACGCCGACCGCGCCTATTTCGAGGACCGGATCGAGCCGCTGCTCGCCCGCCCGCACGTCAACTACGTCGGCGAGATCGGCGACCGCGAGAAGTCGGCCTTCCTGGGCGGCGCGGACGCCCTGCTCTTCCCCATCGACTGGCCCGAGCCGTTCGGCCTGGTGATGGTCGAGGCGATGGCCTGCGGGACGCCCGTGATCGCCTGGGACTGCGGCTCGGCGCCCGAGGTCGTGGAGCCCGGCCTGACCGGCTTCATCGTCCGCTCGGAGGCGGAGGCGACCGAGGCGGTCGCCCGGGCCCGCCTGTTGGACCGCCACGCCATCCGCGCGCGCTTCGAGGAGCGGTTCTCCTCGCTCACGATGGCGCGCCGCTATGTCGAGATCTACGAGCGCCTCAACGAGGAGCGCCTGACGGAGGCCGCGTGACGGACCGGCGATGAACGACCTCGCGCCGAGCCATACCACCCCCGTCGAGTGGGGCGAGATCGAGGAGCCGCGGGTTCCCCAGCGGCTCTTCGCGCTCAAGGACCGGGACACCTTCCTGGTCTGCGACAGCCATGGCGACATCGCCGGCGCCGCCGACGGGCTCTTCCAGGACGACACCCGCATCCTGTCGCGCTGGGAGCTGACGCTCGGCGAGCGCACGCCCACCCTGCTCTCGGGCGCGCTCAGCCAGGACAACGTCTACTTCACCAGCCACGGGCTGAACCGCGCCATCCCCGCGCCCGCCGGCCCGGTCATGCCGCCCGGCATCGTCCACCTGGAGCGCAAGCGGTTCCTCTGGGAGGAGCGGCTCTACGAGCGCCTGCGGCTCACGAACTACGCGACCGAGGCGATCGAGCTGCCGCTGGTCCTCAGCTACGCCGCCGACTTCCGCGACATGTTCGAGGTGCGCGGCGCGATCCGCCGGCGCCGCGGGATCGCCGACCCACCGGAGGTGGGCGAGCGCAGCGTGCGATTCCGCTACGAGGGCCTCGACCAGGTCGCGCGCACCAGCGTGGTCGCCTTCTCGGATACCGCCGCCTCGCTCGACGGACAGCGGGCCGGGTTCCGCGTCCGACTGGAGCCCGACGCGCGCTGGGAGCTCTACGTCGAGGTGGGCGCCACGGAAGCGGCGCGTCCGTCGCGGGAACGGTTCCGCGCGGCGGCGGCCCGCGCCCGGTTCGCCATGCGCGCCCGCCAGCGGATCGGCGCGCGGCTGACCACCAACGGGCGGCTCTTCAACGGCTGGATCGAGAAGTCGCGGGCCGACATCGCGCTTTTGACCACGCCCATGGAGACCGGACCCTATCCCTACGCGGGGATCCCCTGGTTTTCGACCGCGTTCGGCCGCGACGCCATCGTCACGGCCTGGCAGCTCCTGTGGTTCGAGCCCTCGCTGGCCAAGGGCGTGCTGAACTACCTCGCCGCGCACCAGGCGGCCGACACCTCGGCGTTCCGCGACTCCGAGCCCGGCAAGATCATGCACGAGACCCGGCGCGGCGAGATGGCGGCGCTCGGGGAGGTGCCGTTCGGCCGCTACTACGGCGGGGTCGACACCACGCCGCTGTTCGTGGCGCTGGCCGGCGCCTACGCGCAGCGCACCGGCGACGCCGTCCAGCTCGACCGCTGGTGGCCCGCGCTGGAGCGCGCGGCCGACTGGATCACGACGACGGCCGACCGCCACCCGCTGGGCCTGATCGCCTATGCGCGCGGCATGGACGGCGGGCTTTCGAACCAGGGCTGGAAGGACTCGGGCGATTCCATCTTCCACGCCGACGGCCGCTTCCCGGCAGGGCCGGTCGCCCTGGTCGAGGTGCAGGGCTACGCCTTCGCGGCCTACCGCACCATGGCCGCGCTCTGCGCCCGCCGCGGCGACAACGCGGCGGCCGAGGGCTGGAGTGCGCGGGCCCAGGCGCTGCGGGCCGTCGTCGAGGACAGGTTCTGGATGCCGCAGGAGGGGTTCTACGGCCTCGCCCTCGATGGCCGGAACGACCTCTGCCAGGTGGTGGCCTCGAACCCCGGGCACCTGCTCTTCACCGGGCTGCCGCGGGCCGAGCGGGCCGAGGCGGTGGCGCGGCGGCTGATGTCGGCCGACTTCTTCTCGGGCTGGGGGCTGCGCACGCTGGCCAACGACCAGGTCCGCTTCAATCCGATGAGCTACCACAACGGGTCGGTCTGGCCGCACGACACGGCGCTCGCGGCCCTGGGTCTCTCCTACTACGGCGAGCGACGCGGCGTGGTGAAGGTGACCGCCGCGATGTTCGAGGCGGCGATGCGGTTCGACATGCGCCTGCCCGAGCTCTGGTGCGGTTTCCCGCGCGCGGCGGGCGAGCCGCCGGTGGCCTATCCGGTCGCCTGCCTGCCGCAGGCCTGGGCGGCAGGCTCGGTGTTCATGCTGCTGCAGGCCTGCCTGGGCCTCCAGGTCCTGGGCGACAGCGGCGAGGTGGAGATCCGCGACCCGCAGCTTCCGCTGGGCATCGACCGCCTCAGCGTCGAGGGCCTGGAGGTCGGCGACGGCAGCATCGACCTCGTCTTCGAGCGGCAGGGCGCGCGGGTGGCGGTGCATTCCAACAGTCGCGGTCCGCGGCTGCGCGTGCGCTACAACTGACCGAATCCCCGTTCGAGCCGGCCCGATGACCTGCCTTGTCCCCTTTGAACGTCATGGCCCGGCTATGCCCCCGACCATGACGTCCAGGTGTAGACTGGCCCCGGTTCGGGAGCCGGAGGCCGTGCGCAGGCGTTTTGTCGGCGAGACGACTCCCGGGGCCGGTCGTCGTCATCCGACGCGGGAGATTCCTTGAGCCAGACCCTCGACCTGTTCCCCATCGGCAACTGCGCGGCGAGCGCGCTGATCGACCGGGCCGGCCGGTTCGTCTGGGCCTGCGCGCCGCGGGTGGACGGCGACCCGTTCTTCTCGGCGCTGCTCGGCGGCCAGGACCCCGGCGCGGCCGAGGCCTGCGGAGTCTGGTCCATCGAGGTCGAGGGTGCGGTCGAGACCATCCAGGCCTACCTGCGGAACACGCCAATCCTGCGCACCGAGATCCGCAACGCCGACGGGGCGGCCGTCGAGATCGTCGACTTCGCGCCGCGCTACCGCCACCTCGGCCGCCAGTATCGCCCCCTGGCCTTCGTGCGGATCGTCCGACCGCTCCGCGGCGCGCCGCGAATCCGCATCCGGCTGCGGCCGATGACGAACTACGGCGAGCGGCCGTGCGCGCAGACGATGGGCTCGAACCACATCCGCTACGTGGGCCACGACGTGACGCTGCGGCTCACCACCGACGCGCCGGTCAGCCATATCGCCGAGGAGCGGGCGTTCCGGCTGGAGGAATCGGTCAGCCTGTTCCTGGGACCCGACGAGGGCTTCGACTCCGAGGTCTCGACGGCCACCCTCGGCATGCTGCGCGAGACCACCGCCTACTGGCGGGGCTGGGTGCGGACGCTGTCGGTGCCGCTGGAGTGGCAGGAGGCGGTGATCCGTGCGGCCATCACGCTGAAGCTCTGCGCCTACGAGGAGACCGGCGCCATCGTGGCCGCGCTGACGACCTCGCTGCCCGAGCACGAGGCGGAGGGCGGGCGCGGCCGCAACTGGGACTACCGCTACTGCTGGCTGCGCGACGCCTACTACGTTGTGCAGGCCCTGAACCGCCTGGGCGCCGCGGACCTGCTGGAGAACTACCTCGTCTACCTGCGCAACCTGGTGGACCAGGCGACGCGCGGGGACATGACGGCGGGCGTGGACCCGTCGGCCCAGCGCGAGATCCCCGGCCTCGAACAGGCGCGGCCCGCGAACGGCAAGGCGGGGCACGTGCAGCCGGTCTACGGGGTCGGACTGGAGCCGGTGCTGACCGAATGGATCGCGCCGCACCTGCCCGGCTACCGCGGCATCGGCCCGGTGCGCGTCGGCAACCAGGCGCACGAGCACCTGCAGCACGACGTTTACGGCCAGATCATCCTGTCGAGCGTGCAGGCGTTCTTCGACGAGCGCCTGCTGCGGCCCGCGACGGCCGACGATTTCCGGGCGCTGGAGCCGATCGGCGAGCGGGCGTTCGAACTGCACGACAAGCCCGACGCCAGCCTCTGGGAATTCCGCGGCCGCGAGGCGGTGCATACCTATTCGTCGGTGATGTGCTGGGCGGCCTGCGACCGGCTGGGCAACGCCGCCGCGAAGCTCGGGCTCAGCGCGCGCGCCGACTACTGGAACGCCCGCGCCGAGCAGGTGCGCGGGACCATCGAGACGCGCGCCTGGAACGCCGAGGAGGGCCGCTTCGCCGCCACGTTCGAAGGAGACGGCCTGGACGCCAGCCTGCTGCAACTGGTGGACGTCCGCTTCCTCCCCGCGGACGACCCGCGGATGCAGGCGACGATGGCGGCGGTCGAGCATGGCCTGCGCCGCGGTCGCTACATGCTGCGCTACGCCATCCCGGACGACTTCGGACTGCCGAAGACCGCGTTCAACTTCTGCACGTTCTGGCTGATCGAGGCGCTGCACCTGTCGGGCCGCACCGGCGAGGCGCGCGACCTCTTCGAGGAGATGCTGGCGCGCCGCACCGCCGCCGGACTGCTGTCGGAGGACATCGCGCTCGACGGCGAGGAACTCTGGGGCAACTACCCGCAGACCTACTCTCTGGTCGGCCTCATCAACTGCGCCAGCCTGCTTTCGAAGAGCTGGCAGAGCATCCGGTGACCTGCCTTTCCCGCAGCGGGAGGGAGAGGGTCTAGCTGTTCCACTCGCGGCCGAAGCGCTCGATCAGCGCGAAGGCGCCCGATGGGCCCCAACTGCCGGCGGCGTAGGGCCTGGGGGCCAGGCTGGCCTCCGTCCAGGCGTCGGCGACGCCGTCGACCCAGCGCCAGGCTTCCTCCACCTCGTCGCGGCGGACGAAGAGGGTGGCGTCGCCGTGCAGCGCATCCACCAGCAGCCGCTCGTAGGCGATGCGGCGGCGCGAGCCGGGACCCTCGTAGGTCGACAGCAGCGACAGCGAGAGCGGCATCGACTGAAGCCGCATCCCGCCCTTCGTCAGGCCGGGCGCCTTGTTCATCAGGGTGAGCTTGATGTCCTCGTCCGGCTGCAGGTCGATAACCAGCTTGTTGGCCTCGAGATCGCCCAGCGAGGCGCTGCCGAAGATGGAATGCGGCACCGGCTTGAACTGGATGACGATCTGCGTGCGCTTCTCCGGCATCCGCTTGCCGGTGCGCAGGAAGAACGGCACGCCCGCCCAGCGCCAGTTGTCGATGTCGGCCCTGAGCGCGACGAAGGTCTCCGTGCCGCTCTTCCCGCCGCGCTCGCTCTCGTAGCCGGCGGCTTCCCTGCCCACGACCACGCCCGGCGTGTACTGCCCGCGCACCGACTTCTCCGTCGCGTCGGCGCGGCGGAAGCGGCGGAGCGAGCGCAGCACCTTGACCTTCTCGTTGCGCACCGAGTCCGGCTCCATGTCGGCCGGCGGCTCCATGGCGACGAGGCAGAGGAGTTGCAGCATGTGGTTCTGCAGCATGTCCCGCAGCGCACCATACTCGTCGTAGTAGGGCCAGCGGGCGCCGACGCCTTCGGTCTCGGCCACCGTGATCTGCACATGGTCGATGGAGAGCGAGTTCCACAGCGGCTCGAACAGGGTGTTGGCGAACCTGAGCGCGATCAGGTTCTGCACCGTCTCCTTGCCCAGGTAGTGGTCGATCCGGAACACCTGGCTCTCGTCGAACACGCCCGACAGCGCCGCGTTGATGGCGCGCGAGGTCTCCAGGTCCCGGCCGATCGGCTTCTCCAGCACGATGCGGCTGCCGGGCGTCGCCAGGCCTGCCGCGTCGAGCGCGCGGGCGACGCGGATGAAGAGGCTGGGCGAGATCGCCAGGAAGAACAGCGGAGCCGACGCGCCGTCGAGGGCGGCCGCGAGGCCGGCCAGGCCCTCGGCGCTGGTGGCGTCGGCGTGGACGTAGCCGAGCCGCGCCGAGAAGCGCGCCCAGACGTCCGCGTCGACCGGCTCCGCCTGCTCGTCCAGGGCCTGGCGGACGGTCTCGGCGAAGGCGTCGCGGCTGAGGTCGGCGCGGGCCGTCCCGATGATCCGCACGCCGGCGGGCAGGAAGCCGTCTGCGTCCAGGAAGTACAGCGACGGCAGCAGCATCCGGTGCGAGAGATCGCCGGTGGCGCCGAACAGCACGATCGCGTCGGCCTGGGACAAGTCAGCCTTGGACGGGACGGGCATCGCGGCTCCTTGACCCTGCGGGAACGCGGGAAAGAGCGCGTGCTCCGCCTCGGGTCAAGGCCCTGGCCCTTCATGAGACCGGACGCCCGGGACGGCGGTCCGCCGACGGCCCTCTGCGGCCTTCACAATCGAGCGAGGCCGGATCGTTTTGCTGCGCTGCGGTGTTGAGCATCGGGACGGATGGAGAGGGATGCCACTCGAGTCGCCAATGCTGAGCCTGCCCGCGCCGAAGCCCCTTCGGCTCGCCGATGCTGCGCTGTTCCTCGATCTGGACGGCACGCTCGCGCCGATCGCGGCGCGGCCCCAGGACGTGCGTCCGGATCACCGCCGCACGCGCCTGCTGGAACGGCTGCGCGACGGGCTGGGCGGCCGGCTCGCCGTCGTCAGCGGCCGCACGCTCGCCGACATCGACCGCATCCTGGAAGGCCGCGTGACCTGCGCCGCCGCCGTCCACGGCCTGGTCCGCCGCGAGTGTCACGGGGCGCTGCACGAGCCCGACCCGCACCCGGGCCTGTCCCGCGCCACGGCCGCGCTCCGCGCCTTCGCGGCCACCGACCCCGGCCTGCTCTTCGAGGACAAGGGGACGAGCGCCGCCATCCATTTCCGCCTGGCCCGGGCCCGGGCCGGAGAGGCGCGCCGCCTCGCCGGCAAGCTGGCCGCAGAGACCGGCCTCGTCGTGCAGGCGGGCGACATGGTCGAGGAGCTCCGCCCGCCCGGCCCCTCGAAGGGCGACTCCATCCGCGCCTTCATGGCGACGCCCGCCTTCCGCGGCGCCACGCCGGTCTTCGCCGGCGACGACGCCACCGACGAGCACGGCTTCGCCGAGGTCGCGCGCCTGGGCGGCTACGGCGTCCTGGTCGGCCGCCCGCGCGAGACGGAGGCCCGCTTCGGCCTGCGCAACGTCGAGGACGTGCTGGCCTGGCTGGAGGCGGCGCGATGACCCCCCTTCGCCAGAGGCCTTCACGGCTCCGGAAGGGCGCGACGTAGGATGACGCAGCGCCTCATCGTCGTCTCCAACCGCGTGAACCCGCCCGCCGGCGAGGGCGAGGAGAGCGTGGGCGGGCTGGCCATGGCGCTGGCGGCGGCGCTCAAGGCCTATTCCGGCGTCTGGTTCGGCTGGTCAGGCCAGACGACGCCCGAATTCACCGGCGAACTCAATGTGCAGGAGGTGGGCGGGGTCACCGCCGCCACGGTCGACCTCGAGTCGATCGACGTCGACGAGTACTATACCGGCTACGCCAACAAGACTCTCTGGCCGCTGTTCCACTACCGCACCGACCTGGCCGCCTTCGACCGGGCGTTCGGCGAAGGCTACCGGCGCGTGAACCGCCGCTTCGCCGAGACGCTGAGGCCGCTGATCCGGCCCGACGACCTGATCTGGGCGCACGACTACCACCTGATCCCGCTGGCCCGCGAACTGCGGGCGCTGGGGGTCAAGAACCGGATCGGCTTCTTCCTGCATGTGCCCTGGCCGGCGCACCAGGTGATGATCAACCTGCCCCGCCACCGCCAGCTCGTGGAGGCGATGTTCGACTACGACCTCGTCGGCTTCCAGACCGCCGAGTACCAGCAGGCGTTCGAGGAATACGTGCTGAACGAGGCCCAGGGCGTGACGCTGCCGGGCGGCGGCCTGCGCGCATTCGGCCGGCTGCTGGAAGTGGGCCACTTCCCGATCGGCCTCGACGCCGCCGACTTCGCGCGGATGACGAAGACCAGCCGCGCGCGCCGCATGCGCGACCTGATGACCGCCTGCACGGTCTTCCGCCACCTGATCGTGGGCGTGGACCGGCTGGACTACTCCAAGGGCCTGGAGGAACGCTTCCTCGGCTTCGAGACCTTCCTGACCCAGAACCCGGACCTGCGCCGCGAGGTCCTGATGCTGCAGATCGCGCCGCCGTCGCGGGAGTCCGTCGAGGCCTACCAGGAGATCCGCGGCCGGCTCGACGCACTCTCGGGCCGCATCAACGGCGAGTTCGCCGACGTCGACTGGGCGCCGTTCCGGTGGGTGAACCGCAACTATCGCCGCGACGAGCTGGCCGGCATCTACGGCGCGGCCCGCGTGGGGCTGGTGACGCCGCTCCGCGACGGCATGAACCTCGTCGCCAAGGAGTACGTGGCCGCCCAGGACCCCGCGGACCCCGGCGTGCTGATCCTGTCGCGTTTCGCCGGCGCGGCGCGGCAGATGGGCGACGCCCTGCTGGTCAACCCGCACAGCCCCGAGGAGATCGCCGACGCGCTCGAGCGCGCGCTCGCCATGGAGAAGGCCGAGCGCATCCGGCGCTGGCGCGCGCTTGCCGAGACCGTCGCCAACGAGGACGTCACCGGCTGGCGCGACAATTTCGTCGCCGCGCTCGCCGGCAAGGGCGCGCTGCGTCCGGCCGCCCTGGCGACCTGACCCGGCAGGCGGCCGCTCAACCGTCGTGCCCGTCCACGATGTAGACGCGGCTGGTCGAGGTGGCCTCGCGGATCGGGAGGATGGCGAGGTACTCGGGCGAGTTGCGCCACGCCCGCGCCGCCTCGCGGCTTTCGAAGCGCAGCACCACGAGCCTGTGCGGCGGCTGCGGCCCGTCCACGCGCTCGGGGGCGCCGCCGCGGATCACGTATTGCCCGCCATACCTGGCCAGGATCGCCGGCACCTGGTCGGCGTAGGTCTGGAACCGCTCGGGCTCGGTGACGACGATCTCGTTGATGACGTAGGCGGCCATGCGGCGACGCTAGCGCCGCGGCCGGCGGCGCGCCATCCGCCATTCCGGGCCCCACCAGCCGACACAATCGGGAAACAGCCGGGCGCTAGTCAGGCCGGAATTCGGATCGCCAATCCGAGGAAAGCCGGGGGAAGCCATGATCGTCCGCTCGCTCGCCGCGGCCGTCCTGTCGTTCGGCCTGCTGGCCGCGCCGGCCCTCGCCCAGGCTCCGGGCGGCTACCAGCCGCCGGCCGCGGCGCCGGCGGGGACGACCGCGACGCTGAAGACCGGCCAGGGCGTGCTCCAGGGCTCGCGCGCGGACGGCGTCGACTACTTCTACGCCATCCCCTTCGCGCCGGCGCCCGTCGGCGACCTGCGCTGGCGACCGCCCGGCGCACCGCCGTCCTGGACCGGCGAGCGCGACGCCACGAAGGCCCCGCCGAGCTGCCAGTCGAACGAGGACTGCCTCTACCTGAACGTCGTGCGCCCGGCGAACGCGAAGCGCGGCGCGAAGCTGCCCGTCATCGTCTGGATCCACGGCAGCGCCTTCCGCGTCGGCCAGGCCATCGGCGCGTTCGGCGCCGACACCGAGGGGACCGAGTTCGCGAAGAAGGGCGTCATCGTCGTCGGCGTGAACCACCGCCTGGGCCGCGCCGGCTGGTTCGCCCACCCGGCGCTCAGCCGGGAGCCGGGTCTCACCGCCAACTACGGCAACATGGACCAGATCGCCGGCCTGAAGTGGGTGAAGGCCAACATCGCCGCGTTCGGCGGCGATCCGCGCAAGGTGACGGCGGTGGGCGAAAGCGCCGGGGCCATGGGCATCCTCAACATGATGATCTCGCCCGAGGCGAAGGGGCTGTTCCAGCGGGCCGTCGTCGAGTCGGGCTTCGCGCGCACCGCGCCGACGCCCCTCGCCGACGCCGAGGCGACCGGCGTGCGGCTGGCCGAGGCCGCCGGGGTCAAGGGTGACGGGCCCGAGGCGGCCGCGGCGCTGCGCAAGCTGCCGCTCAGCGCGCTGGGCGGCGCCGGGCGCATCGGCGCGCCGGGCGGGCCGTTCCCGGTGATGGACGGCAAGCTCTACGTCGAAACCGTGATCCAGGGCTTCGCCGCCGGCCACGAGGCGAGGATCCCGCTCATCATCGGCGGCAATTCGCACGAGGCCAGCCTCGTGCGCCCGACCGCGGCGATGCTGGAGGCCCAGCCCGCCGAGCGGCAGGCGGCGCTGACGAAGGTGTTCGGCGACGAAAAGGGCAAGGCGATCAACGACTTCGTCACCGTCCAGTCGATCACCGAGCCCGACCGCGCCATCGCCCGGCTGCACGCGAGGAACGGCGCCCCGATGTGGCTCTACTACTTCAGCTACGTCCCGGCGGCGGAGACGGCGCGCAAACCCTATGGCGCGGCCCACGTCGACGAGGTGCGCTTCGTGTTCGGCCAGCCGCGGGCGTCGTTCGCGGCGGAAGACCTGCCGCTCTCCGACGCCATGAACCGGTACTGGACCAACTTCGCCAGGACCGGCGCGCCCGGCGCGGTCGGCGGCGTGGTCTGGCCGAGGTTCGACGCCGCGAAGGAGGCCCAGATCGAGTTCGGCGCCGACGGGCCGAAGGTCCGCGAGCACCTGCTGAAAGACTGGCGCGACTTCGTCGAGGCCGCCGCCGCGAAGTAGCCGCGGTCAGCGCGCCAGCTTCGCCTCGCGTCCCTGGGCGTCGAGCTGCGGCTTGCGGAAGCCCTCGCGCACGCCGCCGGGCGAGCCGAACTCCAGCAGGCGGTCGGTCTCCGCATCGTAGGCCGGCCACTCGGCGCAGGGGCGGCCGGTCCTGGCGAAGTCGACCCAGCAGCCGTGCATGCGGGTCGCCATGGCGCGGTCCTCGTCGCTGACCGCGCTCATCGGCGTGCGCCGGCCCCAGTATTCGAAGACGTACTGGATCTCCGCCGCGTGGGCCGCGCGCGTCATGCCCGACGGGCGGAAGCGGCTGCCGATGTAGGAGAAGTGGTAGAGGTACGAGGGACGGCCCGTGGCCGCGCGGCCGGCGATCCAGCGGGCGGGCGCGCCGAACACGCGGTCGGTGAAGCGGTCGCGCTCGTCGTCGGTCCTGAGCTGCTCGCCGGGGCCAAGCAGGCCGCCGAACGCGACGGCGTCCTCGCCCGAGTTCCAGCCGACGACCAGCGGCACGTCGATGGCCCGCCCGCGCCCGAACGCCTGGGCGGGACTGAGCGTCATCAGCCTGCCATCCTGGAACGGGCCGTAGTCGCCGGCGAGCGGGACCAGCTTCTCGAACGGGATCTCGCGCAGTTGCGCCGCGGTGGCGTTCGCCGGGGCGCCCGCCTTGGCCAGCGCCTCGGCGCCGGCGGTCTCCATCGTCGCGAGCGACCGCGGCGGCGACCAGCCGCCGCCGGACTGCACGATCGCGCCCTTGAAGAGGCCCCGGGCGCCCGGCGTCGCCAGCAGCGCCAGTACGCTGGCGCCGCCCGCGCTCTCGCCGAAGACCGTGACGTTCTGCGGATCGCCCCCGAAGGCGGCGATGTTCCGCTGCACCCACTTCAGCGCCGCGATCTGGTCCATCAGGCCGAAGTTTCCGGTGGGCTCCGCGCCGGCGGCCTTCGTCAGCGCCGGATGCGCCAGATAGCCCAGCGCGCCCAGCCGGTAGTTGACCGAGACCAGCACCACCCCGTCGCGGGCGAAATTCTGGCCGTCGTAGACCCAGCCCGCGCCGACCCGGTGGCCGCCGCCGTGGATCCACACCATGACGGGCGCCTTCCTCACGGTCCCCTCTTTGGAGATGCGGGGCGCGAAGACGTAGAGCTGCAGGCAGTCCTCGGAGACGGGCCCGTTGGCGCCGCCGAAGGCGTTGGGCGAGCCGTCGGCGTTCATCGGCTGCGGGCATGAGGGGCCGTTCTTCGTGGCGTCGCGCGTTCCCGGCCAGCTCTTCGGCGGCTGCGGCGGCCGCCAGCGCAGCGCGCCCACCGGTGCGGCGGCATAGGGCACGGCGCGGAAGATGTTCGCCCGCTCGGTCGCCTCGCCGGTGACGACGCCGGATTGCGTCTTCGCCGTCGGGGCCTGGGCCCACGCCGCGCCGCCCGCCGCCAGCCAGAACACCGCCGCCAACCCCGCGAGCTTCCGCATGACGCCTCCCGTGACCTGCCCCGGAACTAGGCCTGTTTTGCGCGCAGGCGGCAACGGCAGTCCTTCGGACGAGGCCTTGACTCCGACGGTCTCAGGACTAGAACAAAGTCGGAACAAAAGGAGTCCCGAAGCCATGTCCGAATCTCGCGGCAGGCTGGCCGCGATACGGGCGAAGATCGCGGCGCTGGAGGCCGGCGGGCGGCCGGACGCGGGCGTGCTGCCCTTCGGCGACGAGGGGCTGGACGGACGGCTGCCAGGCGGCGGGCTGGCGCTCGGGCGCTGGCACGAGATCGTGGGCGTGGGGCTGGAGGCCGAGACCGGCGCCGCGCCCGCGGCGTTCGCGGCGCTGGTGGCCGCGCCGCTGGCCCGCAGGGGCGAAGCCGTCTGGGTGCTGCGCCGCGACGACCTGTGGGCGCCGGGACTGGCAGGGCTGGGCTTCCCGCCCGAGCGGCTGATCCAGGTCTGCGCCCGCGACGAGGCCGAGGCGCTGGCGGTGATGGAGGACGCGCTCTCGACCGCGGGCGTCGCGGCGGTGTTCGGCGAAGTCGAGGCGGTGGACCTCACCGCGGGACGCAGGCTGCAACTCGCCTGCGAGCGGCGCGGGACGACCGGGTTCGTGATCAAGCGTCGGCCGTTCGGCGGAGCCGGCAAGGCCGAGGCGGCCGGTTCGGTGACCGCCAGCCGCTGGCGGGTGAAGTCGGCGCCGTCCGAGCCGGCGGCCTCCGACGCGTTCGGGCTGGGCGCGCCGCGCTTCGAGGTGGCGCTGGAGCGCTGCCGCGGCGGGCGGACCGGCGCATGGATCCTCGAGGCCGTTGCGGCCTATTCCTGGGAGGCGGCCGATGTCGCGCATCCTCTGCGCCTGGTCGCCGACCTGGGCGATCGCGAACTGGCGCCGGCGAGCGAGCGCCGCAGAGCGGCGTGAGCGTTCCTCCCCCGCTCCAGCGGGGGAGGTGTCGGCGAAGCCGACGAAAGGGGCCCCGACGAAGGCGGGGCCGCAGACCGCCGACGCGCCGCAGCCTGACGCGCCGGCTACGCCACGGCCGCCGTTCGCGCTGATCGAGACGGTGAAGCAGGCGCGCCGGCTGGCGGCAGTGTCGCACGAGGCCGCGGCGCTGGGGCTCTATGCGGGGCAGAAGGCGACCGACGCGGCGGCCCTCGTGCCCGAACTGCAGGTCGTCGACGCCGAGCCCGAGGCCGACGCCGAGGCGCTCAAGGCCCTGGTCGACTGGTGCGTGCGCTTCTCGCCGGCGGTGGCGGCCGATGCGCCGGACGGCCTCTTCCTCGACATCTCGGGCGTGTCGCACCTCTGGGGCGGCGAAGCCGGGATGCTGGCCGACTTCCGCGCCCGCCTGCGGGACAACGGCCTGGCTTTCCGGCTCGCCATCGCCGACACGCCGGGCGCCGCCTGGGCCCTGGCGCACTACGGACAGGACGGGGTCATCGCACCGCCGAACGGACAGGGCGAGTTCCTGAAGCCCCTGCCGCCGCAGGCGCTGCGGCTGGGCGCGGAGGCGGCGGCCCAGATCCAGCGGCTGGGCCTGCGCCGCGTGGGCCAGCTCATGGAGATCGCCCGCGCGCCGCTGGGCCGCCGGTTCGGGCAGGCGACGCTCACGCGGCTGGACCAGGCCCTGGGCCGCAGCGCCGAGGCCCTCGCCTTCCGCCGTCCGGCCACGCCCTGGACCGCGCGGCTGGCCTTCTTTGAGCCGATCAGCGCGCCCGAGGACATGGAACGCGTCACCCAGGACGTCGCCGCCAAGCTCTGCGCGCGGCTGGAGCGGGAGGGGCGCGGCGGCCGGCGTTTCGAGATCGCCTTCCACCGCGTGGACGGACGCTCGCCCAGCCTCGCCATCGGCCTGTCGCTGGCCGGCCGCGACGCCCGGCGGATCGCACGGCTCTTCCAGCCGAAGCTGGAGACCGTCGATCCGGGCTTCGGTATCGAGTCGGTGACGATCTGCGCCTACGCCGTCGAGGCCGTCTCGGGACGCCAGGAGCGCCTCGACGCGGGGCAGGACCCGGCGGTGGAGGACGGCCTGGCCCCGCTGGTCGATCGGCTGGTCAACCGCCTCGGCCCCACCCGTGTCTTCCGCGCCCGCCCGCGCGAGAGCCACGTGCCCGAACTCGCGGTCGGCCGCGACCTGCCGCTGGAAAAGCCCGCGCAGGAGGTCCAGCCGTGGGACCGCGAGACGCCGCGGCCGGTTCGCCTCTTCCGCCAGCCCGAGCCGCTGGAGGCGGTGATCGCGCTCACCCCCGACGACCCGCCCAACCAGTTCCGCTGGCGCGGCCGCGTGCATCGCGTGCGCCGCGCCGAAGGGCCCGAGCGCATCGCCCAGGAGTGGTGGAAGCAGGACATCGCCGACGTCTCGGTCCGCCACGTGCGCGACTACTACCGCGTGGAAGACGCCGACGGCGGCCGCTTCTGGCTGTTCCGTTCGGGCCTCTACCAGGGCGGCGAGCCGGCGAAATGGTGGCTCCACGGGCTGTTCCCATGAGCGTCCGCTACGCCGAGCTGCAGGCCACCACCAACTTCTCGTTCCTCCAGGGAGCCTCGCACCCGTGGGAGCTGGTGGCCGGCGCGGAGGCGCTGGGTATCGAGGCGGTCGGGATCTGCGACCGCAACAGCCTCGCAGGCGTGGTGCGGGCGTGGCGCCAGCAGCAGGACCTCGTCAAGCAGGGCTCCAGGGTCCGCGCGCTGACGGGCTGCCGCCTGGAGTTCGCCGACGGGACGCCCAGCCTCCTGGTCTATCCCTCCGACCGCGAGGCCTACGGGCGGCTCACCCGCCTGCTCACCGCCGGCCAGATGCGCTCGGAGAAGGGCGAGTGCGAGCTGCACTGGGAGGACTTCGCCCGCGAGGCCGAGGGCCAGCTCGTGCTGGTGCTCCCGCCCGAGCGGGTCGACGAGGCGTTCGAGGGGGACCTGCGGCGCATCGTCCACGAATTACCCGACGTCTGGCTGGCGGCCACCCGCCGCTACGGCGCCCGCGACCTGCAGCGGCTCTCGCGCCTGGCCGCGCTGGCCGAGCGCAGCGGCGCGCCGATGGTGGCCACCAACGACGTGCTCTACCACGGGCCCGAACGGCGGGCGCTGCAGGACGTGCTCACCTGCATCCGCGAGACCTGCGCCATCCACGAGGCGGGGCTCATCCTCGCCGCCAACGCCGAGCGTCACCTGAAGCCGCCCGCAGAGATGGCGCGCCTGTTCGCGAAGTTCCCGGGCGCGGTCGAGCGCAGCGCCGAGATCGCCGAGCGGATTCGGTTCGACCTCTCCCAGCTCCGCTACGAATATCCCGACGAGCCGGTGCCGCCCGGCAAGACGGCGATCCAGCATCTGCGCGACCTCTCCTGGACCGGAGCCGAATGGCGCTATCCGGGCGGCGTGCCGGAAAAGGTGCGCAAGGTCGTCGCCCACGAGCTCGACCTCATCGAGAAGCTCGACTACCCGAACTACTTCCTGACCGTGCATGACATCGTCGCCTGGGCGCGCGACCAGGACATCCTCTGCCAGGGCCGTGGCTCGGCGGCCAACTCCTGCGTCTGCTTCTGCCTGGGCATCACCTCGGTCGACCCCACCAAGCCCGACCAGGATCTGCTCTTCTCGCGCTTCATCTCCGAGAACCGGGGCGAGCCGCCCGACATCGACGTCGACTTCGAGCACGAGCGGCGCGAGGAGGTGATGCAGTACGTCTACCGCCGCTATGGCCGCCACCGCGCCGCCATCGTGGCGACCGTGATCCACTACCGCCCGCGCATGGCGATCCGCCAGGTCGGCAAGGCGCTGGGGCTGACCGAGGACATCACCGCCGCGCTCGCCGGGACCGTCTGGGGCAGCTATGGCGACGGCGTACCCGACGAGCATATCCGCCAGGTGGGGCTGGACCCCGACGCGCCCGGGATCCGCCGCGCCACGGCGCTGGCCCAGGAGCTGATCGGCTTCCCGCGCCACCTGTCACAGCACGTGGGCGG
>NZ_JAEUMO010000156.1 GCF_016793285.1 Phenylobacterium sp.
CGCCGCGGCGCGGACCGCGCGGCCCTGCCAGGTCGACTCGGTGACCGTGCTGGGACTGGCCGACGCGGCCGGCGATCCGGCCGCGAATCTCGAACTCTCGAAGCGGCGCGCCGACGCCGTGGCGGCCGCGGTCGCGCGCGCAGGCCTGCCGGCCGCGACGTTCGCGGTGGAGGCCGTGGGCCAGGCGGGCTCGGTCACCGCCGACGGCAAGATCGCCCCCGTCCGCCGCCGCGCCGACATCGCCCTGAGGCTCAGCAGGCCGAGATAGCATCCCCGCCGACACCCGGCCCTGGGCGGCGGCGCGGCGCAAGATGAAGGGCCGCTTCAAGGGCCGGCCCCAGGCGGTGCGGCGCAAGAAGAAGGGCCGGTCCAAGGACCGGCCCAGTGTGCATCATCGAGAAAAGGGGTGCGGAGACGGCAGACTGGCATGCTCGCCAGCCTCAAGTCGGGGGGGGCGTCGCCGCCTCCGCAGATTTAAGAACACGTAAACGCAGGACCCGTTCCCGCCGGGTTCACTTTTTTGTCGAATTTTTCGCGCTCCGCGTGCAGCCGCGCCCACCGCCTCCGGAACGGCGGCTTCGACCTCGCGTTTACTCCCTGCCGGACGGGAAGCTTCCGGCCGCCGGAGACGCCGCCATGCGCAGTTCCTTCGCCGTCACCACAGGCCTGAAGCTCGTCCGCACCCCCAGTGTGCGCCAGCAGTCGGCGCGGCGGCGGCTGGCGGTGGCCGGCGCCGTCGCGGCCTTCGCCGCGCTCAGCGGCGCGATCGGCTTCCTGACCGCGCCGCACGGTTCGACGGACCCCGGACCCCGGACCGGGCCGTTCAGCTACTTCCCGTCCGGATGAGCAAGGAGACCGCCTCATGAGCTATCCGCCCGAGACCGAGCACGCTCCGGTGCTGAACGCCACCCGCGCCCGCCAGGGCCGCTGGGGCAGCCACATCTTCTGGGTGCTGGTGTTCGGCACGCTGCTGGCGGCGCTGGGAATGTTCGGCGCCTGGACCTGGAAGTCGACGACCGAGCCCGTGCCCGTGGGCCAGGGCAACGAGCGGGTCGACGGCAGGCTGACCAGCGACACGCCCGCCCCGCCGACGCCCACCCTGCAGAAGCCGCCGGCCGCGCCGCCGCAGCCGTAGCCGGCCCAAGGCGTCGCCGGCCCAGGGATCCCGGAATCGAAAGGGGCGCCGCTCAGGAAGCGGCGCCCTCTTTCTTCTCGGTTCCGAACCCGGTCAGGCGGCCCGCTTGGACGCCTTGCGCGGGTGGAAGAACAGCGCCTGGCCGATCGCCGCCTTCACCGTCTCCGGCTGGAAGGGCTTGGTGATCAGGAAGGTGGGCTCCGGCCGCTCGCCGGTCAGCAGGCGTTCGGGGAAGGCGGTGATGAAGATCACCGGCACGTCGTAGCGCTGCAGGATGTCCTTCACCGCGTCGATGCCGGAGCTGCCGTCCGCCAACTGGATGTCGGCCAGCACGAGGCCGGGCGTCTTGCGGGCGACCGCGTCGACCGCCTCGGTGCGGGTGGCGGCGATGTCGACCACGGTGTGGCCGAGTTCCGTGACCAGGGCCTCGATGTCGGCCGCTATCACCGGCTCGTCCTCGATGATGAGGACGTCGGTGGCCAGTTCGGCGTCGATCTCGGACTGGGCCTCGGCGATGAGCTGCTCGACCTCGGGGAAGTCGGCGCCCAGGATCTGGGCGGCTTCGCTGGGCGTGAAGCCCTCGAGCGCGGTCAGCAGGAACGCCTGGCGCGAGCGCGGCGCGATGCGCATGAGCCGGCGGGTGGCGTCGTCGGCGGCGAAGTCGTCGTCGCTGGGCGCCTCGAGCTGGGCGCCCGTCGAGCACCAGATGGCGTGGAAGACGTGATAGAGCGCCACGCGCGGCGTCATGCTGTCGGACAGCGTCCGCTCGCCGGCCGCGAGGGCCTCGAGCGCGACGCGCACATAGTGGTCGCCGGTGGTCTGATCGCCGGTGAGCGCGCGCGCATACCGACGCACGTAGGGTAGATGCGGCGCCAGTCGAGCTAGAAGACTCAAGGGTTGCCCCTCCCGAATTGCCTGTCTCACAGGGCAGCCGCGGCGGGAACGCCTTCCCGACCGAGACCCCATGTTGATCCGAAAACGTGACCGCTGGGAACCGGTTCCCTTGCGCCGATGTTTTCCGCATCTTGTTCCGCATCCGTCGGGAACCGGTCACAGGACAGGGACGTTGAGCGCTGACAAGGAAGGCCAGAGGGGGCGGTCTCCGCGCGAGCGGGGCGCCGACGACATGATAGAACAACGTCCATCCCCGGAACGCCGGAAGGCGACCGCAGCCCTGGATGAAGCCCGCCTGCGCCAGCAGGCGATCGGCGTGCGCCTGCGTCAGATGTTCGACGAGGTGGTCAACGAGGACGTCCCGGACGAATTCCTCGAGATTCTCCGTCGCGCCGACGAACGCAGCGCGGGGAAGTCCTGATGGAGGCGAGCGTCGAGAAAGTTCGCCCCCCGCGCACGGCCGCCGAAGATGCGGCCTTCAAGAAGGAGCTGGTGCAGTTGATCCCGCACCTGCGGGCCTTCGCGCGAACGCTGTGCGGCGATCCCACCGCGGCCGACGACCTGGCGCAGGACGCCATGATGAAGGCCTGGGACGCCCGCGCCAGCTTCCAGATGGGCACGAACATGAAGGCCTGGACCTTCATGATCCTGCGCAACCAGTTCTATTCGGAGAAGCGCCGCTCGTGGCGCCAGAGCCAGCTCGACCAGGAAGCGGCCGAGCGGACCCTGGTGGCCGTGGACGATCCCGAGGCGCCGGTGGCGCTCGACGAACTGCGCCAGGGCCTGGCGATGCTTCCCGCCGAACAGCGCGAGGCTCTGATCCTCGTGGGGGCGGGCGGTTTCGCCTACGAGGAGGCGGCCGAGATCTGCAACTGCGCGGTCGGCACCGTGAAGAGCCGGGTCAGCCGGGCGCGCCGCGCGCTGCACGCCATCCTCGAGGCCGGCGCCTACGATCGCGACGGCGGTCAGGCCAGTGACGCCATGCGTTCTATCCTGGCCGACGCGGAGCGGCTAAGCAGCGTCCGGTAGGGACGTCGCATGGCCGGGTGGAGTTCGCTCAGCACGATCAGGGTCCGCCTGATCGCCGCGCTCGCGGCCGCGCTTCTGCCTGTCCTGATCCTGGGGGCGCTGCAGTCCGCCATCGGCTTCCAGCGGGAAGGCCGGGCGCTGCGGCAGAACCTCGGGTTCGCGGCGGAGCGGAGCGCGGCGACTGCGCGCGCCAAGATGGAGAGCGCCGACATCCTGCTCCAGACCCTGGCGCCGGGAGCCGTCGGCTTCCAGTGCCAGGAACGCCTGGCGCAGGTGACCTCGCGCATTCCGGGCTACCTCAACCTCATCCGCTTCGATCGCGAAGGCCGCGTGGTCTGCGCGGCGGGCGGCGTGCCCGCCGATCCCGCGCGCGCGGGCCGCGACTGGTTCCGCCAGATCCGGTCAGGTCGCGCCTACGCCGTCACCCGCGATGCGGGCTCGTCCTACGCCGCCGAGCCGGCGGTGCTGACCGCAGCGCGCGCGGCGGCGTCCGACGGGGCGTTCGACGGGGCCTTCGCCGCGGTGATCGCGCTCACCAGCCTGCAGCCCCGCGCGACCGATCCGTCGCTGCCGAAGGGCGCCGAGGTGGGGCTGGTGGACAAGGGCGGCCGCTACATCACTACCACCGATCCCGGCGCGTTCCCGCGCCTGCCGGTCGACTGGCGCGCCAAGGTCGAGGCCACGGGCACGCTCGTCTGGTACGGCGACGACGGCAAGGGACGCCGCCGCGTCTATTCCGCGGCCCCGGTCGTGGGCGACCAGGTCTATGTCGTGCTTTCGGCCCAGTCGCCGGGGATCCTGTCCTGGGCGCGGCTGAACCCGCTGTCGGGCATCGCCTTCCCGCTGCTCTCGTTCCTGCTGGCGCTGCTGTTCGTCTCGGCGGCGGCCGATCGGGTGGTGGTGCGCTGGATCGAGTACCTGCAACGCATCGCCGCGCTCTACGCCCGCGGGCGGCTGTCGGTGCGCCCCGTCCAGGCCGAGCAGATGCCGCCCGAGATCCGCGAACTGGCCGAGACGCTGGAGGACATGGCCGACGCCATCGTGGCCCGCGACGCCTCGCTGCGCGACAGCCTGGCCCAGAAGGACGCGCTGATGCGCGAGATCCATCACCGGGTGAAGAACAACCTGCAGGTCATCTCCAGCCTGCTGAACATGCAGCAGCGGGCGCTCACCGACCCGGCGGCGCGCTCGGCGATGAGCGACACCCGCCAGCGGATCACGGCGCTGGCCCTCATCTATCGCGCCCTCTACCAGGGGCCCGACCTGAAGCGGGTCGACCTGCGCCCGTTCCTGGAGGAGCTGACCGCCCAGCTCGTGAACGGCGAACTGGGCCACGGCCTGACCGTGCGCACCGAACTCAAGGTCGATCCGCTGGTGATCGACCCCGATCGCCTGGCGCCGCTGGCCCTCTTCGCCGTGGAGGCGATCACCAACGCCCAGAAGCACGCGTTCACCGCGCGTGGCGGGGTGCTGAGGCTGGAGTTCACGGTGCGCGGCGACGAGGCCGAGCTGGCGATCTCCGACGACGGACAGGCGACCGACGACGCGCTGGGGTCGTCGGGGGTGGGTCGCACGCTGATGACCGCCTTCGCGCGACAGCTCCGCGGCCGCGCCGAACTGATCCGCAACCGTTCGGGCGGGGTCACCGCGCGGCTGGTCTTCCCGACCCCCGCCGCCGACGGCGCGCCGCCCGCCCAGGGGCGCAGCGCGGGGAACCAGGCAGCTGCGTGAAGCGTTGCCGCGGGGCAAGTTCCAATCCCGCTGGGAGATTCCACGAATGCGCAATCTGATCCTGCTGGCCGTCCTGGCCGCGAGCATGGCGACGGCCGCCTGCAACACCGTCTCCGGCGCGGGCAAGGACGTGAAGTCCGCCGGCGAGGCCGTGACCAGCACGGCCGAAGACGCCAAGCGCTAAGCGCCAACGCGTCGTCGACGAGCAACGAAGGCCCCGCCGGCCCAGGCCGCGGGGCCTTTTCGCGTGGTCAGGCCGCGGTGCGGACCGCGTCCTGCGGGAGCGCGAAGAGGCCGAGGCCGCCGGGCAGCGGCGTGAGTTCGCCGCCCGCCTCCTCCTTGAGGCCCAGCGCGAGGCGGCCGCCCGGCGCGAGCGTCTTCTTGAGCTGGCCGACGACGCGGACCTGGGCCTCGGGCGTCAGTTGGGTCAGCACGTTGCGGCAGAGCACGAGGTCGAACTGGCCGAAGCGGCCCAGGTCGTCCATCAGGTTCACGCGCCGCCAGCGGATCATCTGGCGGATGCGCGGGGACAGCGCGAACGACTCCCCCTCCTTCTCGAAGTGGCGGACCAGGGTGCGCGCCGGCAGCCCGCGCTGCACCTCGAACTGCGAATAGAGACCCGACTGCGCCTTCTCGAGGCTCTTCTCGGAGAGGTCGGAGGCGAACAGTTCGACCTTGCCGGCCAGGACCGGCGTGTCGGCGATCAGCATGGCGAGCGAATAGATCTCCTGGCCCATGCCGCAGGCGGTGCTCCACACGCGCACCGGCGCGCCGGCGCGTTCGCGCACGAGCGTCGGGATCACGTCGTGGACCAGGGCCTCGAACACCGCATGGTCGCGGTAGAACTCGGTCTCGGGGAGCGCGATGGCCTCCACGATCGCCCAGTGCAGCCGGTCGTCGCCGCCGCCGTCGCGCAGGCGGCCGATGAACTCCTCCGGCGAGCTGAAGCCTTCGCGGCGGGCGACCGGCGCCAGCCGGCTCTCGATCAGGTAGCCCTTCTCGGCGTCGACCCTGAGGCCTGCGCGGGCCAGGCACAGGGCGGCCACGAAGACGCGGTCGATGGCGGCGATCATGCGGCCACGCCGAGGTAGGCCAGCTTGCCGGCGACGATCGCGCCGTCGAAGGGCTTCATGATGTACTCGTCGGCGCCGGCGTCCAGGGCGTCGCGGATGCGGCCGATGTCGGTCTCGCCCGAGCAGAACACCACCTTGGGCCGCTCGCCGCCGGGCTCGGCGCGCAGGCGCTTCAGGAATTCCATTCCGTCCATGCCGGGCATGATCCAGTCCAGCAGGATCGCGTCGGGCATCACCGCGCTGCACCAGGCCATGGCTTCCACGCCGTCGGACGCCTCGGCGACCTCGAAGCCGAGGTCTTCGAGAATGCGGCGCGACACCTTGCGGATCACGCGGCTGTCGTCGACGACGAGACAGGTCTTCACGGACGGGGCTCCGAAGCTCGAAGCCCTATCTCGCGCCCAGGTGGTTAACGCCGGGCTGACGCGGACGGTGAGCGCGCGAGTTTCCGCTAACGGCCCGTATCTGCGCCGGCCGGCGCCGGCAGCCAGCGGCGCATCCAGTCTTCGACGTTGCGATACCATTCGACGGAGTTCTGGGGCTTCAGGACCCAGTGGTTCTCGTCCGGGAAGTAGACCATCTTCGACGGTATGCCCCTGCGCTGGGCGGCGGTGAACGTCGCCAGGCCCTGGCCCAGCGGCACGCGGTAGTCCTTGCCGCCGTGAACCACCAGCATCGGGACCCGCCAGTCCCGGACCCGGTTCAGCGGATTGAAGCGCTCGTAGTCCTCGCCCGCGTCCCAGACCAGGCCGCCCGTCTCGTACTCCGCGAAGCCCGGGATGTCGGTGGTGAGCGCCATCGTGCGGGTCTCGACGATCCCGTCGTGGCTCACCAGGCACTTCCAGGGCTGGTTCCAGGCTCCCGCCATCCAGGCGACCATGTAGCCGCCGTAGCTGCCGCCCAGGGCGCAGGCGCGCTCCCCGTCGAGGTAGGGATATCTGGCCAGCGCCGCGGCCCAGCCCTTCTGCAGGTCCTCCAGCGGCCGGTCACCCCAGTGGCCGACGATCGACTGCGCGAAGGCCTCGCCGTAGCCCGAAGAGCCGTGGAAATCGACCATGACCACCGCGAAGCCCATGCCGGCCCAGACCTGCGGGTTCCAGCGGTAGCTCCAGGTGTCGCCGAAGCTGCCGTGCGGACCACCGTGGATCAGGAACGCGACGGGGTACTTGCGCCCGGGCTTCGCGCCGGACGGCGGCAGCACCCAGGCATGCACGGTCTCGCCGTTCCAGCCGGCGAAGCTGAACTGCTCGGGCCTTGCAAGGTCGATGTCGCGCAGGGCGGCGGCGTTCGTGCGGGTGAGCTGGGCTTCGGCGCCCCGCCTGACCTCGTAGAGCTGGGCCGGGCCCATCATGCTGTCGCGCACGACCACCAGCCGGTCGGCCGCCGCCGCGAACGCCGAGACGCTGCCCTCGCGGGTCACCGGCTTCACGCTGCCGGCCGCGACGTCGATGGCGAACAGCTTCGTGCGGCCGGTGTCGCCCATGGTGGCGTAGATCGTCCGGCCGTCGCCCGACCAGCGGATCGCGTCGGCGGAGCGGTCGAAGCCGGGATCGGCCTCGCGGTCGGCGCCGGTCCTGAGGTCGCGCACGAAGACGCCGGTGCGCGTGTCCTCCCGCGATTCACGGCGGGCAAGGTAGGCGAGCTTCGTTCCGTCGGGCGAGAGGACGGGCTTGCCGTAGGAGGCCTCGCCGATCGCGATGCGCCTCGGCGCGGAGGAGCCGTCCAGCGGGGCGGCGAACAGCTTGTAGCGCCCCCCGACGCCCCACGCCCGGCCGGGCTCCAGCGCCGAGAAGATCACCTCGCCGGCGGTCACCGCATAGTCGCTGTCGTCGCCGAACGGCTTGTCGGGCGCCTCGGACTCGAAGTCCTTCAGCAGCCGGACCGGCTCGGTGGCCGCAACACCGTCGGCGTCGAGCTTCAGGGCGAAGAGCTGGGCGCGCTCGCCCGCCTGCCAGTCGTCCCAGATGAACAGCGGCAGCCGCTCGAAGGTGACGGCCGAGACCTGGTTGGCGCGCCGGGCGTCCACGCGGGCCTTGGTGCAGGCCAGGGTCTCGCAGTCTGGGAAGACGTTCAGCGCCACGACGATCGTGCGGCCGTCGGGCGACAGCCGGTAGCTGCCGACGTTCAGCGGCAGGTTGGTCACCTGGGTCGCGAGCGCCCCGTCGGCGTCGGTGCGCCAGACCTGCTGCACGCCCGTCCGCGCCGAGAGGAAGTAGAGCCAGCGCCCGTCCGGAGACCAGCGCGGCTGGGTGGCGATCTTGTCCGAGACACCGAGCTGGCGCGGGCCCAGGCCGGCGCTGCGCCGGTCGATCACCCAGATCGCGCCCAGGCCACGGTTGCCCGCCCAGTCGGTGGAGCGGACGGAATAGGCGAGATAGCGCCCGTCGGGCGAGATCTGCGGGTCGCCGACCCGGTCCAGCATCGCCAGGTCCCTGGCGGTCAACGGCCGCGCTTCGGCGGCGGTCACGGCGGCGAGCGCGGCGGCCAGCCCCGCGACGAACAGACGGAAATGCTTCAACGCGTTCGCCCCCTGAACCCTCAGGGACGGGAGCTTAGGCCGGGAGCGTGGCCGCGAACACCACCCGCTCCTCCTGCACGTCGGCGAAGACGCGGCCGCCCGCGTCGCCCACGAAGAGGTGGGTGTAGTAGGCCTGCACCCAATGGCCGTGCAGGCCCTCGCCGAGCGGCTGGCCCTGCAGGCCGGCCAGGACCTCGGGCCGCAGCCGCGCGCGGGGGCCGGTGGCCTCGACCGCGACGGCCACCGAGGCGCCTTCCTGCACCGCCTGCACCTTCGCCGTTCCGCCGGTGGGCAGGGCCGCGCCGGCCATCTGGGCCAGGTTCAGCAGCGTGCGCGCCGCCGGCTTGTTCACGGCCGCCACGTCCACCGCCCAGGCCAGCTCGGCGCGCATGTGCCCGAACACGCCGGCGGTCAGCTTCTCCAGTTCGCGCACATCGAAGGTCTCGGCCGAGGCCGATGCGCCGAACGCCACGCGGCTGAACGAGAGCAGGTCGGCCAGCTTCTTCGACGACGAGACGATCAGGCCCATCGCCTCCTCGCGCATGTCCTGCGCCGACGGGTCCTCCAGCAGGTCCAGGCCCGACGCGATCGCGCTCGCGGGGCTGATGAAGTCGTGGCACATCCTGGCGGCCAGATAGGCGGCCACTTCGGCGGTGCGGACGTTTGCGGCGGTCTCGGTCATGTCGGCGCAGACCTTTACGCGATTTGGCGGTTGGGGAAACGCTTCGGCCTCTCTAAGGAACCGGGGATGGACAGGTTTTCCGACCCCTTCCTGGAGCCGGGAGTCCTGGTGCGTCATCCCACCCGCCCCGACTGGGGTCTGGGCCAGGTCCAGTCGGTGGCGGGGCGCAAGGTGACCGTGAACTTCGAGCACGCGGGCAAGCAGACGATCGACGCGGGCGTGGTCCCGCTCAGCTTCGTCGGCGACGATCCGCGCAACTGAACCGAGGGCCGAGTTGAGCGACGAGAACGACGTGGGCGAGGTGCTCGCCGGAATCTGCGAGGCGGCGGCGCAACTGATCCTGCCGCTCTGGAAGACCGGGCTGACCGTACACGCCAAGGCCGACGAGAGCCCGGTGACCGAGGCCGACCGGCGCGGCGAGGCGCTGATCCTCGAGCATCTGGGGCGCCGTTTCCCCGGCGTCCCGGTGATCTCCGAGGAGGACGCCAGCGAGTTCGGGACGCCGGAGGCCATCGGCCCGCGCTTCTTCCTGGTCGACCCCGTGGACGGCACCAAGGCGTTCGTGCGCGGCGATCCGAACTTCACCGTGAACATCGCGCTGATCGTCGACGGCCGGCCCGTCGCCGGCGCGGTCAACGCGCCGCCCACCGGCGAGACCTGGTTCACGCAGGGCGGCAGGGCGATGAAGCGGGTGAACGGCGGGGCGGCCCAGCCCGTGCGCGTGCGGCCCTGGCCGAAGGGCAAGGCCGTGGCCCTGATCAGCCACACCATGAAGGACGAGACCAGGCAGAAGCTGATGGACGAGTACGGCTTCGACCTGCCCGAGCCGATGGACTCCTCGATCAAGTTCGTGCGCATCGCCGAGGGCGCGGCCGACATCTACCCGCGCCACGGACCGACCATGGAGTGGGACATCGCCGCCGGTCATGCGGTGCTGGAGCAGGCGGGCGGCTCGGTGCTCACGCCCGAGGGCCGGCCCGTCCTCTACGGCAAGGCGGCCGAAGGGTTCCGGAACGGCTGGTTCGTCGCGAAGGGCGGCTGACTAGATGCGCTTGCCGGCGGCGAGGTCGTCGGCGGGCGCCGCGGCCGACACCGGCGCCTCGTAGACCGGGCCCGCGCCGGGCTCGGCCGCAACCAGCGCGCGGCCCAGCAGCCAGTAGCCCAGGAAGCCGGTCATGAAGGCCGCACAGGCCAGCAGCATGTAGGGTTTCAGCAGGGTCATGACAGACTCTCGAGACCTCGCGGCGGCGTCCACCTCCATCTCAACGGAAGCGCCCCGAGGGGGTTGCAGCGCGGCTGGCCCTTGTTCGCGCAAATCCCGCGCACTAGCAGAGGAGGCGGCCCGGCTTGTCGGCAAGCCTGGGCCGCGCTTGGGGAGTCCTCCGCCCATGACGCTGTTGTCCAGGCTGCGCCGCTTGTGGCTCGACGTACATCTCTGGATCGGTGCGGGCCTGGTCGTCGTGCTCATTCCGCTGAGCGTCACGGGAGCGATCCTCGTCTGGCACGATCCGATCGACCGCGCCCTGCATGCCGAGAGATACGCAACCACCGGGCCGACGGCTTCACGGCCGGTGCAGGCCTACGCGGACGCCGCGCAGGAGGCCTTCGGAACCGAGGCCCAACTGACCCAGGTGCGGCTGCCGCAGCAGGCAGGCGATCCCGTCGTGGCGGTGGGGCGGATCCGGGGCGAACCCGGTCCGGGCGGGCGTCCGCGCACCATGAACGCCTGGATCGACCCGCCGACCGGCAGGGTGCTGGGGACGGGCGAGATCGCCCGGCAGGCGACCCAGGTGATGCACCGCATCCACGGTTCGCTGATGCTGCCGTCGTCCGGCGGGCCGGGCCCGGCGCTGGGGCGTCAGATCGTAGGCTGGCTGGGCTGGGCGATGTTCGTCTCGTGCGTGACGGGGCTGTGGCTCTGGTGGCCGCGGCACGGCGGGTTCCGGAAGGGCCTGCGCTGGCATCGCGGCGCGTCGACGCTCTTCAACCTGCATCACCTGATCGGCTTCTGGGTCTGCGCGCCGCTGGCGGTGCTGAGCCTGACCGGCGTCTACATCTCATTCCCGCAGACCAGCCGCGCGGTCTTCGGTCTGCCGCCGCCCCCGCCGCGCGCGGCGGGGCCGGGGCGTTTCGCGCCGCCGATCTCCGCGCCGAAGCTGACGGTGGGCGAGGCGGTCGCGAAGGCCCAGGCCGAGGCGCCGGGCGCGGCGGTCACCGAAGTCAACGCGCCCACAAGCGGCCGGGAGCCCGTCTGGCGCGTCTCGCTGACGGCGCCCGGCGCCGCGCGGCCGAAGACCGTTCAGGTGGTCGACGCCACCGGCGCCGTGAAGGCCGCACGCGGGCGCGGCCCCGGAGGCGGCGAGGGCGCCGGGCGGGTGAAGGACGAGGTCTCGCCGCTGATGCGCGGGATCCACGACGGCGCCGACATGGGCATCGCCTGGCAGGTCGTCATCTTCGTCGCCGGGATCGCTCCGGCGGTGCTCGGGATCACCGGGGTCGTGATGTGGCTGCGGCGGCGCGCGCGGCGGCGCGCCATCCGGCATGGCCTCGAAGCGGCCTAGCGGGTCACTTCGAAGGTGAGCGTGTAGTTGCTCGACCTGGCCACGGGCTCGGCGGCTGCACCTTCCTCGCGCACCGGATAGCTCGCCTGCAGCACGTAGACGCCGGGGGTCGGCAGCTTGAGGCTGGCGGCGCCGGCCGCGTCGGTGCGCACCGTCTGCGAGAAGTGCTGGTCGACGTAGGCGTCGCCGGCGCGCGCAAGGGTGAAGGCGAATGCCGGCAGCGGCTTGCCGTCGTTCAGCACGCGGATCTTGAACGCCTCGCCCGCGAAGACCTCGTTCGGGTGGCTGATCGCCTCGACCTCGAGCCCCTGGCCCGTGGGCTTCAGCGCGCCCTGCGTCGGCGCGCCCCTGGTCACGTAGGTTTCGGAGCGCGTGTAGCCCACCGAGGTCATCGTCTCGGCGCCCGCCGGGATCGCGCTCTCCTCGACGAAGCGGTTCTGGCCTCCGCCGGGGGGCGGACCGCCGGGCGGTCCGGCACCCGGCGCGGCGCCGCCACGTCCCGGGCCGCCTGCGGGCCGGACCATCTTCCAGGCGCCGT
This sequence comes from Phenylobacterium sp., assembly GCF_016793285.1. Classification (GTDB taxonomy): domain Bacteria; phylum Pseudomonadota; class Alphaproteobacteria; order Caulobacterales; family Caulobacteraceae; genus Phenylobacterium. The sequence goes on from NZ_JAEUMO010000156.1 coordinate 12,162, forward strand.
CGATCCTGACCCACCTGGCGCTGCGTCCGGCGCGCTCGCCGGTCGAGATGCGATAGGTGCCGTCGGCCGGCAGGTCGGCCTCGACGACCGCGAATTCC
>NZ_JAEUMO010000160.1 GCF_016793285.1 Phenylobacterium sp.
CTCGAACGCACGACGATCACCGCAGAGCCCGCGGGCATCACCTTCACGGCCATCCTGCCGGGCCAGCCGCCGACACCGTTCGTCCTGCGGCCGGGGAAGGAGAAGGAGGCTGTCTTCGAAAACAAGGCCCACGACTTCCCCCAGCGCGTCATCTACCGCCGCTGCGGCGCCGACCTCTGCGCGCGCGTCGAAGGCACGATCCGCGGCAAGTTCGAATTCCAGGAGTGGCGCTACCGCTTCGTTCGGCTCTTTCCGTAGCCACCGCCACGGAAGTTCTCCCCAGGAGGCGCTTGCACTCCCCTCCCCGCGAGTCCGATGATGCTTCCAAACAGCGGTATGGAGGAAGACGTCATGGCGGGACTGCTCGAGGGCAAGGTTGCGATCGTCACGGGCGCCGGCAACGGGCTGGGCGAAGCTTATGCGAAGCTGTTCGCGAAGGAGGGCGCGGCGGTGGTCGTCAACGACCTGGGCGGCGCGCGCGACGGCTCGGGCGCCGACAAGTCGGCGGCGCAGAAGGTGGTCGACGCGATCGAGGCGGCGGGCGGCCGCGCGATCGCGAACGGCGACGACGTCTCCACCCTGGCCGGCGGCGAGAACATCCTGAAGACCGCGCTCGACACCTTCGGCCGCTGCGACATCCTCGTCTGCAACGCCGGCATCCTGCGCGACAAGACCTTCGCCAACACGTCCGAGGCCGACTGGGACGCGGTGATCAAGGTTCACCTGCGCGGGACCTACAACTGCGCGCTCCCGGTATGGAAACACATGAAGGACAACGGCGGCGGGTCGATGGTGCTTACCTCGTCCACCTCGGGCCTCTACGGCAACTTCGGCCAGACCAACTACGGCGCGGCCAAGGCCGGCATCTACGGCATGGTGCGCGTGATGGCGATCGAGGGGCGCAAGTACAACATCCGCGTGATGGGCCTGGCGCCCGGCGCGTACACCCGGATGACCAGCGACCTCCCCGGCCGCAAGGACCGCGAGCCCGACCCGCTCTCGCTGCCCGAGAACGTGGCGCCGGGCGTGCTGTTCATGGTCTCGGACCTGGCCGCCGACCACTCGGGCAAGATCCTCGGCGTCTCGTCGCGCGGCGTGCGCGAGATCAAGATGATGGAGACCGAGGGCTTCGAGCCCGGCCGGCCCTACACCGCCGAGGAGGTGGCGAAGAACGCCGACAAGGTCTTCTTCCCCACGCCGGAGTCGCGTCGCGTGGAGTCTGTGCGGATGGTCCAGCCGAAGGCGCCCGCCTAGGAGAAAGCCGCCAGCCGCGCGTCGAGGCGGTCGCGGACCGCTGGCCACTCGTCGTCGGTGATCGAGAAGACGACAGTGTCGCGTATGCGGCCGGTCCAGCAGCGGCGGTGCTTGCGCAGGATGCCCTCCTGCGTGGCGCCCAGCTTCAGGACCGCCGCGCGGCTGCGGGCGTTGATCGCGTCCACACAGTACTGCACGCGCATGGCGCCGCTATCGAAGGCGTGGGCCATCAGCAGGCGCTTGCACGACGGGTTCACCGCGCCGCCACGGACGCCCGGGTCGTAGTAGGTGCCGCCGACTTCCACGGCGCCGTGGAGGCGGTCGATAGCCATCAGGGTGGTCATGCCGCGGCAGACGCCGTCGACCACCACCGCGAACGGGATAGTGACGCCGGTCCCGGCCTCGTGCAGCAGCCGCGCCCAGTGAACGTCGAACCCCTCGCCCAGCATGCTGAACGGGTAGAGCTCGTTCCAGGTCGCGGGGTCGGCGTCGCAGGCGGCGCGCAGGTCCTTCTTGTGGACCTCCGCGAAGGGCTCCAGCCGCACATGGCGGTTCTCCAGCACCGGGGTGTCGAGCTTCATTGCGGCGGCTCCTTTGATCGGAACGTCGCCTTAGCGTCGGATCGGTCTGCCCGAAATGACCAATTGGCCGAGATTGTGCAGACCACTTCCGCCGAACGGCCAAGCTTTTTCGATGACTGCGCAAAAAGTCGGCGGCGCCGGCCTTGCGACGCCGAGACGCCGACATATCTGAAGCGTGCCCATTCCTGGGCGTTTCCTCCCTAAGACTTCAGGCCGGGCTCTGCGCCCGGCCTGCTTTTATCTGAGGGGGCCGCGACGGCCGCCCCGCGGGGGGCGGATCAGCTCAGCATCAGTTGGGCGGCCTGGATCAGGTAGCTCACGCCCACGGCCGTGACGATCCAGCGGGTCCAGCGCTTGAAGTTCACGTCGCTCATCCGGTCCAGGATCATGCCGCCGCAGGCGGTGCCCAGCATCGAGAGCGGGATGGCGAGCGCGAACACCCACCACGGCGGGATGCCGACGTTCGCGCCCGTCACCAGCGGCGCGCCGTAGACCAGGATCTTGGCCAGGTGGGCGAACACCTGGGTCGCGGCCTTGGTGGCGACGATGGCGTGGCGGGTGAGTTCGGTGCGCACGAAGAAGATGTCGAGCAGCGGCCCGGCGACGCCAGCGGTGAGGTTCAGGCCGGTGACGGTGAGGCCCGAGACGAACGCCTGCGGGGGCTTGGCCGCATCCAGGTTGATCCAGTTCTGCGGAAGCCAGGTCAGGAACGGCACCAGTCCCAGGAGCAGGAAGAGCAGCGGCTTCGAGGGCACGAAGCTGAGGGCGTAGGCGCCGGCCATCGCGACGAACGAGGCCGCCGCGTACCAGCCGACGATGTCCCAGCGGACGTGCCTACGATGCAGGATGGCTCGCCAGCCGTTGGCGACGAGCTGAAGGATGCCGTGAGTGACGAAGGCCGCCTGCACCGGCAGGACGAAGGCCAGCGCCCCCATCAGCACCAGGCCGCCCGCCATCCCGAACACGCCCGAGAGCGTGGCCGTGACGAAGGCCATGGCGACCACGAAGGCCGCGGAAATCAGAGACATGGTAGTCCTCCGGAGTTGCGATGGGCTCCGGAGGACGGGCACAGGCCGCCTCCGATCGCTCATCGGCTGCGCGTCGCGCGCGGGACGGAAGGGGCGCTGCCAGCCTGTCGAGGCGAGCGCCGGATGGGCCATGGCCGCAGCCAGGCGAGGTATGGCGGTTTGCAGCTTGCAAAGCGGCGTTTGCTTAAACTGAAGCCTCCGCGAGCGCCACTGTGGCCGGATGAAGCGGCTGACCAAGCGTCAGCACCGCTTCCCCTCCCGAGCTCGTCATCCCGCGGCTTGTCCGCGCGATCCATGAACATCGGCGAGCGCAGCGATCTGCGGCATGGCCGCCGCGATCCATCCGGCGACGCCAGCGCGTACGGGTCCCGCGGACAGGCCGCGGGATGACGTTCCTAGATTTGAATCACCGCTTCACCGGACAGGCCCACGCGCCCGTCCCGTCCTTCCGCGCCACCGCCGGGTAGGGGCAGAGAAGCTGGCTCGCGCCGGTGGCGCCGCCGGTGGCGGTGGTGGCGGTGAGGCTCGCGGGCGCACGCTTCTCGGTCACCCAGGCGTCCAGGGTCGAGAGCCAGTCGACTGTGCCGGGCCCCGCGCCGCCGCCGCAGTGGAGCATGCCGGGCACCATGTAGAGGCGGTAGAAGCCGCGGGTGTCGCCCATCGTGCGCTGGACGTCCTCGTAGTAGACGATCGAGGAGCGGGCCGGGATCGCGGGGTCGTTCCACCCGTGGTACTGGATCAGCTTGCCGCCGCGCTTGCGGAAGGCCGTGAGGTCCGGGCTCGCGCTGTCGATGATCGGGCTCATCTTCGCCTTGGCGCGGTCGAACTGCGCGCCCAGGTCCAGCTTCAGGAAGTCGAACGACGGGTCCTGGAAGGCGAAGTACTTGAAGGCGTTGGATCCGAACTGATAGCCGGCCGCCCGGCTGTTCTGCGCCTGATCTGGCCCGGTGATCCACGCGTCCCACGACCCGTTCAGGGCCTCGGCGCCCGGCGAGATCCCCGGCATGGCGATGCGCCCGTTCCGCGGGTCCTTGCGTCCTGCGTAGATCGCCCGCGCCGCACCGACCTGCGCCGGCGACAGGCACCCCTCCGCCTGGCCTGGCCTGCACTGGAGCACGCCCGGATCGAAGCGGCAGGCGGCCTGGTCGCGGACGAAGGTCTCGCCGCCGCAGTCCTCGAGCGCGCGGGCCTGCAAGAGGCCGAGCGCGGCCTTGTCGAGGTAGGCGCCGGGCCGGGCCAGCGCCTGCTGCTGACCCGCCGCATTGCCGAACAGCAGGCTCATGTAGTTGGCCGGCGCGCCGGCGACGATGCCGTCGAAGTCGGCGGGGTAGCGCTGGGCCTCCATCAGCGCCTCGCGGCCGCCGTCGGAACAACCCATGAAGTACGATTGCGTCGGCCCGCCGGCCTTCTGGAGCTTCACCAGCGCCTTGCCGACGTCGGTGGTCTCCTTCAGCGAGCGATGGCCGAAGTCGACGATCTTCTCGGGATGGCCCAGCGCCCAGGCGGCCGAGGTGCCGATCGCGCGGTGGCCGTTGTCGGT
>NZ_JAEUMO010000163.1 GCF_016793285.1 Phenylobacterium sp.
CTGATCGGGTGATTGTTCGCCCGAGAGGCGAGCGGCTGATCGCCAGGGCGGTACGGCAGGTTTGCGCAGATTGGCCCATGACGGCGGCGGGCCGGGTCGCTTACGCTCGCACGAGGCGCGAAAGGCCCGCGACATGGACAAACCGACCGCTCGGTTCGACGCCGACGCCCACGCCGCCGAGATCCACGCGCGCGGCTTCACGGTCATCCGCGACTTCATGGACGCGGCCACCCTCGCCAGGGCCCGCGAGACGCTCGCGCCGTTTCAGGATCAGCACCACGGGCGCAACAGCTTCGAGGGCTACAAGACCGAGCGGGTCTACACGCTGGTGGCGCGGGGCGCCGTATTCGAGGACCTGACGGCCGAACCGCGGATCATGGCCATCCTCGACCGGTTCCTGCAGCCGGGCTACCTGCTGACCGCCAGCCAGTCGATCCAGATCAACCCGGGCGAAACGGCGCAGGACATCCACACCGACGACGGCTTCTACCGTCAGCCGCGGCCGCGTCCGGCGATCAGCATGACCGTGATCGCCGCCATCGACGACTTCACCCAGGCCAACGGCTGCACCGAGGTCATCCCGGGCAGCCACCTGTGGGGCGACTTCGGCGCACTTGAGCGGCCGAACACGCAGGACGCGATGGAAGCGATGCTCGTCCCGATGGAGATGCCGGCCGGCGCCTGCTTCGTGATGGCGGGGACGTGCCTGCACCGCGGCGGGGCGAACCGCACGGACAAGCCGCGGCTGGGGTTCACCAAGCAGTACTGCGAGCCCTGGGGCCGGACGCAGGAGAACTTCTTTCTCGGAATCCCGGCCGAGCAGGCGCGGACGATGTCGCCGCGGCTGCAGACGCTGCTGGGCTACGACATCCACCCCCCGTTCATGGGCATGGTGAGCTCGCTGCATCCCCGCCGGGCGCTGGAGCCCGACTGGGTGGCGCCGGTGGTGGCGCAGCGGCCCTAGCGCTACCCCAGATTCCGCCGGAAGAGCGCGAACAGGCGCTCCCAGTGGCGTTCGGCGGCGGGCTTGTCGTAGACGGCGCCGCGCTGGGGGAAGGCGAAGCCGTGGTGGACGTCGGGGTAGAGCTCCACCTCGGCGTTGGAGCCCTTCAGCGAGGCGTCGAGGGCCTCCACCATCTCCAGCGGCGCGTAGCTGTCGTGCTCGGCGCAGGCGAAGTAGAGTTCGGCCCTCGTCTTCTGGGCCGCCAGGTGGGGGCTGTCGGGCCGGTCGGTGACGAGCTGGACGCCGTAGAGCGAGGCGGCGCAGGCGACGCGGTCGGGATAGCGCGCGGCGGCGTTGATCGCGTACTGGCCGCTCATGCAGTAGCCGATGGCGCCGGCCTTGCCCCGGCTGGCGGCGAGGTCGCGGTCGGCGAAGTCGAGCAGCGCGTCGGTGTCTTCCATGACCAGCGGGATGCTGATCGAGCCCATCAGCTCGAACATCCGCGCCCGCGCCTCGGCTTCGGGCAACGGCGGCAGGTCCGCAAGCTCCAGCACGCCCTTGCGATAGTAGAGGTTGGGCAGCATCACGTAGTAGCCGGCCGTGGCGATGCGGCGGGCCATGTCGCGAAGCTCTTCGCGGATCGCCGGCGCGTCCATGTAGAACAGGACCAGCGGGTGCGGCCCGCCGCGTTCCGGGTGGACGATGAAGGTCGTCGTCTTCCCGTCCCGGGTGGGAATGTCGACCGTGTGCTCGATCATGGGCCTCAGACCAGTTGGGAGGGCTCGATCCCCAAGTCTTGCAGCATCGGGGCGGCGTGGTCGATGCGGCCGGTCATGGTCTTCGGGTCGCCGACCGAAAGCTGGTAGACCGCCTCGGCGATGTACTCGATGGGCGTGACGCGGCCCTTGGTCGCCTCGGTGATCAGGCCGTGGACGGCGACCCCGGGGGTGTCCACCAGGCCCGGCGAGATCACGTTCACCGCGATGTTGTCGTCGTAGACCTCCGACGCGAGGCCGGTGGAGAAACGCTCCAGGGCGGCCTTGCACATGCCGTAGATCGTGCCGCCGCCGCGGCGGTTGTAGGGCTGCTGCGGGTGGATGGCGGCGCCGGACGAGATGTTGGTGATCCAGCCCTGCCGGCGCTCGCGCATCGACGGCAGGACAAGCTGCGCCAGGTGGAGGGGCGCCCAGACCTGGACCTCGAACATCAGGTCGAAGCGCTTCTTGGGGAAGGTCTCCACCGGGATGAAGAAGGTGACGGCCGCGTCGTTCACCAGGATGTCGACGGGTCCGTAGGCGGCGACGGTCTCGTCGACCAGCCGGACGCGGTCGGCCTCGATGGAGAGGTCGGCCTTCACCGCCGTGGCCTCGCCGCCCGCGGCGCGGATGCGGTCTACGGTGGCGTGCAGCGTGCCGGGCAGCTTGCTCTCGCCGGCCTCGGCGGTGCGGGCCGATGCGACCACCTTCGCGCCCTCCATGGCCAGGCGCACGGCGATGGCCTCGCCGATGCCGCGGCTGGCGCCGGTGACCAGCGCCACCTTTCCCTTGAGGGTCCCGTTCGGATTCACACCGGCCATCGTCGCTCTCCCATACCGTTCTTTCTGATCCACGGCAGCGTCGCGCGGGACGCGGGGCGGCGCAAGGGCTAGCGGCGGTCGTCCTCGCGGATGCTGAGGCGGCCGACCGTCAGCTCATCGACCTCGAGGCGGCGGATGCGGACGCTGCGCACGGTGAGCCGGCCGATCACGAGGCGGCCGATGGCGAGCGCGCCGACCGCGACCGCGCCCACGGCCAGGGCGCCGATCATCGCCGAGCCCAGCGCCGCGCGGCCGATGGCGCTGGCCCCGACGGCCGACGCGCCGACCGCCGTGGCGCGGGCGCGGACGACGGGGCGGGCGGGTCGGGGCATGGCGGTCTCAGGTCCGTCAGACGCGGGCGGCGAGCGCCGCCTTCAGCTCGGCGACGACGCTGGTCCAGTCGCCGGGCTTCGGCTGGCGGAACAGGCGCATCGAAGGATACCAGGGGCTGTCGGTCCGGTCGCGCATCCAGCGCCAGTCCGGGTTGAACGGCAGCACCAGGAAGGTGGGCTTGCCCATGGCGCCGGCCAGGTGCGCGACGGTCGTGTCGACGCTGACGACCACGTCGAGACCCTCGATGATGCGGCGGGTGGCCTCCAGGTCCTCGGCGCCGGTCTGGGCGGGCGAGAGGCTGACGACGCCGGGCCAGCCCAGGATCTCGGCGACGAGGGCGTCCGGCAGCGAGCGGTTCTTGTCGTTGACGTGGTCCGGGCTGCCCTTGCCGACGAAGCCGACGCCCGAGCCGCCCGTGCGGCCCGGCAGGTAGGGCGGCTGCGGCAGGTTCTCGACCGTCGTCCCGAGGCGCCAGGGCAGCGAGCCGGCCAGCACCCAGCCGTCGTGGCGCGGGATGTCCAGGTGACCCTCGGCGCGCAGGACCTTTACGCCCAGGTGCTCGAACAGCCGGCCCAGCGGCGGGCGGCAGACCAGCGTCACCGCCGTCCCGCGCTCGACCAGCGGCGTCACGAACCGCGCGAACATGATCTGGTCGCCCAGGCCCTGCTCCAGCAGGACGAGGAGCGACGCGGCCGGCCCGCCGGTCCACTCCGGGAAGCTGAACTGCGGCTTGCGCATGCCGGGCCGGACGCGATGCTCGTAGAGCGGCCAGCCGGCGGCGTAGTCGCCGTTGCGCAGCGCGAGGAAGCCCAGCCGGCGCTCGAAGTCGGCGTCGCCGGGCGTCCTGGCGAGTTGCGCCCGGTAGAGCGCCTCGGCGGCGGCGTAGCGGCCCATGTCCTCGAGGACGAGACCGAGGTTCAGCGGCACGATCGACGGCGGCTGGCCCTTCATCAGGGCGCGGTACAGGCCCTCGGCGTCGCCGAGCCGGCCGTCGCGGGCGGCGGCGGCGGCCAGCTCGAAGACCTGCTGGAAGGTGAAGCGCTGGGGCGGAGGCTGCTGGCGGGGCATGGGGGCAGAGCCATGGCGTGCGTCCGCCGGCTTGGCAAGCGGGACCGCTACGCCGCCTTCTGGAGTTCCTGCTTCACCCGCTCGGCCAGGGTCTTGATGTCGATCGGCTTGGGCAGGAACGAGACGTTGCGCTCGCCTTCCAGCAGGTCTGAGAACTCGCTCTCGGCATAGCCCGAGATGAACATCACCGGGGCCGCGCCCAGGTACTGGCGAGCCTGTTTCAGCAGGTCGGGGCCCTGCATGCCGGGCATGACCACGTCCGAGATCATCAGGTCGATCTCGCCGGCATGGGTCTCGGCGATCTCCAGGGCTTCCTCGCCGGACGCGGCCTCGATCACCTCGTAGCCGCGGGCGCGGAGCAGCTTGGCGGCGACGCCGCGCACCGCGTCCTCGTCCTCGACGAAGAGGATGCGCCCGGCGCCGGAGAGGTCGCGCGCGGCCGGGCGCCTGGGCGCCGCCGGCTCGGGCGCGGACACCGCCGACACGGGGGCCAGGTGGACCGGCAGGAAGATGCGGAAGGCGGCGCCCTCGCCCGGCTTCGACGCCACCGCGATCCAGCCGTCGGACTGCTTGACGATGCCGTAGACGGTCGCCAGCCCGAGACCCGTGCCCTCGCCCACGGGCTTGGTGGTGAAGAAGGGATCGAAGATCTTGTCCATCACAGCGGACGGGATGCCGGGACCGTCGTCCGAGACTTCCACCATCGCCTGGTCGCCGAGCGCGGTCGGATAGCCCAGGCCGCGCGCCTCGTCCTGCGTCACGCGCGCGGTGCGGATACGGATGACGCCCCCCCCGGGACCGCTGGCATGGCTGCGGATGGCGTCGCGCGCGTTGACGACCAGGTTCATGATCGCCGTGTCGAGCTGGCCGCGGTCTGCGCGCACATGCGGCAGGTTCCGGCCATAGTCGGTGACGAGCTTGATGTCCTCGTAGAGCAGCCGGCGCAGCAGCACCTCGGACTCGGAGATCATCTCGCCCACGTCGAGGATCTCGCGCTGCACGGTCTGCTTGCGCGAGAAGGCCAGCAGCTTGCGGACCAGGTCGGCGGCCCGCATCGACGTCTGCTTGATCTCGTTGAGCCCCTCGTAGCTGGGGTCGCCCACCGGGTGGCGGGTGGCCAGCACGTCGAGCTGCATCAGGATGGCGGTCAGCAGGTTGTTGAAGTCGTGCGCCACGCCGCCGGCCAGTTGGCCGATGGCCTGCATCTTCTGGCTCTGGGCCAGTTGCAGCTCGACCTGCTTCTGGTCGGAGACGTCCACGAGGTAGGCCACCCAGCGGCCGCCGGACTGCGACAGGTAGAGGTGGGCGATGCGCGTCGGGTCGTGCGCCAGGCGCACCTCCAGCGGCGTGTGACCCTCGCGCGCCTGGTCGATGCGCAGGGCCGCGTCCAGGCGGCTGGCCGGTTCGATCAGGCGGCCGAACTCCTGGCCGGCCTCGCCGCCCGGGGCGAGCTGGGCCAGGGCCGGGTTGGCCTCGACGATCCTGGCTTCGAAGGGGTCTTCGCCTTCCAGCAGCGCCGCGCCGAACGGCGAGGCGGCGGCGAAGGCGTCCAGCACCTTGGGCGGCGGCGCCTTGGCGCCGGCGACGGCGTTCAGCACCTCCATCGCCGACGACGGCAGGGCCAGCGGTCCGGAGCCGCGGCCGGTGAGGCGCACGAGGAAGCGGCGGGGACCGATGGGCGAGACCATCGCTTCTCGCTCCTGGCCGCCGGTCTTCAGCGAAGCGCGGCCGAGTTCGCCGCGGCGCGCGGCGGCCAGCGCGCCGAACAGGCTGGAGGCGGCGGCCCCGCTCTTGGGCAGCCGCGGGGCCGAGCCCATGGCCTCGCGCCACGCAGGATTGGTGGTGAGGAGGCGCCCGTCGGGCGCGGCCACGGCGGCGGGCTCGTCCAGCGCGGACAGGAAGACCTCGGCGCCGACCTCGGTCTCGACCGGCTCCTCGACCGTGCCGCGCAGCACGAACAGGCCCAGGCAGCAGACACCGGCCAGGCCGAACAGAAGCAGCGATCCGGCCAGCGTCTCGGGTCCGCGGTTCACCAGCGGCGCGGCGGCGAACGCCACGGCCAGCAGGAAGAACAGCACGGCCAGCGCGATCAGCGGGTCGGTCTTGCGGGTCTTGGATGGCGGCTCGGCCATGGCGAGCTTCGGCGCCTCCGGCGAATCGATGATCTGCATTCTGTCACAAGGCCTTAGCGCGTCGAGTGCGGCGGAACGTGGGTCAATGGTGGGCCGGCCGCTGGCGCGCCTGGCCCATGATGAAGCCGATGATCTTGGCGACCGCCTCGAAGTGGGCAGGCGGGATCATCTCCTCGATCTCCACGGCGGCGTAGAGGGCCCGGGCGAGCGGGGGGTCCTCGATCACCGGCACGCCGGCCTCTTCGGCCACCGAGCGGATCTTCAGGGCCAGGGAATCGAGGCCTTTGGCGACGCACAGCGGCGCGGCGTGCTCGCCCTGCTCGTACTTCAGCGCCACGGCGTAGTGGGTCGGGTTCATGATGACGACGGTGGCGTCGGGAACCGCCTGCATCATGCGCCGGCGGGCGCGCTCGTGGCGGAGCTGCCGCTGGCGCGCCTTCACATGCGGGTCGCCTTCGGTCTGCTTGTAGTCCTCCTTCACCTCCTCCTTGGTCATGCGCATGCGGGTCAGGAACCGCTGCCGCTGCCAGAGGAAGTCGCCGCCGGCGATGACGAGCGTGAAGGCCGCGACCGCGAACACCAGCCGCTTCAGGATGTCGAGGCAGTAGGGCAGCACCGCCGCGGGCTCCAGGGCCGACAGCGAGGCGAACGTCGACACCGCCGGCTTCAGCACCACCCAGGCGATGACGGCGATCGCGATCACCTTCACGGTGGACTTGGCGAACTGCATCAGCCCGTCGGGGCCGAACAGCCGCTCGAAGCCCTTCCGCGGACTCACCTTCTGGAAGTCGGGCTTCAGCTTGTCCGGGGTGAAGTGGAAGCCGCCCTGCACCAGGTTGGCGGCGACGCCGGCGAACGCCGTGGCCGCCATCACCATCAGGAGCGCCGGGGCGCCGGCCGTCAGGGCGTACTTCAGAACCTCGACGCCGCCCGCGCCCTCCAGGACCATCTGGTCCGGCTGGGCGATGAACGGCAGGAGCTGGGTGGCCATGTTGCGCGACAGCCAGCCGCCGGCGATCAGCACCACGGCGGCCGCGGCCGACAGCGTCGCGAACGACGCCAGGTCCATGGTCTTGGCGCCGTCGCCCTTCTCCCGCGCCTGTTCGAGTTTTCGCGGGGTGGCTTCTTCTGTCTTCGACTCGCGATCGGGACCTTCGCTCATCCGGCTTCGCTCCTGGCGGAGCTTCGCAGGACAGGTCCGGGATCAGGGCAAAGTCCTGCGAAGATTCGGCGAAGCAGGGTCATCGGGGCGCAAAGGTCCCGATGAGGTCACGATAGCGGTCCACCCAGATCATCCCGACCGTGCCCAGGCTGAGGGCGAAGATCGACAGGCCCAGCATCACGCTGAGGGGGGTGGCGACGAAGAACACCTGGAACTGCGGCATCACCCGGCCGACGAGGCCGGTGGCGATGTTGAAGATCAGCGAGAAGACCACCACCGGCCCGGCGAGCTGCAGGCCCAGCGCGAACGAGCGGCTCATGGTCTGGATGGCGAGCTGGCCGGCGTCGGCGACCGGCACGGCGCGCGAGAACGGGAAGAGCTCGAAGCTGCTCACCAGCGCGCTCAGGAATAGCTGGTGCAGGTCGGTCGCAAAGATGAGGGTGATGCCGATAAGGCCCAGGAAGGTGCCGAGCGTCGCCGTCGGCTGGGCCTGGGTCGGGTTGGCGGTCTGGGCGAACGAGAGCGTGGTCTGCAGCGAGACGATCTCGCCCGCCGTCGCCAGCGAACTCATGAAGAGGCGCAGGATCGCGCCGATTATCAGGCCGATGAACAGCTCCTTGATGACCGCCCCCGCCAGCCCGGCGGCGTCGGCAGGGATGGCCGGGACGCCCCGGCCGACCACCGGGAACAGCATGAGCGTCAGCGCCAGCGCGAACGACAGGCGGATGCGCGGCGGGATGAACGTCTCGCCGAAGCCCGGGAGCAGCATGACGATGGCGCCCAGCCGCGCGAAGACGAGGCCGGCGGCGAAGACCTGCTGGGCGGTGGCGTAGCTCTCCATCGCGCTTAGGCCATTCGCCACTTCGGTTGGGTCAGCTTCAGCACGGCGAATGGCCTATCCTCAAGCAAGCGTGAGCGGTCGGCGGCCGACCGCTCGGGCTCCTACATCCCTGCGATGCGGGCCGCGATGTTGCGCATGAAGCCGCTCATCAGCGCGCCCATCAGCGGCAGGAACAGCAGCAGCGAGACGAAGATCGCCACGATCTTCGGCGCATAGACCAGGGTCTGCTCCTGGATCTGCGTCAGCGCCTGCAGCAGGCCGATGCCCACCCCCACGATCAGGCCCACGATCAGGACCGGCGCGCTGAGCTGGATCGTCAGCCAGATGGCGTCGCGCCCGACGTCCAGAACCTCGGCGCCACTCATGCGGAAACCCTCACGCGAAAGGGGCGGCTACCCGCGCCGCCCGTCCCGCCGAATGTCGCGCGTCATGGTTAACGAAAGGCCAAGGGCCGTTAACGAACGCCGCCTGCCGCCCCTGCGAGGCAGGAGAGCCGGCGACCGCCCTCAGGCGTGCGCGGGCTTGCGCTCGCGGCGGAAGGCGAAGCCCAGGCCGAAGAAGCCCAGGATCATCATCGCCCAGCCGGCCGGCTCGGGCACCGCCCCCGAAACGCCGATCACCGCGTGGTGGCTGGAGGAGCCGTCGCCGGACCCGGCGATCAGATATTGCGCGCCCGCGGCCTGTGCGTCGGCGAGCAGGTCGCCGGCCGCACCGCCCGGCTGGTTCAGGCCGTAGTAGTAGGCGAAGCTGCGGCTCTTGCCGGCGCCGATCGCGCCCAGGCTGATCTTGATGCCCGCGCCCAGGTCGCCGACCTCGTTGCAGCCGAACTTGCAACTGAAGTCATAGGCCGCCGAGGCGTCCGGAGTGTCGAAGCCGAAGTAGCTGGAATCCAGCACGCCGTTTCGGGCGCCGAACGGACCGTAGACGTTCTCGGCGCCTTCCGGCATGTCCCAGTCGACGTTGCGCTGGAAGACGCCGGTGAGCACGTCGCCGGTCAGGTTGGTGACAGTCGTGTCGATCTTCAGGATGTTGTTCAGGAAGCTGTAGTTCTGAACGACCTGGAAGCCGTCCGCGGTGACCGTGGTGGCCGTAGCCGTGTCGCCGTTCGCCACGATGTCGGTCGAGACGATGCCGTTGCTGCCGTAGAACTGCGAGTCCGCGTAGGCGCCGTTCAGGCCCCAGGAATCGCGCGGCGTGCCGGGAGCGATCGGATCGTAGCCGTCGCGCAGGAAGCCGACGCCGGCGTCTGCATCGTACAGTTCGCCGTTGACCCCGATGCCGACGCTGTAGCCGCCGCTGCTGATCACCGCCGCGGAGGCCTGCGCCCCGCCGAGAGCGACCGCGGCCAGGACCGCGCCCGCGGCCAGAAGCTTGAACGTCATGAACATCCCCACAGCCGGGCGCGCCCGGAACTTGCATGCTTACCGACAGCTTAACGCCCTGACGTGACGGTTTCGCAACCCGCTTCGCCTGCGAGGCGTGTTTGCCGCGGCCCGCGCCTCAGGGACGCTCGAGCGTGCGCGCGGCCTGGGCAGGCGTCGCCTTCGCGGTGTCGCGGTCGACGCTGTAGTTGGCCGCCCGCATGGCCTCGACCGTGATGGACCCGACGAGCGGCCGCAGCGCCTCGATCAGGCGTCGGTCGCCGGCGCGCTTCGGCGACACCAGGATCACCGCGTCGTAGGGCGGGATGGCGGCGCGGGGGTCGGCCAGCACCACCAGCCGGTCGGCGGCGATGCGGCCGTCGGACGAGAACGCGCTGATCACGTCGACGTCGCCCGAACCGAGGGCGCGGTACATGAAGGTGGGCTGGAACGAACGGCTGGCCTTGAACGTCAGGCCGTAAGCCTTCTCGACGGCCTTCCATTCCGGCCGCGAGAGGAACTCGATGTCCGTGCCGAGGGTGAGTTGCGGCGCCTTGCGGGCGAGGTCGTCGAGCGAGGCGACGCCCAGGGCCCGGGCGCGGTCGGCGCGCATGGCGAAGGCGTAGGCGTTCTCGAAGCCGAGCGAGCCCAGGACCACCACGCCGTCGCGGCGTTTCAGTTCCGCGGTGAGCCCGTCGAGCACGGCCTGCCGGCCCGGGTTGTCGGTGCGGCCCAGGACGGCGGTCCAGAGCGTGCCCGAGTAGTCCACGTAGGCGTCGATCTCGCCCGCGGCCAGCGCGCGGTAGGCGATCGCGGAGCCCAGGTCCTCCTTGCGGGTGACCGCGGCGCCGGCGTGCTCGAGCCGCGACGCCATCAGCTCGGCCAGGATGTACTGCTCGGAGAAGTTCTTGGCGCCGACGACGTAGGCCGTGGGTTTGCCGAAGCCGATCAGCGGGCTCACCGCGGCCACCGTCCCCGCCAGCAGGCCGACGAGGCCCGCGATCGCGAGGCCGCGGCGGCGCAGGCGCGCGCCGGCCTCGATCAGGCCGATGAGCTGGTCGGCGATCATGGCCAGCGCGGCGGCGGCGGCGCAGCCGAACAGGACCGAGACCCAGTTCTCGGTCTGAAGGCCGGCGAAGATGTAGTTGCCGAGGCTGGTCTGGCCGACCGGCGTGGCCAGCGTCGCGGCGCCGATGGTCCAGACGGCGGCGGTGCGGATGCCGGCCATGATGGCGGGCGCGGCCAGCGGCAGCTCGACCTGGACGAGCCTCTGGCGCGGCGTCATGCCGACGCCGTCGGCGGCTTCGCGGATTGCGGGGTCGACGCCGGTGATCCCGACCACGGCGTTCCGCAGGATCGGCAGGATCGAATAGAGCGTCAGCGCCAGCAGCGAAGGCAGGAAGCCCAGCGCCGAAAAGCCGTGGCCCGTGACGGCGACGGCCAGCGCCGAGAGCGCGAGCAGCACGGGGTAGAAGAGGGCCAGCAGCGCCAGGCTGGGGATCGTCTGGATGAGGCTGGCCAGCGCCAGCACGGGCCAGCGCAGGCGTGGGCTGCGCGCGGCGGCGACCGCCAGCGGCAGGCTGATCGCGAGGCCGAGCCCCAACGCGCTGACCGACAGCAGGACGTGCCAGGCCAGGTAGTCCGGCAGCAACTGGAAGGCGGCGGCGAGCTTCGGACTCATGCGCCCAGCCTTTCGCGGAGCCGCTCGGCCTGCCGCCTGGGCGCTTCGAGCAGCGCGCGGACGTCGGGGTCGCTCGTCCGCGCCAGGAGGTCGGCGGGCGCACCGTCGGCGAGGATCCGGCCCGCCTTCAGCACCACGACGCGATCGGCCAGCAGCACCGCCTCGGCCATGTCGTGGGTGACCATCAGCGTCGTCAGGCCCAGGCGCTCGTGCAGCGCGCGGTAGTCGGCGCCCAGCGCGTCGCGGGTGACGGGGTCGAGAGCGCCGAACGGCTCGTCCATCAGCATCAGCCGCGGTTCGGCGGCGAGCGCACGGGCGACGCCGACGCGCTGGCGCTGGCCGCCCGACAGGGCCGCGGGCGCGCGCCGGGCCACGTCGGGCGGGAGCGCCACGAGGTCCAGCAGTTCGGCGACGCGGCCGGCCCTGCGCGCCGCGTCCCAGCCCAGCAGCTTCGGCGTGATCTCGATGTTCTCGGCGACGGTCAGGTGCGGGAAGAGGCCCACCTCCTGGAAGACGTAGCCGATGCGCCGGCGCAGCGCGTGCGGCGCCGCGGCCGCCACGTCCTCGCCGAACACGCGGACCGCGCCGCCGTCGGGGCGGATCAGGCCGTTCACCGTCTTCAGGAGCGTGGTCTTGCCCGACCCCGAGCCGCCGACCAGGGCCACGAACGCGCCGGGCGCGACATCGAGGTCGACGCCGTCCAGCGCGGCGAGGCCGCCGTAGCGGCGGGTGACGCCCTCGAGACGGATCGCGGATTCCACCATGGAACAGACCTAGCACGGCTTGGGTTGGCCCGTCCGACGGGTCTAGTGTTCGCCGTCAGTCATCAGGAGTTCCCCGAATGCGCCTGCCCGTCGCCCTCGCCGCCGCCCTCTTCGCCACCTCGGCCTTCGCCCAGGCCCCGGCGAGCGTCACCGCCGACCTGAAGAACAGCCAGGGCCAGACGGTGGGCGCGGTCGTGCTGACCGCGGCCCCGAAGGGCGTGCTGATGAAGGTCGAGGCCAAGGGGCTGTCGGCCGGCTGGCACGGCCTGCATTTCCACGAGAAGGCCGACTGCTCGAAGTCGGACTTCACCTCGGCCGGCGCCCACGTCCACGGGACGGCCGCGGCGGTTCATGGCCTGCTGAACCCGGCCGCCAACGACCTGGGCGACCTGCCGAACATCCACGCGGGCACGGACGGCGCGGCGTCGGCGGAGGTGTTCACAACGCTGGTGACCCTGGACAAGCTGAGGGACGCCGACGGCTCGGCGGTGGTGATCCACGCCAACCCCGACGACCACATGGCCCAGCCGATCGGCGGCGCCGGCCCGCGCGTGGCGTGCGCGGCCGTGAAATAGGAACCGCGAGAAACACTCAGGGCGGCGGAGCGGCGCCTTCCGATCGAGAACCGCGGACGAACGCGGAATACACGGAAATGGGCCCTGTGCTTTCCGCGTCCTTTCCGCGCATTCCGCGGTTCCAAAACTGATTGAGCCTCCGCGATGCGGAGGCTCTTTCGTGTCGTTCGCGCTCTTCGGCGGCCGACCTCAGATCGGCATCCGCATGATTTCCTGGTAGGCCGAGATCACCTGGTCGCGGACGGCCATGACCGTCTCCAGGCTGGCCTCGGCCGCCGAGATCGCGGTGACCACGTCGATCAGCTCGGTCTTGCCCGCGACCTGGCTCGCCATCTGCTTTTCCGCGGTCTTCGAGGCGGTCATGGCGTCGGTGATGGCCGACTTCACCATGTCGCCGAACCCGCCCTGCATCGGCGCGGCCGAGCCCAGCGAGGCGCCGGCGCCCAGCCCGTCGCCCACCCCCATGCTCTTCTGGGCGGTGGCGTAGGCCTTTGCGGCGGCGAGCGGAGTCATCATGGCCCGGCTCCTACTTCTTCAGGAGGTCCAGCGTGCGCAGATCCATCTGCCGGCTGGTCTCGATGACGTTGAGGTTCGCCTCGTAGGCCCGCTGCGCCGCGCGCATGTCCAGCGCCTCGACCATGCTGTTCACGTTGGGCAGCTTCACATAGCCCTTGGCGTCGGCGGAGGGGTGGCCAGGGTCGTATTCCTGGCGGAAGTCGCTCTGGTCGGGCTCGACCTTGCTCATCCGCACGCCCTTGGCGCCGGCCACCTTGACCGGCTCGAAGATCGGCTCCTGCCGGCGATAGGGGTCGCCGCCCGCCGTCTTCGAGGTGGAGTCGGCGTTGGCGAGGTTCTCGGCGATGATCCGCATCCGCGCCTGCTGGGCGCGCAGGGCGGAGGCCGCGATGGCCTGGGCGACGCCGGCGGTGGGCTTGATCTCGGGCATCTAGCGGTCCCCTAGGCGCGGCCGGGCGGCTTGGCCGCCATGCGCAGGAGGTTCATCGACTTCTGGTAGAAGCTGATCGCGGCGTCGTACTGCATGCGCGCGTCACCCATCTTGATCATCTCCTCCTCCAGCACCACGGAGTTGCCGTTCAGCGTGGTCTCGGAATCGGGGGTCTTGGCGGTCTTGTAGGCGGCGCCGAGGCCGCGGCGTTCGTTCTTCGGCGACATGTGCCCGGCCTGGGTGGCGGCCATCATCGAGACGCCGCCCGGACCGGCGCCGGCCTGGCCCTGCCGCGCCTGCTGCACCCGCGCGTCGAAGCTGAACGGCTTCAGGTCCTCGGGCGTGTAGCGGGCGGTGTCGGCGTTGGCGACGTTCTGGGCGATGACCTTCTGCCGCTCGCTGAGATAGCCCAGCCGGCCCCGAAGCATCGAGAAGAGCGGAATGTCGGCCAGGTTCATACCGGCCAATCCTGAAGAAACAGGGTTAATCCGCATTTAAGAGACTCAACGGCGAACTGCGGCCCTGTCTCCGCCCGCAGAAGCGCCGCCCCATGGATTTCCCGAGCCTCCTCCGCGCCGTGTTCGCCCTGGCGCTGACCCTGGGCCTCATCGGCCTCGCCGCCGTGGCGTTGCGCAAGTACGGCCCCGACGCGATCGCGCGGATGCAGGGGCCGAAGAAGGACCGGCGGATGCGGATCGTCGAGACCCTGGTGCTCGACCCGACCCGGCGTGTCGTCATCCTCGACTGCGACGGCCAGGAGCGGCTGGTGCTGCTGGGCGAGGGCCGCGTCCTCGCCGACCTGCCGAAGGCCAGGTCGTGATGGAATTCCTTCGGGCGATCAAGAACCTGCCGGCGAGGGACTGGCGGCGCGCGGCGCTGATCTCGGTGCTCGCCACCTTCGCGGTCATGATCGTGCCCGTGGCCGCCATGGCCCAGACGCTGAACGTGAACCTCGGCACGGGCGCCGGCCTGACCGAGCGCGTGGTGCAACTGGTGGGCCTGCTGACGGTCCTGTCGCTGGCGCCGTCCATCGTCATCATGACCACGAGCTTCGTGCGGATCATCGTGGTGCTGTCGTTGCTGCGCACGGCGCTCGGCCTGCAGCAGAGTCCGCCCAACGCCGTCCTGATCTCGCTGGCGCTGTTCCTGACCGCCATCGTCATGGGGCCGACGCTAGAGCGCTCCTACAACGAAGGCGTGAAGCCCCTGCTCGACCAGCAGATGGAGCTGCCCGCCGCCTTCGACGCCGCCGGCGGGCCGGTGAAGCAGTTCATGCTCTCGCAGGTGGATCAGGAGGATCTCGGCCTCTTCGTGCGGCTGTCGAAGATCCAGCGGCCCGCGAACGTGCAGGAGATTCCGCTCCGCGTCGTGACGCCGGCCTTCATGATCAGCGAACTGAAGCGCGCCTTCGAGATCGGCTTCCTGCTCTTCGTGCCCTTCCTGGTGATCGACCTCGTCGTGGCCAGCGTGCTGATGAGCATGGGCATGATGATGCTGCCGCCGGTGGTCGTGAGCCTGCCCTTCAAGCTGATCTTCTTCGTCCTCGTGGACGGCTGGCGCCTCGTCTGCGGCAGCCTCGTGGAGAGCTTCCAGCGAGGCGCGGGGGGAGGATAGGCGTCGGCGGAGGGTGCGGTACAATTATCCGGCTGCTGAGGCTTGGCCGACTTGAAACGCCCTTCTTACAAGCTGCTACGTCGCCTGGGCCCACTGCTAGCCGGCGCTTCAGTCTTCAGCGTCGTGATGGCGCTGATCTGGCCAGACCTCGGTATCAACATGATGGCGGACAGTCTTGCTCTTTGGTTCGGCGTGTTCGTTGTCGATCAGGCGATCTCGGCAGAGCAGGAAGCGCACGGCGCCCCGATCCGTCGACTGATGCTTCGCGAGGCAACATCGATCCAGAGACGCCTGTCGCATCTACTCACGATGAGTCTGCACCGCGTGTCTGGGGGACGCGAGGAGATGCTCGAGCGGTTTCGCAAGGGAGAGCTTCCGATAGGCGCGCTCCTGTTGAACGGCCTCGAGATGCAAGCTGACTCTTCCTACCGGACGTTCGATGCGCAAGGTGAAGCGCGCATCGTAACTTGGTCGAAGATTTACATTAACCTAGGCGGCGCTCTGCACACCGAGACCGATGTTTTCATTACGCGATATATCACCGTCGCATCCGTGGACCTTATGGCGGCGATGCTCCAGCTCGGACGCGCTGAATTGATGCGATCCTTCCAAAAGGACAGCATTCTGCGGTTCACCAAGAAGGTCAGCCCAAAGCTCTGGATGGAATTGCTCCGGGCCGAGCGAGACCTATCCACGGCTATCCGTGCCGCCATCGCCGCAGATGGACTCGAAGCCGAAGCCGAAGCCGAGCAACTGCGGCCTGAAATCGTCGGTGGCACCTGGGCGTTGGATAGTCTGGCCGAGGTAGCCGCGAGAAAGGACGCCCCGGACGACTACCTAATGCGCCTGTAGCCAATCTTCGGAACCGCCACCTACCCCTTGGCCGCGGGCTTGGCCGGCGCGGCCTGGGCCTGTCTGGCCGGGGCGACGGGCGGCGGCTTGGCGGCGCCGACGGGGGCGGGCCTGGTCTTGAAGCGGCCCTTCATCTTGGCGACCCAGCCGGCGAAGGCTTCGTTGTCGGCGCTGACACGGCCGAAGTCGGCGACCGAGAGGCGGCCCGTCGGAACACCGGAGAGCGCGATCTTCAGCGCCTCGGGGTTGTTCGCCTTCTCGTAGAAGCCCTGGTAGCGGGTCTGAAGCCGCGCGAGCGAGCCCTCGTCGCCGGCCAGCGAATAGGCGACGCCGGCGCGCAGCAGGCGGCCCTCCTCGTCCGAGCTGAGCGGCGTGGCGGTCTTCCAGCGGTCGCCGAGGCCCTTCTCGAACAGCGGCGCGGCCACGGCCCAGTTCTTCTGCTTCCAGGAGATCTCGGCGCGCAGGTCGCCGCCATCGCGGCTCTTGTCGGTCTCGATGATCTCCAGTGCGCTGTCGTAGCGGCCGAGCGCGGTCCAGGCGCGCGCCTCGATCAGGCGGCGCTCGGCGTTCAGCGCGGTGGGCAGCACCGTGGTTCGCGAGGCGTTGATCGCCTCCAGCGCCGCCTCGGGCTTGCGGTCCATCAGGTAGATCACGGCGAGGTCGGTCGAGACCTGCGCCTTCGGCACGCCATCGAGGCGGTTCTCGGCCTGGTACTTCAGGAGGTCGGCCGCCTGCGGCAGCAGGTCGACGTCCACGAGGCGCCGCACGATCTTGCGCACCATCAGGTCGCCGTCGGCGCCCAGCGGGGCCAGTTCCTTGAAGTCGAAGAAGAGCGCCAGCGCCTGGGTCGGCTCCAGCCCGTCGGCAAGGCCGTCGAGGAAGAGGCCCCTGAACGCGGTGTTGAGATCGGCCTGGAGCTGCAACGCCTCGGGCAGGTCGGGCAGGCGCACGCCGGCGGAGCGCAGCGCCTCCAGCGCCTCGCGGTAGCGGCCCTGCGCCAGGTAGAGCTGGCCCAGCGCGCGTATGGTCTCGAGTTCGGTCCCGTCGCCGCGCCAGCGGTAGCGCAGGCCATCGAAGACGTTGGCCGCCTGGGCCGGCGTGATCTGGCCGAGCGCGAGGCGGATCTGGGTGGCGCGGAGCTGGGCAGGCGCCGAGATGGAGTCGACCGGGGCGGTCGCGACGGCCGCGTAGACCTTCAGCGCGCGGGCCTGGTTGCCCTGGAGTTCGATCACGCGCGCCTGGACCAGCCGGGTGCGCAGCGCCTCCTCGGGATCGACCTTCTCCTCCAGCGCCATGCGCACCCGCGTGTCGGCGCCGATCAGGTCGCCCTGGGCCAGCGCGGCCTTGGCGTCGGCGCGGGCGAAGCGCGCCTTCCAGAGCGGCGAGAACAGGCCGTAGGCCTCCACGCCCCTGCCGAAGAAGCCCCGCGCCTCGGCGTAGTGAGCCATCTCGGTGTTGACGTAGGCGCGCCAGAGCTGGCTCGACGGATCGTCGGCGAGCGCGGGCGCGGAAAAGTCGTTGTCGGCCTCGGCGTAGCGGCGCGCGATGGCGCGGGCGATGCCGCGCAGCCCGCGGAACTCGGGGTCGTCGAGCATCTCGGGATGCTCGCGGGCCAGCGCGTTGAGGACGCCGATGGCCTCGTAGCTGAGGTCGGAGCCGACCAGGAAGCGCGCCAGCGCCATGCGCGCGGCGACCGGCGCCTCGCGGTCCTTGTTGGCGCTCTCGGCCGTGGCCGCCGAGAACAGGGCGTCATAGCGGCCCATGAAGCCGCCCTCGCCCGTCCTGGCCCACTCCGCGCTGACCAGCGCCGGCATGATCGCCGGCTGCGGCGCGCCGAGCTGGGCGTCTTCCTTGTCGCGCGTGGCCCAGGCGGGCGACAGCGTCAGGCCCTGGGCGCGGCTGATCCGCACGATCTCGCCGTCGCGCGCCACGGCCAGATCGTCGACCAGCGGCTCGATGGCGAGGCCCTGGATCGAGGGCAACAGGGCCGCGTCGACGAAGTCGCGGCGGGTGGGCACGCCCTTGGCCGGGCCGAGCGCGGTCACGACCTTCAGCGTATCGCCGACCACCGGGTCGGGCAGGTTGACCACGCGCGTGGCCCCGGCCACGGGGGCCTTCAACGTCGCGGGACCGCCGGCGGCGTCGCGGCTGATGCGGACGATGGCCGGCTGCGCCTGCGGGCCGGGCCCCAGCGAAACGGTCCAGGTGGCGCCCTGCGCGCCGACGAAGACCGGGGCGTCCGGGTCGGCGTCGATGCGGATGGCGGCATAGTCGGCGCCCCGGAAGGCCTCGACGGAGCGCAGCGGGCGCACGCCCTTGGGCGCGCCCGAGACGTCCAGCTTCGCCGGGGCGTCGAACACCACCCAGATCGCGTCGCCGCGGCGGAAGACGGCGGCGCCGGCCGGGTTCGCCCAGGTGAAGGCGAGCGTGGTCTGCCCGCCCGCGACCTTCGCGTCCATCCTGACGACACCGCCGGCGGGCAGCGGGTTCGGGCGGGGCGGCTCGGCCTCGGCGACCTCGACGGGCTCGGCCGCCTGCGCGGCGGCGGTCTCCTCCGGCGTGGGCGCGGGCTTCTCGAAGACGTTGACGTAGGTGCCGCCGTCGGCCTGGCCGACCTTGAGGTCGGCGTCGTCGGCCAGCGTGATGGTGAGCTCGATGCCCGCGCCCGTGCGCTTGCGTGTCGCCTGCTTGATCCACCTCGGCGGCGAGGTGAGCAGGCGCGCGACGTCGGGATTGCCGGCCAGCGTCAGGATCAGGTTCTGGCCGTCGCGGCGGGTCGCGACGCGGCCCTTGATCTCGATGCGCGAGAAGGTCGCCGTCGTCGCCACGCGAACGTCGGCGCCGCTGCCGCCGCCTTCGGACGAAGGATGGGCAACGGCCCTGGCCGCGGGGGCGGCGATCCCGGCGGGGGCGGCGACACTGGCGATGCAGGCCGCAGCCACCCCGGAACGGAGGGCCTTCTTCAGGCTCATGCGCTACCCGGCCTTGGCCGCCGGCGGAGCGGCGGGCGGCGCCTGGGAGGGCGTGGCGGGTGTCGCGGGCGCGGCGGCGGCCGGAGCCTTGGCCGCGGCCTGCTGCGCGGCCGGGGCCTTCTTGCGCGGGGCGGGCTTCTTCGCGGCGGCCTGCTTCCTGGGCGCGGCTTCCGGCGCCGTCGGATCGACGCTCGGCTTGGCGGCGGCCTGCCTGGCGTCGGTCTGCGCCGCGGCGGCGCTGGCCTTGGCCGCGGCGGCCTGGGCGTCGGAGTAGCGGCGGGCGAGCGCCTCGGTCAGCTTCTTCGCCTCGGCGGCCGGCATCTGGGCCATGATCGAGGAGAGCGCGCGCTCCTTCATCTTGGCGGCGATCGGGATGCGGACGCTGTCGTCCAGCGCCGCCAGGCGCGGGGCCGCGTCCTTGGCCTTCATGCCCTCGAACACCTTCACCAGCCGGTCGATCTCGGCGGCTTCCTTGGCGTTGGACTGGTTCAGCAGGCCGTTCACTTCGGACTTCAGGCCGTTCAGCGCCTTGATCTTGGCGTCCAGCTTGGCCTCGGCCGCGGCCATCAGCGCGAGCTGGGTGTTGAGGTCGTTCTCGCGCGCGTCGAGCTGGCCGCGGCGGGCGCCAAGGCTCTGGAGCACCTGCAGTTCGGCGGGGCTGAGACCGGCCTGCTTGGCGAGTTCGGCGGCGGTGGGGGCGCAGACCGCCTTCGGCGCGATCGAGGCGGCCGGCAGGGCGACGGCGGGGTCGCTCGCGGACGGAGCGCCCTCCTTGCCGGGCTTCGGCGTCTCCGCCTTGGCCGCGTCCTTGCCTTCGGGTTTGGCGTCCTTCGCGGGCTTGGCGACCTCCTCGGCGAACGCCTGGGCGCCCGACAGCAGGCCCGGCAGGTCGCGCGCGCCCGAGATGGCGTTCACGGCCAGGACGCCGCCGATGGCGACGCCCACGAGCGGCAGGATGCGGGGAACGGACTTCAACGGCGGGCTCCCGCAAGGCGGTCGAGGGCCAGCGGGGCGTCCTCGAACAGGTCATCGTCGATGCTGGACGGCACGCGGCGGCCCGGCAGGGGCGCGCGGCCGACCAGCGGCTCCGGCGACAGGTCCGCCGCGGCCGGCGCGGGTCTGCCGGCGTCCTGCGCGGCGAGGCGCTGGCGGGCCATGGCGAGCAGCGACGCCAGGCGGTCCTCGCCGGAGGTCGGGCGGGCCGGCGGGGTGACCGGCGGCATCGCGCGCGGGGCGCGCTCCGGCAGCGTCGCGGCGCGCGGCAGCTCGGGCGCGGCGGCGACCAGCTTCTCCAGCCTGGCGGCCAGGGTGCGGCCCTTCTCGATGCGGTCCGACAGCATGTCGACGGCTTCGTCGGTGGCGGCGCGCAGGTCTGCGAGACCCTGCTCGGCGCGCACCGCGGCGAGGTTCAGTTCGCGCACCGCGGCCTCGAAGCCCTCGTGGCTGTCCTTCAGGGCCTTGAGACGCCTGTTGAGGCGCAGGCCCACGACCATCGCGGCGACCAGCAGGCCCGCGAGCAGCACGTTCATGCCGATGGCGATCAGGCTCATCCTACTTCGCTCCTTCAGAAGCTTCGAAGGATCGGGTGGATGCTGCGTGGCCTTGGCGAAGCAGGATCATGCGCCCCTCGTGACGGCTTGCTTGGCGGCGGGTGAAAGCGGGGCCTCCACGCGCACGGCGATGTGGGCGTTGCGGCGGCCCATGCGGCCGCGGGTGAGCGGGATGGCGCCGGCCTTCAGCTCGATCAGGCTGTCAGGCGTGGCATTGAGCATCAGGGTGTCGCCGACCTTGAACGCCAGCACCTTCTTCAGGCTGATCTGCTGCTCGTCGAGCACGGCGCGGACTTCGGTCTGGGTGGTCCAGAGCTCGGTGGCGAGGTGGCTTTCCCAGATGTTGTCGCGGCCGAACTTCTCGCCCATGAACTGTTGCAGCAGCATCTTGCGGATGGGTTCGAGCGTGGCGTAGGGCAGCAACAGCTCGATGCGCCCGCCGCGGTCCTCCATGTCGATGCGCAGCTTCACCAGGATGGCGGCGTTGGCCGGCCGCGCGATGGCGGCGAAGCGCGGGTTGGTCTCCAGGCGGTCCAGGGTGAAATGGACGGGCGTCAGCGGCTCGAACGCCTCCTGGGCGTCGGCCAGCACCACCTCGACCATCCGCTGGACGAGCACGCGCTCGATGGTCGTGTAGGGCCGGCCCTCGATGCGCATCGCCGCCGTGCCGCGGCGGCCGCCCAGGAGGACGTCCACGATCGAGTAGATAAGGTTCGAATCGACCGTCAGCAGGCCGTAGTTGTTCAGTTCCTCGGCGCGGAACACCGAGAGGATGGCGGGGAGCGGGATCGAGTTCAGGTAGTCGCCGAAGCGGATCGACGAAATGTTGTCGAGCGACACTTCGACGTTGTCGGAGGTGAAGTTCCGCAGGCTGGTGGTCATCAACCGCACGAGGCGGTCGAAGACGATTTCCAGCATCGGCAGGCGTTCGTAGCTGACCAGCGCCGAGTTGATGATCGCCCGGATGCCGGTGCGCTCGGCGATCTCGTCTTCCGAGAGGTCGAAGCCCAGCAGGCTGTCGATCTCGTCCTGGTTCAGGATCCGCTCGGACGAGTTCGCCTCGGCCGCGGCGGCCGCGGCCCAGTCGGTCTCGCCGCCGCCTTCGGCGGGCGCTTCGGTCGGGGTCTGGTCTTCGGTTTCTTCGGCCATGGGATTTCGCACCCAACTCGCGCGGCGGCGCTAGTTGATCAGCATCTCCTCGATGAGGACCGCGTTGGCCTTGGAGGGCGAGATCACCAGGTTCACCCGGCGCAGGATCTCCATGCGGAGCTGGTAGGACCCTTGAGAGCCGCTGAGGTCCTCGGGGCGCAGTTCGCGCAGGAAGGTCTGGAACATGTCCTGGAGCCTCGGCATGTTCGGGTCGAGCTCCTCGACCGCGCCCTCGTCCGGCAGCTCCAGGGTGAGCTTCAGCTTCAGGAAGGTGGGCTTGCCGTCGGCGGTCTGCATGTTCACCACCACGTCGGGCATCGTGTAGAAGACGACGCCGTCGGGGCCTTCGCGGACCACCGCCGCGCCCTTCTCGCCTTCCTTGCCTTCCTTCTTTTCCTCTTTCTTCTTGTCCTTCTTCTTGTCCTTGCCGTGATCGCCCTTCTCGGCGGCCGCGTCGGGCTTGGGCTTGAGGAAGATGAAGGCCGCCGTGCCGCCGCCGCCCAGGACGACCAGGGCCGCGGCGCCCGCGATGATGATCATCTTGAGCGGAAGCTTCTTCTTGGCCGGGGCCTCGCCCTCGGCGCCTTCGGCGGCCGCCGGCGCTTCGCCCTCGGCCTCCTTCGGCTTCTTTTCCTTCTTGGCCACGCGCAGCGTCCCCGTCGTATTGCCGGATCACCAATGGCCGCGTTTGGTTAAGAAGCAGTTTTTAACACCTCTTAACGGACGCGATTCCTGCCCGGCAGATTCCGCCGCTCGGCCGCCGTTAACTTTCTTGTTCCTTGATTTCGCTCGCGTTTCCAGTTGGCCCGAAGCTTGCACGCCCTGAGAGCCGAAACGTCGCACTCACTCGGGTCGCCTTCGATGGACAACGCCCTCTACGTCGGTCTCTCGCGCCAGATGGTCCTGCGCAAGGAGATGGACATCATCGCGAACAACATCGCGAACGTGGACACCGCCGGCTTCAAGGTCGAGTCGATGATCCAGAAGACGGCGCCCGGCGCGCCGGCGATGACGATGGGCGGCCCGCGCCCGGTGAAGTTCGTGGCCCCGGACGGCGTCGCCCGCAACTTCGGCCAGGGCGCGCTCAACCGGACCGACGGCGAGTTCGACATGGCCATCCAGGGCCAGGGCTTCTTCCAGCTCCAGACGCCGGACGGCCCGCGCTTCACCCGCGACGGCCGCTTCACCATCGACTCCACCGGCCGCCTCGTCAGCCAGGGCGGCTATCCGGTGCTCGACGAGAGCGGCGGCGAGATCACCGTCGACGGCGAGAAGGGCCGCGTGGCCATCGGCGGCGACGGCTCGATGAGCCAGGGCACGGAGCGGGTCGGCAAAGTCGGCATGTTCAAGTTCGCCAACGCCGCCGTGCTCGAGAAGGCCGGGGACAACCTCTTCCGCAACGGCTCGAACCAGCAGCCCGAGCCGGCCGCCGATGCGGCCAAGCTGCGCCAGGGTCACCTGGAGGGCTCGAACGTCAAATCCGTCCTGGAGATCACCCGCATGGTCGAGGTGAGCCGGGCCTACGAAAGCACCTCCAAGATGATCGACAGCGCCGCGGACCTCTCGCGCCGCGCCGTCGACCGTCTCGGCCGCGCCAACTAAGGGACTAGAGACCGATGCAAGCGCTCCGCACCGCGGCGACCGGCATGGCCGCCCAGCAGATGAACGTCGAGGTCATCTCGAACAACATCGCCAACATGAACACGGTCGCCTTCAAGCGGCAGCGCGCCGAGTTCCAGGACCTGCTCTACCAGACGTTCGAAGCGGCCGGCACGCAGTCGTCCGACCAGGGCACCATCGTGCCGACCGGCGTGCAGGTGGGCGCGGGCGTGAAGGCCGGCGCGGTCTACCGCGTCGAGACGCAGGGCTCGCTGACGCGCACCGACAACCCTTACGACCTGGCCATCGACGGCCGCGGGTTCTTCCAGGTGCTGCTACCCTCCGGCGAGACGGCCTACACGCGGGCCGGCAACTTCTCGGTCAACGACCAGGGACAGCTCGTCACCCAGGACGGCTACCAGATCCAGCCGGCGATCTCGATCCCGGGCGACGCGGTGTCGGTCACCGTCTCCAAGACCGGCCAGGTGCAGGTGCAGCAGGCCGGGCAGACCAACCCGTCCGTCGTCGGCATCCTGGAACTCGCGACCTTCGTGAACGACGGCGGCCTGAAGGCGCTGGGCGACAACCTCTACCAGGAGACGGCGGCGTCGGGCGCGCCGACCTCGGGGACCGCCGGTTCCACCGGCATCGGCACCCTGGTCCAAGGCTACACCGAAGCCTCGAACGTCGACGCCGTGTCCGAGATCACCGCCCTGATCGTGGCGCAGCGCGCCTACGAGATGAACTCGAAGGTGATCTCCACCGCCGACAACATGCTGGCCACGGCCAACCAGGTGAAGGCGTAGCCTCATGAAAGCGCTCGCGCTCGCCGCCGCCGCCCTGCTCACCGCCGGCCCCGCGCTGGCCGGCGCGCCCGTGACGCTGAAGGCCGCCACCATCGACACGGACGGCGTGGTCACGCTCGGCGACCTGTTCGAGGGCGCCGGCGCCGCAGGCCGCACGCCCGTCGCCACCCGCGCCGGCGCCTCGGTCATGCTGAACGCCGGCGCCGTGCGCCTGGCCGCCGCGCGCGCCGGCCTCGACTGGGCCAACGCCGAGGGCCTGCGCCAGATCGTGGTGACCGGCGGCGCCACGGCGCAGCCCGGCGCGGTCGCCGCCCGCGGCGCCGTCGAGGCGCTGACCTGGGCCCGCTCCATCGTCGCCGGCGAGATCGTGCAGCCGCAGGACCTGGTCTGGGCCAAGGTCGCCGCCGCCCCTGCCGGCGCGCCCGCCGACGCCGACGCCGTCATCGGCCTGGCCGCCAGGCGCCCGCTGCGCGCCGGCGCGGCCGTCGCCGCGCGCGACGTCGCCGCGCCGGAAGCGGTCAAGGCCAACGAGATCGTAACGCTCACCTACGAGAACGAAGGCGTCTCGCTCTCCCTGCAGGCCAAGGCCCTCGGCGGCGGCGCAGTGGGCGAGACCATCAACGTGCAGAACGTCACGTCGAAGAAGACCGTCCAGGCCGTGGTCACCGGACCCGGCCAGGCCGCGGTCGGACCGCAGGCGGAGCAGCTAAAGCTCGTCCGCTCTTCCCACTACGCCGCACGCTGAAGGACACCGACATGCGCCTGCGCTTCCTGGCCCTCGCCGCCCTCGCCCCGCTCGCCGCCTGCTCGACAATCAAGGAGGCCGCGATGGGCCCCGATCTCGCGCCGGTGGGCTACCCGGCCGCCCTCGTCCCGATCAGCCAGCCCGTCGCCTCGGCGCGGATGCCGTCGCCGCAGCCGGCCAGCGCCAACTCGCTGTGGCGCACCGGCGCCCGCGCCTTCTTCAACGACCAGCGCGCCAGCCGTCCGGGCGACATCCTGACGGTCAACATCGACATCGACGACAGCGCCAAGACCACCAACGCCACCTCCTCGTCGCGGACCTCGGGCATGCAGGCGGGCGTGCCGCACCTGCTGGGCCTGGAATCGACGCTCGGGAAGATCCTGCCGGGCGGCTTCGATCCCGCCAACGCCGTCGAGACGAACTCGACCAGTTCGAACGCCGGCCAGGGCGCGGTGAACCGCTCGGAGAAGATCAGCCTGACGATCGCCGCGGTGGTCACCGCCGTGCTGCCGAACGGCAACCTCGTGATCCAGGGCACCCAGGAGGTGCGCACCAACACCGACCTGCGCCAGTTGACGGTCGCCGGCATCGTGCGGCCCGAGGACATCTCCTCGGCCAACACCGTGCGCCACACCCAGATCGCCGAGGCCCGCATCAGCTACGGCGGCCGCGGCGACATCAGCCGCATGCAGAAGACCCCGTCGGGCCAGAGCCTGATCGAACGCTTCTCGCCGTTCTGACGCCGTCGGTTCCCGACCGCCGCCCGGGCGCGCGACGTCGGTCGCGGCTCAGGCCGGCGCCGAGCGCCGCCTGCGGAGGCCGGCGCCGGCGAGGCCGAACCCGAGGATCGCCAGCGCCCATGCGCCCGGCTCGGGGACACCCGTCCCGGGCCCCGCGATCGTGTCGAACGTCACGTTGTCGAGGCCGGCGCCGAGATAGCTCGACGTCAGCGCGGTGCTGGCCAGGAACGTCAACCGCACCGGCGCGCCGGTCGCCACGAAGTCGTGGGTGAAGCGCTGCCAGTCCGAGCCGGCCGCCGACAGCCCCAGCGTGTTGGTGAAACTGCCGACCAGGACGTCGTCGATCCGCAGGTCGAGCGTCACATCGCCGTAGCTGCCCTGGCCGCTCACGAAGAACGCGCCGACGTCGAAGCCCACCCGGTAGGTCGCGCCGGCGACCGTGTCGATCGCGTCGGACTTCACGCCCTTCCCCCGGCCGACGACGCCCGTCAGCTCCAGGAAGTGCGCGCCCTCGGAACCGACCACGCCGAGGCCTCCGAAGGCGGCGTTGTTCTGGTAGGCGATCTCGTCGTCGCCGCCCGGCGTGGAGTCGACGACGGTCCAGCCCGGCAGGAACGTGCTGCCCTGGTGGAGGTACACGACGCCGGCGCTTCCCGGCTGCTCGAACCCGCCGTTGATCAACGACGACGCGGCCGACGCCGGACCCGAAGCCCCCGCCGCCGCCAGGGCCGCGAGGAATGCCATACGCTTCATGAAACTACCTTCCGGGGAGTGAATCCGGGGCGCCCCCTTGCGCCGGACCGCCTGATCGAGGCGCCGGGAACCTACCCGTCCGCGACGCGGTTCCTCCTCCCCCGATTGGGGGTCCGCCGGAGCCGCCTGGGCGTCCGCCGCAAAATCGTCCAGGGATGAAGCCAGGCTGCCGGTGCAGCTTGGGGGCGGACACATGACGCGCGGCGCAATCCTTGTCTTCCTGCTCGCGGCCCTGGCCGTCGGGCCAGCCCGCGCGGCGGCGCTGAAGGTCGTGTCGGAGGCCACGCCGCCGCAGTACGGCGTGACCCGCCTGATCGTTCACTCCGAGCGGATCGGCCGCGACTTCCGGGTCATCGTGAGCCAGCCGACGGCGACGGTCTTCCTGCCCGGCCAGAAGCTGCCGGCGATCTACGCGCTGGACGGCGGCAGCGGCATCGCCGGACCGCAAGGCCAGTACCTGGGCAACACCTGGCAGATGTCGGCCGCCCTGGTGGTCAGCATCGACGACGATCCCGCTGGGGAGAACCATCGCCTGGACGACTTGGCGCACGCCCGCTGGCGGCCGCAGGACGGCAGCCTGCCCGAGATGGGCGGCGGCGGGGCAGCGTTCGAAGCATTCCTGCTCGAAGACCTGCGCCCCTTCATCGAGGCGCGCTATGCGGCCGACCCGCAGCGCTCGGTCCTGGTCGGCCACTCGCTGGGCGCCCTGTTCGCCGCCAACGTCTTCGCCCGACGTCCCGACGCCTTCGCCGGCTACGTCATGGCCAGTGTGCCGGTCTGGGCCGAGCCCGGCGTCGTGCCGCGCGTCGCCGCGGCCGCAGAACGCGCCAGCGGCCAACGCATCTACCTCTCCGTGGCCGAGTTCGACGACGGGGTGAACGGGACGGGCATGCAGCCGGGCTTCCAGGCGATGTCGGCTGCGCTTGAGCGCCCCGGCGTGACGCTGCGAACGCGGGTCTACCCGGGCGAGAATCACAGTTCGTACTATCCGCGGATGGTGCTCGACAGCTTCCCGTTCGTACTGCCGAGCGTCTGGGTGCGCACCACGCCGCAATGGCCTCTGCCGCCCGCCGAGCGGGCCCGCTATGAAGGCGCGTACCGCATGCCGGACGGGCGCGAGATCGTGATCAAGGCCACCCAGCCCTTCGGGCGGATGACGGCCCAGGTCGCCGGCGGCGCGGTGGTGTCGCTGGTCCTGAACGGGCACGACCGGTTCTATGCGCCCTCGTCGGACCTCGACGTCATCTTCGACGCGACGGGCGCCGTGCTCAGCAGCGGGGCCACCCGCGTGCGCATCGAGAAGGTTCGCTAGGGCTGGAATCAATTTCTATCAGTAAATTCAATGATTTCCGCTCATCCCGGCGAACGCCGGGATCCAGATGGAATGACTGGGAGGCGGGCTCCACGAGCTCAGAGCCCATCCAATCTACCGCTCACACCTTGGGATCTGGCTCCCGGCGTTCGCCGGGATGAGCGGGAATTGGGGCCGGAGCCTAGGCTCGGCGGCCGGCGGCGCTGGCGTTGTCGACGCCGAGGGCGGCCAGGGCGCCGCGGACGATGCCTTCGGCGTCGAGGCCCGCCTGGGCGTACATGGCGTCGGGCTTGTCCTGGTCCTGGAAGATGTCGGGCAGGGTGAGCGTGCGGACCTTGAGGCCGCGGTCGAGGGCGCCGTGCTCGGCCAGGGCGTGCAGGACGAAGGCGCCGAAGCCGCCGACCGCGCCCTCCTCCACCGTGATCAGGGCCTCGTGCTCGCGGGCGAGCCGCAGCAGGAGGTCGAGGTCGAGCGGCTTGGCGAAACGGGCGTCCGCGACGGTGGCCGAGAGGCCGCGCGCGGCCAGCAGGTCGGCGGCCTTGAGGCTTTCGCCCAGGCGCGTGCCGAAGGAGAGGATGGCGACGGCCGTGCCTTCGCGCACGATGCGGCCCCTGCCGATCTCCAGCGGGGCCGCGAGGTCGGGGATCTGCACGCCCACGCCCTCGCCGCGCGGATAGCGGAAAGCCGAGGGGCGGTCGTCGATGGCGACGGCGGTGGAGATGGCGTGCGCGAGTTCCGCCTCGTCGGACGGCGCCATGATGACCATGCCCGGAAGCTGGCCCAGGTAGCCGACGTCGAACGAGCCCGCGTGCGTGGCGCCGTCGGCGCCCACGAGGCCCGCGCGGTCGATGGCGAAGCGCACGGGAAGGCCCTGGATCGCCACGTCGTGGACGACCTGGTCGTAGCCGCGCTGGAGGAAGGTCGAGTAGATCGCGCAGAACGGCTTCATGCCGTCGGCGGCCAGGCCGGCGGCGAAGGTCACGGCATGCTGCTCGGCGATGCCGACGTCGAAGGTGCGGTCGGGGAACTTCTGGCCGAACAGGTCGAGGCCGGTGCCCGAGGGCATTGCGGCCGAGATCGCCACGATCTTCGGGTCGAGCTCGGCGTGCTTGATCAGCTCCTGGGCGAAGACCCGGGTGTACTGCGGCGCGCCGGCGGCGCCCTTGGCCTGCTGGCCCGTGACCACGTCGAACTTGACCACGCCGTGGTACTTGTCGGCGGCGTTCTCGGCGGGGGCGTAGCCCTTGCCCTTGTGGGTGACCACATGGACCAGGACCGGCTTGTCGTCGATCCGGCGGGCGTTCTGCAGGACGTGGACCAGGGCGTCCATGTCGTGGCCGTCGATCGGGCCGACGTAATAGAAGCCCAGCTCCTCGAAGAAGGTGCCGCCGGTGACCATGCCGCGGGCGTATTCCTCGGCCTTGCGGGCCGCCTCGCGCATCGGGCGCGGGAACACCTTGGAGACGGTCTTGCCGAGGTTGCGGATCGACTGGTAGCCGCCGCCCGAGACGAGCCGGGCGAAGTAGCCGCTCATCCCGCCCACCGGCGGCGCGATCGACATGTCGTTGTCGTTGAGGATGACGGTGAGCTGCCTGGTGGTCTCGCAGGCGTTGTTCATGGCCTCGTAGGCCATGCCGGCGCTCATCGAGCCGTCGCCGATGACGGCCACGACCTTGTTGTCCTGGCCCTTGGCGTCGCGGGCCGCGGCGAAGCCGAGCGCCGCGCTGATCGAGGTGGCCGCGTGGGCCGCGCCGAACGG